>NZ_JBQQBS010000003.1:0-280926 GCF_052245395.1 Streptomyces sp. 4N124
GGGGCTGAGGTTCCTGGAACCGTTCCCGGAAGACTGCGAGGTGCGGGACGACGACGCACGAGCATCGTCTCCGCCGGACCGGGCGCTCCTCTGGCCGGCGGGCTGGTCGCCCGAAGAGTGTGTCGTGGTGTAAGTGACACTGTCACTGCCGTTGTCGGCGCGCAGGTTGCCGCCACCGGCACCCGAACCCTTGTCACCGTCAGCAGCGAACGGACTCGGCGACCCCGCACCAGACTCCGGCCGCGACGAGGTGGGGGCCGACGTGGACTCCGCCGTGCTCTGGTCCGACTTCGGGCTTGTCGTCTCCGAGGACTGCTCCTTGGTGGACGAGGACGAAAGGCCGTCCTCCGCACCAGGCCGAGTATCGATCCGGGGGCCAGCACCCCTGCCAGCTCCAGGGCGCTTACCCGGGGACGGTGTCTCGACTTGCGTGGTACTGCTACTGCCGCGATTGGTGCGCAGGTTACCGCCACCGGCACCCGAACCCCTGTCACCGTCGGGCGACCTACCGGGAAAGTCAGCGATCCCAGCGGGCCGGTCATAACCAGGACGCGAACTTCCCGACGACTTCCCACCCGTCCCCGAACCCTCCGCAGGCGACCGGTCCGCAAGGTCCTTCAGCCCAACAATCCGGCTATTACCAGAACGCGAACTCCCCGACGACTTCCCACCCGTCCCCGAACCCTCCGCAGGCGACCGGTCCGCAAGGTCCTTCAGCCCAACAATCCGGCTATTACCAGAACGCGAACTCCCCGACGACTTCCCACCCGCTCCCGAACCCTCCGCAGGCGACCGGTCCGCGTCCCTGACGGGGCCGTTCCCTGCCCTGGGTGCGCTGAGCCGGTCACCGTCCGGTGTGCTGGCCGAGTGGGTGACGGTGTCGCCTGTCGACGACGGCCGCGTGGGCTCGGCCTTCGAGTCAGCGGCGTTCCCAGAAGGCCGCGCCTTGTCGGGCGAGGACGGACGGACGTTGTCCCCGGCCGTTATGCCGGAGCCGCGGTGCCCCGATGAGACGAGGGGGTCCGTGACGGGCCGGTCCGAGGCGGGCCGCTGTTCGGTGGCGGAGCCGTCATCACGGCGCGCATCCGCGAGTTGGGCATCCGGCTTCCTGGCCTCAGCCGGGGACAAGTCGCGCCCTTCGTCACGGCCGGCCGGACCCTGCCCCGATTCGTCGGGGCTGAGGTTCCTGGAACCGTTCCCGGAAGACTGCGAGGTGCGGGACGACGACGCACGAGCATCGTCTCCGCCGGACCGGGCGCTCCTCTGGCCGGCGGGCTGGTCGCCCGAAGAGTGTGTCGTGATGTAAGTGACACTGTCACTGCCGTTGTCGGCGCGCAGGTTACCGACAGGATCCGAACCACCAGAACCACCCGGCTTGGAAGACTCCCCCGCCGCACCCGGCTTGCCCCCCGGCCCCCGCGGCTCGACCCGCTGACCATCCCCCAACAGCTGCCCCGGATTCACCATGGGATCCGAACCACCAGACCTGGAAGACTCCCCCGCCGCACCCGACTTGCCCCCCGCCCCCCGCGGCTCGACCCGCTGACCATCCCCCAACAGCTGCCCCGGATTCACCATGGGATCCGAACCACCAGACCTGGAAGACTCCCCCGCCGCACCCGGCTTGTTCCCCTGCGTCCGATGCGGGTTGTTCTGCGGACCACCCACATAATCAACCGAGTCGTCATACCGGTTCGGGCTGCCAGGGCGGTTACCCGGCGGCCGGTTGCTGGACGCGACAGGCGAATCGGAACCGTGGTTCCTGGGCGGTGTGCTACCGGGCTGGGAGTCCGGGGTGACCCGGGAGTCCGGAGCGACCGGGGGGCCATCGGGGCGCTTCCCGGCGGGCGGGGTGACGCCGGCCCCGTCCCCGGAGCCGACGGGATGCGTGGTGACCGGCGGCTGCGGGGCAGGGGTGGTGACGCTGTCGCGTCCGGCGGGGCCCGGCTGGGGAGTCGAGCCGGGGGTCTCCGTCGTCCCCGAGTTCCCGCGGCCCGGTAGCGGAGTGGGGGGCGGTGCCGTGGAGGAACCGTCGGTCCTCGTCGCTGGGGCGGGCAGACCGAGGTCGCCCGAACGTCCGTTGCCGGGGCCGCTGTTGGTGGGGTGGCTGTCCTTGACGGAGACGCCGTCCCTGCCGCCGGACGGAGGGGGAGCCAGCGATCCGTCTCCCCTGCCCGGGCTGTCGGGGGTGGGCAGGGAGAGGTCGCCGCCAGGCGTCCGGGACGGAGGCGGAACCGTCCCATCGCCGCCACCCGGTATGGGTTTGACGGTGGACGGGGTGACACCGGGGGGCACTGACGCCGGCGGGGCGTCGCCACCAGGAGTGGGCGTGGGGACGAAGGAGCGCCCCCCACCGCCGTAATGCCAGCCCATCATGCCGCCGCCGTGCGCGCCGAAGCCCGCCCCGATGATCGCACTGATGGCCACGGTCCAGTTCACCTCGAAGTCGGCACCCGCGATCTCGGCGCCCAGCGCGCCGAGACCGAGGTCGAAGGCCACCTCGACCCCCGCACCGACGACGGCGCCCCCGGTGGCGCCGGCGATCGCGCCCCCCACGGTGCCGAGCCGGCTCCCGATCGCGGTCACGACGGGGATGAGCCTGGCCAGCAGCGAACCGACGATCGACAGGACCCGTGCGAGGAGCGGGCCGAGGCCGATGAGGACGAGCCCGGCGATGACGCCCAGGATATTCGCCCACATGGCGGCGTTGAGCTGCTCCGCGTACTCCTCGGCCGCCTTGTGCAACTCGTCGGCGTAGCGGTTGATCGTCTGTCCGATCGTCCATGCCTTCTCGGCTGCGGCGTCGAAGGTCAGGGCAAGCCCTTCCTCCCACGCCCGGCGCGCCTCATCGCCCGCCGCCCCGGTCATGCCGATGCCGTCGACGTGGCCGTTGACGGCGACTCGGCGCTCGTGAAGAGCGTCACCGAGCTGGATCCAGGCGTTGCCCAGGGCGTACATCTCCTCGATCTTGATGTCGCCGAGTACGGATTCCGCGTCTTCCATGGTGGGGCCGCCCTCCCTGGGCGTGATGTGTTCGACGGTCGCCTGACTGGTGCCGCACCGGGCGGTCTGTGCAGGTGGCTAGGTCCGGGTCACGGGCTGTGCTCTCGTCGTGGGCGGGTCTTCGGCGCGGGGTTCGCCGCCCCGCCGATCACCGGCACCGGTGCTGGACGGCGCCGCGGACTCCTCGGCCGACACGTCCCGCTCGTCCATGGCGACCTGGACGAGGGTGGGCTCGTGGCCCCGGCGGACCAGCGTCCCGCGGCCGGGCTGACGGCGGTACGCGCGCTGCTCGTTGATGAGGACCCCTTCGCGGTGGTCGCCGGACAGCAGCAGGCCGCCGGAGCCGATCTCCTTGAGCTTGCTCAGCAGCGGGTCCGACAGCAGGGCTCGCGCGGCGCCACCGACCCGGCGGGCCAGTACGAGATGGAAGCCCAGCTCGTCCGCCTGCGGGATGAACTCGGCCAGCGGAGCCAGCGGGCCGCGTCCCATGCTGCCCGCCGCCAGGTCGTAGTCGTCCACGACGACGTACAGTTCGGGGCCCTGCCACCAGCCGCGCTCGGCGAGCTGGGTGGGAGTGATGTCGGCCGGAGGCATCCGGGAGCGCAGGGTCTCGGCGAGGGCCCCGACCTGTCCGGCGACCAGGTCGGAGCTGCCGCCGCGGGCACCGATGTACTCGTCGGCCACCACGCCCAGCAGACTGTGCCGGTAGTCGACGATCATGAACCGTAGCTCGTGGGCGGTGTGGCGGGCGGCCAGACCGCGCATCCAGGCACGCAGGAACGCGGTCTTGCCGGATCCCGAGTCGCCGAAGACCACGAAGTGCGGGTCGCTCGAGGTCAGATCGAGTCCGACGGGAGCCAGGTCGGACTCGCGCAGCGCGACGGGTACCTCGCGTTCGCCGAGGGGGGCGCCGTGGCCCTCCCAGCGTTCGGCGGGCGTCGGCGCCGCGGCCGGCGACAACTCGCGGACGGTGATCCGGTCGGGCAGTACGCGCAGCGCCGGGGCCGCGGGCCGCTGCCAGCTCTGCGCGATCCTGGACACCAGCCGGCGCTCGGCGTCGGCGATGCCGTCCGTGCCGTCCACGCCGTCCAGCCGGGGCAGCGCGATGTGGTGGGTGAGGCCGGGTGAGGCCAGCCCTCTGCCTGGAACGCTCTGGCCCAGGGCACGGGCGGCGGGGCGGCTGATCTCGGACTCGGAGGGGTCGTTGAGCCACAGTTCGAGACGGCCCGGAATGTTGTCGCGCAGGCCGACGCGGATCTCCGCCCACCGGTTGGCGGTCAGCCACAGGTGGACTCCGACACCGAGGCCGCGGGCGGCGATGTCGGTGAGGGTGGTGACGGCGTTGTCGTCGGAGGTGTGCAGAGCGGCCCAGTTGTCGACGACCAGCACGATGTCCGCGGCCCGCACGCCCTCGGGCAGGTCGCCCTCGGCGCGGCGGGTGCGCAGTTCGGCCGCCGACTGGATGCGCAGGTCGCGGAACATCCGCTCGCGCGCGGTGACCAGTCGGCTGACCTCGGCCAGCACCCGGCGCACCCGCTCCTCGTCGCGGCGGCCCGCGATGCCGGCGACATGGGGTGCGTCGCTCAGTCCGTGCAGCGAGCCGCCACCCATGTCGATGGCGTAGAACTGCAGTTCCTCGGGGGTGTGGGTGAGCATGGCGCTGAGCATCGCGGTGCGCAGGAAGGTCGACTTGCCGCTCTGCGGGGCGCCCACCAGCGCGATGTGCCCTTGTCGTCCCGTCAGATCCGCCGTGAGGGGGATCTGTTCCTGGCGCACGGGCACGTCGATCACGCCGATCGGGAACACCAGCCGGCCCCCGTAGGGCCACAGGGAGCAGCGCAGGCCCAGCTCCGGGTCCACCTCCGGCTCACCGAGCAGCGAGCTGAGGGCGAAGTGCGCGGGCAGCGGGGGGAGCCACACCTGGTGGCCCGGGACGTCCTTGTTCACCAGTCGCTCGACCGCGATCTGCAGCTCGGTCGCGCCCCCGTCCGGGGTCCACTCCGAGCGGGTCGCCTCGCTCTCCTCGGGGGCGAGCGGGGCGAGGTCTCCGTGCACGGCGAAGGGAACCGGTTCGGCGACCACGGCAGCGGCGTCGGAGTCCTGCTCGCGGTAGGGCGCCGACACGTGCGCGACGCGGAAGCGCTCGTAGACCGACTCGTCGACCTTCAGATAGGCGGAGCCCGGGATGGGAGGCAGCGCGTAGGCGTCGGCGGTGCCGATGACGGCACGGGACTCGGCGGCACTGAAGGTCCGCAGGCAGATCCGGTAGGACAGATGGGACTCCAGGCCGCGCAGTCTGCCTTCCTCAAGGCGCTGGGTGGCCAGCAGCAGGTGCATGCCGAGCGAGCGCCCGACCCGGCCGATCTGGACGAACAGGTCGATGAAGTCCTGCCGTTGCGAGAGAAGCTCGCCGAACTCGTCGACGATGATGAACAGGTAGGGCAGGGGGTCGAGCGGTTTGCCGTTGACGTCGGTGCCACCGGCGGCCTGACGGAGCTGGTACTCGCGCACGGAGTCGACGTTCCCGGCCTCCCGCAGCATGCGCTGCCGGCGCTGCTGTTCGCCCTGCAGGGCCTTGCGCATCCGGTCGACCAGTGCGAGGTCGTCGGCGAGGTTGGTGATCAGGCCGGATACGTGCGGCAGTTCGGTGACGCCCGCGAAAGTGGCGCCGCCTTTGAAGTCGACGAGGACGAAGGCCAGGTGCTCCGGCGCGTGCACCATGGCCATACCGGTGACGAGGGTGCGCAGCAGCTCGCTCTTGCCGGACCCGGTGGCGCCGACGACCAGCCCGTGTGGGCCGATACCGCCCTGCGCCGACTCCTTGAGGTCGAGGTGCAGCGGTTCGCCGGTGCCGGTCACCCCGATGGGGACGCTGAGAAGGTTCTTCGCGTCGGGGCTGCGCCGCCTGGCGGCCGGGTCGAAGGCCGCCATGTCCGCGAAGCCGAGCATCCCCGAGAGGGAGACGTCCTCGGCGAGGACCTGTTCGCGTTCGCCGGACAGCCTCAGCGGCGCCAACGCACGTGCGGTGGCCGCCAGGACGGCGGGCGCTGGCTCGTCGACGGCACCCCTCTCGATCGCCGCGTACAGGCCCGGCATGCGTCCCTCCAGGACGAGTCCGCCGCGTGCGTCCGTACGGGCACGTACGTCGACCCGGCCCGGTTCGGAGCCCTCCTCCTCCACGAGGCACACCACGTGCACCCCCAGGTCGGGTCCCGCCTCGGTGAACAGGTCGGCCAGGAGTGCGGAACGGGCCCAGGAGGCCCCGGGCTCGTAGTCGTCCAGGAAGACGACCAGGTGGCGGCGCGGGCCGCTGTCACGCTGGGCGATGAGACGGCCGTTGCGTTCGGCGCGGGCCGCGACCGCTTGGTCGAGGGCGGCCCGCAGTTGATCGTGGAGTCCGGCGAGGTCGTCGGCGAGCAGGGGAACGACCTCCTGCTCTCGGCTCTGTGTCCGCGGGTCGGGGTCCTGGGTGTGCGGCAGCCACTTCGCCCAGTCCCAGGCGGAGTTGCCGCCGGTGACGACCGCGACCCGCACGTCGTCGGGGGCGTGCAGCACCGAGAGCTGCAGCAGCAGGGTCTGGGCCAGCTCACGGGTGCGCGGACGCGGCCCCAGCAGACTGACCACGCCGGACGCCCGCAGGTCCAGCCAGGCGGCCTGGCCGTCCACCGTGCTGTGCGCCTCGACGAGTTCGGCGGCGGCGTGCTGGCACTCGATGTCGACCTCGATGGTCGGATCGCTCTGTTCCGGGACGCGCAGCGCGTCGGCCAGCGGCACCGTGCCGGTGCCGAGCCGCAGTTGGAGGAAGTCGGTGTCACCGGGGCGGCGTTCCCACACCCGGCGCCGCTGAGTGGCTATCGCCCACAGCCGCTCGGGGTGCGGATGCCGCCAGGCGTCGGCGGCCTTCTGGCCGACCCTGCTCAGCTGAGCCCGCTTGCGTACACCGGCCAGGTACTCCAGGTACCGCTCCCGCTGCCGGAACTGGTTGCGGCGCCGACTGCTCCGCAGCTGCATCCGCACACCGATGGTGATGCCCACGGACACCACGACGAAGGCGAACCCCAGCAGGATCATCCATGCCTTGCCGTAGGCCACCATGTACGCGGCCATGCTCACGCTGGACAGCAGCGGCAGGAGCAGCATCAGCCATCCGGCCGCGCCCTGCGGCTGGGGCTTCTGGGGCGGTGAGGCCAGTTTCGTCATGCCCTCCGGCACCGGTGGGGGCGCCATCCGGACGGGGCGGTGGAACGGGATTCGACTCACGGTGACTGCCTAGCTGCCTTCGGGGTGTTGGACACGGGGAGTGGGAGAAGGCGGTACTCAGTAGGGGAAGGTCATAGTGACCGCTGTCCGGTTGGTGTCGGTGACCTCCTCGGGATCACCGCCGCCGCTGCCCGTCGCGGTCAGGTTGGTGAGGAACTCGGTGAAGATCTTGGTGACGCCCTGCTCGGCCGCGCTGAAGTTGCCCCAGGCCATGCCGACTCCGTCCGCCAGCGCGGGCAGGACCCCCAGGGACGGGTCCTCCTCGGTGCCGAACAGCTCGGTCATGACCCGCGTCCACTCGTTCTGCACCTTCTCGGCGTCCGAGGCGGCCTGGCCCTGCCATGCCACGCGCAGCCCGTTCAGCGTGGTGTGGATGGTGCCGATGCGCTCGGCGACGGAGTTGGAGAGTGCGACCAGCGCCTTGGCCGTGACGTCCAGGCCGGCCGGGGACACATCGATGACGGAGATGTCGTAGTTGGCGGCTTCGCTGTCAGCCATGACTCGCCTTCCTCGGGTGATGATCCGGTGATCCGGGAGGTATGGGGTGATCCCCTCAAGGGTGCGATAGGGGGACCGTACTGACAATTCATCACATAAGTGGTTAACCTGGCGGCGGTTCTCGACGCGTGAGAAGACGAAGGAGACACCGTGACCGAACCGATCGACTCGCAGTACGACCAAACACCGCTTCCCGAGCCGGAGATGGTGGACGAGGACGGCGACGAGGCCGCCGATCCCTCGGAGGACAACGGCAAGGACCTCAGCCACCTGGTACCGGATCCAGAGGTCGCCTGGGACGTGCCGCCCTCCTTCAACATCGACCCGACGGACCTGTCGGGGGGCGGGGACGGACCGCCGCCGGAGGAGATCAAGGAACCCTCCGGGGATCTGAGGGTCGACCTCGGCGCGTTGCGCACCGCGGAGAAGTCGATGCTCACCGAGGCACGCGGCGCCGTGGACAAGTACGAGGAGGTCCGCGCCCTGGTCGCAGCCGTCAAGGACACCGTCTTCGGACAGGGCGCCACGGACAGGTACGAGAGAGGGGGAGACAACAGTAATTCGATGTCGTACGACCCGCAGGAAGGCGAGTCCATTGCCAACCCGTTCGCCGCGACCGGCGAGACGTTCGCCGCCGAGATGAACCCGGCCATGGAGCGCGCGCTGCTTGAGGTCGGCGCCACGATCGAGAAACTGGGCGAGTACATCGCGCTGCTCAACCACTCCGGACAGGTCTACGCGGAGGCCGACCGCAAATCCCGCTTTCCCGCTCCTCCGGCCTAGGCCCGAACCGACAGGCCGCGCCGCCCCGTTCCGCAAGTGCGGAGCGGGGCGCCGCTCAGCCATCCGTCGGCCCGTCGGTGACGTTGTCGTAGTTCGTGCCCTCCGCGTTGTGGTAGTTCGAGTAAGTGGTGTTCATGCGGCGGAGGATGTCCTCCATCAGTGCTTCCAGGTCGTGCTGGCAGGTCAGGAACCACGACTTGATGTCGTCGAACGTGGCGTAGGACGGGCTGTTCCAAGAGGTGCCGATGTCGTTCATCTTGGTGGCGATCGACGCCATGCCGGTCGTGATCTCCGCCGACTCCCGCCCCACAGCGCCGATCGCCTCCTTCAGGGCCGCGAGGTTCGCGAGCCAGTCCTGCGTGCTTTGTTCTGCCATCTGGGAGACACCTGTCTTTCACCCGGTCCGAAGTCCTCTGGCGTCCTGCCGCGCCGTCCTGCTCAGAGAACCTCTTCCGGGGGGAGGTCCACGGGCAGGAGAGTGGTGAGCAGTTCCTCGTCGGCGGATGCGAGATCTACGGCGCTCAGACCGAGTTCGGCCACGCGCTGCGCGTGCCTCTCGGTCATCCGCTGGAAGACCTGCCGGGCGCTGCGTCCGTTGCCGAACTGTCCGCCGCGCGGCAGCATCTCGAAGTAGTCGTGCAGCGCGGCGGTGGTCTGCGGCGCGAAGGTGTACTGGTGGCTGTCGGCCTGGTGTTCGACGATGCGCACCAGCTCGGACGAGGAGTAGTCGTCGAAGTGCAGGGTGCGGGTGAAGCGTGAGGCCAGGCCGGCGTTGGACTCCAGCAGCCGGTTCATCTCGTTCGGGTATCCGGCGACGATGACGACCACCTCGTCACGGTGGTCCTCCATCAGTTTCACCAGCGTCGAGACGGCCTCCGAGCCGAAGTCGGTGAACTGGCCCTGGGGCACGAGGGAGTACGCCTCATCGATGAAGAGCACCCCGCCCAGGGCGCGCCGGAAGACGGCGGTCGTCTTGGGCGCGGTGTGCCCGACGTACTCCCCGACCAGGTCTCCCCGGTCGGCCTCGACCAGGTGACCGCGGCTGAGCAGACCGAGCGCCGCCAGGAAGCCGCCGTAGAGGCGGGCCACGGTGGTCTTGCCGGTGCCGGGGTTCCCCGCGAAGACCAGGTGCCTGCTCAGCGGTGGCGGGGCGAGCCCGGAGTCCTGGCGGGCCTTGACCATCTGCATCAGCTTCGTGAGCGTGACCACGTCGCGTTTGACACCTTCCAGGCCGACCAACTGGTCAAGCTCCGCGCGGAGTTCCTCCAGCTTCGCCGCGGCCGCCTCGGAAGCCTCGGGGTCCTGCTCGCCCTCCCCCGCGGTGCCGCTGGTGCCCACCGCCCTACGGACGCCGGGCATCGGAGTACTCCCCTGCTTCGCCGCCGGGGGCGGCAAGGTCGGCAGCACCGGATCGGCGACATCCTCGACATGACAATCCTGCGCGTACACCTCGGCCTCCTCGTCCCGCAGCAGGTCCGTCTCGGTGCCGTCCACGGCGCAGCGGCGCAGCACGATCCGGGAGCTGGCACCGGCGTAGACGGCGGGGAAACGGCTCCCGGTGAAGTGACAGTCGTCGTAGCCGCCTTCGCCGCCGTCGCCGACGTACAGCGCGTTCTTGGCTGCGGACGCGACCGTGAGGCCATGGACCGTGGGACGAGCGCCCGCGTACACGACGACGCCGCTGCCCCGGGACTCGCGTACCGCTCCGCCCTCCACAAGGACGGTGCTGTCCACCTCCAGGAGCAGGCCTGTGGTGGCACCGGTGATCGTCACGTTCTCCAGCAGGGCGCCCGTGTCCCGGCCGACCCGGACACCGGTCTCACCGATGGAGGTGACGGCGCAGTCCGCCAGCAGCGGCCGGTGGGTGGTAATCAGGCGTACGCCGTCGCGGTCGCCTTCTATCCGGCAGTCGCGCAGGGCCGCGTCGCCGCCCTCCACACACAGCCCCGTCAGCTCGACGTCGGTCACCTCGCACCGCTCCGCCAGGAGTTCGGCCCGCTCGGTGACACGCGCACCGTGCTCGGGGGTGCCACCGATCGCGCAGTCCCGTGCGTTGACCCGCGCCGAGCCGCCCAGATGCATGGCCGTGTAGGCGGTCTCCCGCACGGTGCATCCGGTCAGTGAGACCTCGGCCTCGCCCGTCGCGTACAGCCCGTTGGCACCGGTGCGGGCGAAGGTGGAGTCGCGCGCGGTGGCGTTCCCGGTCGCGCTGACGACCAGCGCGGTGTCCACGCAGTCCACGGCCCGGACGGAGACCAGTTCCGCGACGGCCTCTCCCGTGACCAGCACCGCGGCACCAGCGGTGTGGTGCACGTGGCAGCCGTCCACAACGATCGCGCTTGCGTCCTCCACCAGTACACCGGAGCGTCCGGTGCGGAAGATCTCACAGTCGTGCAGCCGTACGCCCTGGGTTCTGTCGGCGGAGCGGCCTGCGGCATCGGCCGAGGAGGAGGCCGCCACCGGGTTCTGGTCCTCGCCGGAGGGACCGACGTCCCACCGCCGGTGGCGCTGCGGGCCCGGAGGGCGGCCCGCCGTGCCGCGGACCCAGACCCCCTGACCGCCCGCCTCGTACAGGCGGCATTCACGCAGCGACGCGGAGGCGTGTCCGTCCACGAGGACGGCGGCGCCGCCGCTGCCGCGTATCTCGCAGCGGGTCAGAGCCGCGTGCGCCCCGGCGGTCACCACGATGCCGCGTCCGGCGACGCCGTCCACGAGCGCGTCGGTCAGTTCGAGGGCCGCCTCGTCCTCGACGACCACGCCGTCCCCGGTGCAGCCGCCGACCGTCAGGGCCTCCAGCGTGGTGCGGCTGGTGCCCGTCAGACGCACCGCCATGCCCTCCGCCTGCCGCACCGAACAGCCGCTCAGCAACGGAGCCGCCGCGGCGGCGACCTCGACGCGACCGCCGGTGATCTCGCAGTCCCGCAGCACCGGTTCACCGCCGCGCAGCAGCACCGCGGCCTCCCGGGGCGCCGGGGAGACGAGGGTGAACCCGCGCAGTTCGGCGCGGCCCGAGTGCACGGTGACAGCCGGTCCGCGCGGCGCGACCAGCCGTACGGTGCCCTTGGCGACCAGGACGATGTCCTTGTCCAGCACCAGGCCCTCGGTGTACGTCCCGGCCTGCACGGTGATCACCCCGCCGGGCTTGGCGTCCCTGACGGCCGCACCGATGGAGCGGTGCGCGCCCCAACTGCCCAGTGCCACACGCTGTGCGACCGAGTTCACCCCACGCATGGTCGACCGGTCCGCCTCTCGGTCACAGGTCGCCGCCGAGGTTGGCCAGCCAGCCGAAGAGGCCGAAGACACCGGCGGTCAGTGGCAGGGCGGCGACGACGAGAGCGGTGACGACGGCCCCGGGCCAGGTGGGCCGCTCCGGCTCGATGGGACGCAGGGCCGCGCCGAAGGCGAGGAACAGCCCGCAGGCGACCAGGACGGTACCCGCCGCGAACGCGGCCAGCGGGCCCGCGGTGCGCGAGTCGAAGAGGTACTCGGGCACCCGCACGGCCAGCGCGAGCAGCCCCAGCACTCCGGCGGACAGCAGCGGGATCACGCTGGACAGCACGCGCACCGAGCCGGCCTGGAGCAGCAGCCCGACGCTGACGCAGGCCACCAGGAAGAGGGCGTACACGTCCCGTGAGGTGGTCAAGGTGAGCAGAGCGGCCGTGAGGACGGTCGCGGTGACGATGCTGAGGAAGGTGAGCAGCCCATTGCCCCGGCGGACGACGGCGGCGACGTCCGCGCTGCCCAGGGCGGGGGCGCCGGTGTCCGGACCATCGGGCACGAGCACCGCGATCTGGCTGGTGATCCGGGGCAGCAGCCCTGTCAGCACGAACAGCACCAGGGCCACCACCGCCGCCGAGCTGGTCAGACTCGCGTCCAGCACGACCAGCGGTGCCACGAACAGCGTGGTCACCAGCGTCAGAGTCTGGAGCACCACCGTGGCAGGAGCCGGGAAGGCGACCACTCCGGCGAGCGCGCCGATCACCGCGGTGCCCATCACCAAGAGCGGAGTGACCACCGGGCCATGGACCGGCGCTCCCAGGCCGGCACAGGCCAGCAGCGGGCAGGCGGCCAGCGCGAGGAGTTGGCGCACCGGACGCGGCAGCGGCCAGTTCTTGCGCTCGGAGTACCAGGCGAGCAGCGCCGAGCACAGCGCGGCCAGTACGAAGAACAGCACGGCCACGCCCGCGATCCGATACGCGCCGAGCCAGGCGGCCGGGATCACCATGACCACCAGACCGGCGCCGAGAACGCTCTGGGCACGCCGGCGGGCGCTCCACAGGCCGCCGTCCTCGCGGGCGTTCGCGATCTGTTCGTCAAGGTCGGTGACGGTCAGCTCGCTCAGCTCCGCGGCCCGCTGGTCGCGCAAGTACAAGGTGGCACCGTCCACGATGCCTGCCCCCGACAGCGTGTCGCCGGGGGCCATCGGGGAACCTCCCGACGGCTCGAGTGTCCAGACCGGAGGCATGCCCTCGGACTCGGGCTGGCCGCACAGGGTGGCGAGTCGCGGGACGTACTCGGCGATCGGGGCCTGGGCTGGGAGTGCCAGGTCGACCTGCCTGCGTTCGCCGACCACGGTGATCCGGCAGCGTTCATCGGGCACGGACGTTTCCTTCGGTGTTCGGAGAGGGGAGCCGCAAAGAGATGGGGTGAGGAATGCGGTGCCTCACTGCCGCCAGGTGGACACATTCGACCACTCGGCGTCGCTGTAGTTGTTCCAGTTGACATTCATGGCGTGGGCAATTCGACCCAGCACGCCGTCCTCTCCGAAGAGGCCGTTGGCCGCCAGGTCCCACCCGTTCTGCATGTCCTGGTAATAGGTGGCGGCCTCGCTCTCCCGCCACGCGTCGACCAGCGGCGACAACTTGTTTTTCAGCAGCTGTAGTTCTGTGGTGATCTCTCCGGCTCTGGCATTGATGGTGCTGCCCGCGGCCTCGAGCCCTTCGCCTACGTAGATCGGCGTGCCGTCGATGTTGGCCATGAAACGCTCCTCGAACGCGCCCGGTCCTGCGGATGAAAGCGCGGATGAATCGGCTGGATACGCGGATGGATCAGCCTGCGGATCAGTTGAAGTTCGTGCCGCTCGGGGGCTTCGGAACGTCTTCACCCAGCTGGGTGAGGTTGTTCAGGTTCTGCTGCTCGGTGTCCTTGTAATTCACATAGTTGCCCTGAAGTCCCTTGGAGATTCCGTCCAGGGCGTCGTTGAGCATGCGGGCATAAACGTCGTACCTCGCCATCAAGTTCTGGAACTCGGCCTGGGCTATGCCCTGCCAGCTCTGCTCCAGGCTGGTCACATAGACCTTCAGATTGGCCAGTTGCCCGGCGATCTCAGTCGCCGTGGTAGCCGTATTGGTGGAGGCCTCAGCCAGGTACTCCGGTGTCACCCGGTACGTCACACCACCGACGCTTACGGAAGGCTCGACAGCCATGAGTGGAATCCGCCCTTCTCGACCGTTGTCCCGTAGTCAAACATCGCCGCAACGATGACCGGGCCAGATGAGCAGAACCTGGGCACCTTCTGAACACAACAAGTGGGACGTGCCCAGTGCGCCCGGGCCTCGCGCCTTCGCCTCGCCCCGGCCGTGCTGACCACGTGTGAGTTGATGCGCGCGCGAGTGCTCAAGGGCTGCTCGAAAGAGGAGGAGGGCGGCGACGCGCGGTCGCATAGACCTTCGCACCCCGGCCAAGCCGGGCTGCAAAATGGCCGAAACAACGACATTGGGGCTGCACAGCAAAAGCGAATCCGCACATCCTGTCGTTCATGGGCAGTCTGGTACGCAGCGTCAGCGGCAATTCCACGACAACCTGCCGACGGAGGCGGCGGCGATGGGCCTAGCGGGTCCGTTCCATCTGCCTGTCGTCTTTGAATCCTCTTCTCGCCCTGCTGTGCTTCGACGCCTGGCGAGCCGCGTTGATGAGGTCCCGTTCTTCCTGGGTGAGGGTGGACGTCAACTTGGCGTTATTCATCCACCCGTTGAGCAGAGCATGTGAACCACCCAGCCGGAGAGAGTAGGACCACGCGCTCTCCCCTCTCAGGTCTCCCTGCCATCCGGCGGCCCACTTCAGCAGGTGAGCGATTTTCTGTGCATGACTGTAGCGAACTGAACTCATTGGCCTAATCGGTAAGTTACGTCACTTCCAGATCTTCTACGGTGCGCGGACCGAGTTCACGGCACCCTCCGGCCCGACGGGTGCCGCCCCAAAGGACCTGGACACCGTCGCCGCCGAACGCACCGGCGGACCACGCAAGGCGCTCGGCTGGAAACCCCAGCCGAGCGCCTGGGGACGCCGTCTCCCGCCCGGACTTGGAGCGGTCACCCGGACTGTGTCAGCCGGCCGGGGTCATTCGATCAGTCGCCAGCGGGTGTCGTCCGGCGAACCGCACGAGCCGATCACCAGCCGCTGGTCCGGCTCCTTCTTCTCGGCGCCCGCTCCATTGACCATGAGGCACAGGTGGTTGCTGGCGTAATTGCGGATCATGACGCTGCCGTCCCCGGCCGGATCGAACCACCACAGCTGGTTGTCGCCCATGGTTCCGGTGCAGTGGGCCTCCATGAGCCCGGTCCCCGAAGGCTGTCCCCCGCGGGTCGGCAGGTCGATGCACAGACCGTCCTTCAGATTGGCGAACTGCACGAGATCCCTGCCGCCAGGGCCCGCGTCGGGACGAGGGGACGTCATCCTCCACAGCTGGTTGTCCTGGTCGGTGCCGTCGCAGTAGTACTGGTTGACCTCCTCACCCTTCTTGCCCGCTTCGTTGAACGGGATATCGGCGCACAGCCCGGTGAACACGTTCTTCAGCAGCACCGTGCGAGAGACGGCCGTCAGCTTCTGCAGTTCGGCCTTGGCCACGTCCTCCGCCCGCGTCTCAGTCCGCTTCTTCGTCGGAGAGGCCGACGGAATGACGACGGGGTCGGGCACCCGTCGCTCGACGCTCGTGCCGGGCTCCGTCACCGTCTCCTTCTTCGTCTCCGTCTCCTCCTTCGTCACCTTCGGTTCGGTGGACGGCGACGGGGATCTGGTGAGCTTCTCGTGGGCCGCGGCCTGCTCGGCCGCCAGCTCCGCCTTCTGCGCCTCCTCGTCGGCCTGGTAACTGCGCCACGCGCCCACCCCCAGGGTGGCGCCCGCGGCGAGTGCCAGCACGGCGACCGCGCCGGCGACCCGGGTCCCCATGCGGGAGCGCTCTCCCGGCTGCTGGGCACTGGTCGTCAATGCGTCGGCGAACCGTGCCCGTTGCCGCCGTTTCGTTTCGTCCTGGTCGATTTCAGTCAATGCGGTTCCCAACTCGCAGAGGCTTCAACGGTGTGTGTGCCGAAGCGTCCGTCCCGCCCGCTCCGTTTCCGCCCCGGACGCGGCTCTCGGATCCCTATCCGGGCAACCGGGCACCGGGGGGCCGCGCGAGGCCGGTCCCGGGACACGAAGACCGCCGCCGGTACGCGAAGCGGGCGGACCGGGCCTGATCCGGCTCATCGCGGCACCGGACCGTACAGCTCGCGCTCCCGCAGCAGTTCCGCCGCCTTCACCAGCGAGGCGGACAGCCGACGCCGGTAGGTGCTGAAGGACAGCGCCGCCCGGTTGGCCGCGGCCTGCTGGCTGCGTGGCCCGCTCAGATAGGTGATCTCCAGGATGTCGGCCAACTGCCGCCGGCCGGGCTGCGCCCGCAACTGCGCCACGGTCTCCGTGAGTACCTGGCGCAGCTCGGCGGGGCCGGCATCGGACGCCACCAGCCCGGTACGCAGAAGCGCACTGTGCGCCAGCTGCTCCGGCTCCGAGACCTTCTGGTAGGCGTACTTGACGGCACCCACGAACTCCGGCCACGGCATGGCGGGTGCCGCCGGCTCGGCGGCCGGAGCGGAGGCCACTGCGGGCTCGTCGGCCAGCAGCCGGATGCTCAGTGCCTCCGCCCAGCGGGCGAACGGCATGCTGCGCCAGTCCCGCACGAACGAGAGGATCGGTTCACCGTCCGCGCAGGTGACCGTCTCCCCGGGCTGCTGGTCGTACAGACTGAGGAGCCGCGACAGTTCCTCCTGCTCCCGTGCCGCGCAGGTCCAGCTCACCGCCAGACCTGGCGTGGTCGCCCACAAGGTGGTGAGAGCGAAGCACGTCGCCACCGCGCTGCCGGTGCTCCAACGCCCCAGCAGCAGTCGCTCCGTGCGTCGCAGCGATGACGACCGGCCCTTCATGTGTTCGAGCGCGGCATGCGCGACCGGATCGCCGGGCAGGTTCGTGGCACCCGCTTCCAGACAGGGCGCCACGAGTGTGCCGACGAGGTCACCACGGTCGTCCTCAACGACGACGAACGCCGAGGGCTGTCGGTCCCACCACTGCCGGGCGAGACGGCCGGCAGCGGCACCGTGCTCCTTCTCTATGGCAGCCAGCACCGGGTGCAGGTCTTTCGAGAGTGCGGACCGTAACTGGAAACGGTCCGCACCGCTCCAGTCCGCCGCCTCGCGGACGACGGAACTCGCCCTCCCGAGGTGGGCGAGGCCGGCACCGAACGCCCAACGGCCACCGGTGCGCTGGGTCAGCCGTTCTGCCAGATGCGCGTGCAGCCGACGGAACAGGCGCTCGTACTTCTCCGGATCGCGCCAGCGCAGATCGACCAGCAGCGCTTCTCGCACCAGCCCGTGCGGTATGAGACCGGCGGCGGTGCTGTCCACGAACGACAGTCCGTGCAGCCATGCGAACAGCAGCTGGGCCTCCGCCACCGGCACATCCAGGGTGCGCCGGACCAGTTCCTCGGTGGTGACCCGGGCCAGCGCCAGTACCTGGAGCGCGTCGGACCTGGCCGGTGACGGGGTCTCCCGCAGCAGCAGCCTCAACAGCTCCCGTGCCAGGTCGGGCGAGTCGTACAGCTCCCGCTCGCCGCTCGGCCCGGCTGTCCCCGCGGATGCTTCCCTGGCGTCGGCGAAGAGCACCAGAGCGAGCGGCAGTCCGTGCGAGGCCCGTACGATGTCGGCCACCGAGGACTCCGGCACATCCCGGTTGCGCAGGAGCAGGAACGCCTCGGCGTCGTCCATGCCCGACAGCCGCACGCTGCGCAGCGCGTGCCACCACTGCGGGTCGGTGCGCCACTCGGTCTCCGGGGGCCGGCGCGAGCCCACCAGGACGAGCAGGTGCGTGGGCATACGGGGCAGGAACTCCTCGCGCAGCCACCACTCCAGCGGACCCAGCGACTCCGCGGAATCGATCAGCAGCAACTGCGCCTCTTCCGGCGGTCCCTGCGCCTCCAGCGCGGCCAGGAAGGCATCCGGTGTCGCATCCGTGCAGCGCATGTCGATCGTGCGTGCGATCGTGCCCTGCATCCGCGCCTCGTCTGCGAACCGGAGCATCAGGGTGCTCTTGCCGACACCCCCCATGCCGTGCAGCCACACCACGAAGCAGCCCCGGGCCTCGTTGCGCATCAGCTCCCGCAGCAGCCGCAGTTCGGCGGCGCGCCCGGTGAAGGATTCTCTCCGCAGTGCGGCCAGCACGCTTCCATGGGAGTCGACAGACATGGGCGTAGGTACTTCCGTATCTTCCAACCTTGTGAACTGCCGTCGATCGGTCGCCCTCGCATGGAGCGCGGTCTTAACCGCCCGAACCGCTCCACGGCCGAAGGGCTCTGTCTCATCGGCCTGACGATTGCTGCGCCGCCGGAGCGGTGAAGAACTGTGGGGTACGTCGCCGTCGCCATCGCCCTCCTCACCAGGTTCCGGCCTGCTGCCGGACCACGACGACCGGCCGGGACATCTTGAAGTAGTACGTATGCGGCGTCGTCCAGCGTCATCCCGCTGTCCCTCACCGCCGCGCGTCCCGCGCCACGCACGAGCCATCCCTACGAGCCGGCGCGTCGCGACAACCGCGAGAACTCAAACACTGCTGTCACTTGGTGTCAATTTGCCGCATGGTGTCAACTGCTCAGGGGGAGGCTGTCAACCTCCAGGGGCGCGGGCAACCTCTGCGCGCTACGAATTCGTGGCGCCCGCATCACCACCGACGAGCTGCCGCCGCCGGCCAGGCCGAGACGGACAATGGATACTCAGCCAAGTTGTGCCCTCAGCCACCGCAGGACATCAGGTGTGACGGGGTCGGTGATGTCCGCGAACTCGTCGTGTCGCTTGAGGAACTTGGCGACGTACGGGCAGACCGGGACGATCCGCATTCCGGATGCGCGCACGTCGACGAGTGCCTGCTGGACCAGCTGCGAGGCCAGCCCCTGGCCGGCGAAGGCCTCGTCGACCTCCGTGTGGAAGAAGACACGCTGCACGCCCAGGTCACGGTAGGCGGTCAGACCGGCACGTCGGCCGTCGACCAGGATCTCGTACCGGCGATCGGCGTCTGCACGCTCGACGACCGTGGTGGTGGAGGACTCGCTCATGGTGTGCCTTTCGCAAAGGGGGGTCAGCGGGTCGGTGGGTTGCGGCGCGGTGTGATGACGGCGTTCGGCAGGGCCGGCGCGGGAAGGCGGCCTCGGGGAGAGTCCTCGATGACGCCGAAGCGTTCGGAGGAGGCTTCCCAGTCCTCGCGGGCCTTCACGATGTCCTCGTGGCTGCGACCGATGAAGTTCCACCACATGACGATCTCCTCCCCGAAGGGAGGTCCTCCCAGGAGGATGGCCCGCGCCGGGGCGTCGGTCTCGTTCACCATCGTCAGGGTGTCCGCGCCGCGAGGGACGTAGCCGAGTTCGGCAGGCCGCAGCACCGTGTCGATCAGGCGGATGTCCCCGCTGTCCACGAGGAGGCCGTGCTCGAAAGCCGTGTCCACGGCGAGAGTGAGCGCCACGCGGGGTTCGATGACGATCTCGGCGCCGAGCAGCGGCGTGAACGCCCGGATGGGGGAGGTCCGGCCGGCGAGCGAGCCCAGAAAGACCCGGACTTCGGCCCCTTCGACCTGCGCGAGTTCGGGCACGTAGTGCTGGAAGTCCCGGGCGGCGTCGCGGTGTTCCTCGGGCAGCGCGACCCACAACTGGACGCCGTGGATGACCCTGGTGTCCGGCGTGGAGATTTCCGAGTGGGCGATGCCGTATCCGCCGGTCATGAGGTTCAACTCGCCGGGCCGGACCAGGGAGTGGGTGCCCAGCGTGTCGCGATGCTCGATCTCTCCGCTGAACAGCCAGCTCACCGTCTGCAGCCCGGTGTGCGGATGCGGGCGCATGTCCATACCGCCCGACTCGGCGACCTGGTGCGGCCCGTAGTGGTCGGCGAAGCACCAGGCACCGATGAGGGTGCGCGCCCGCTGGGGCAGCGTCCGCCGCACGCGCATCGCACGTGGACCACCGAGGGGCACGTCACGCGCCGTCAGGACATCGACCCGGCCGGCTCCGGCCGACCGGTCGCCTTCGACGAGCACACCGCAGCGCAGAGCCTCGACATCGCCTTCCGGATTGCTCAACGGGAACACCTCCCCAGTCTGGTTGTCACATCAACTATGATGCCACGAAGGCAGGCCGAAGGCGACAGCACCCGCACCGACGAGGGCCACTGTGAGCGTGGCCCGAAGGAGGCCCGACGTGAGCAACCAGACCCACAGCCCCCCACCCCGCAGGATCTTCATCGACAAACAGAGCCCCAAGGCCTTCCATGCCCTGGTGCAGGTCTCGGAGGCGGTCCGGGCAACAGCCTCCGAGGCCGGGCTCGACCGCATCACCGTGGAACTGATCAACGTCCGCGTATCGCAACTCAACGGCTGCGCCTACTGCCTCGACGCGCACACCAGGGCGGCCCTGCGCATCGGTGAATCACCGCAGAGACTCGCAACCCTGAGCGCATGGCGGGACACCGACCTGTTCTCTCCCTCGGAGCGCGCCGCCCTGGCGCTGGCCGAGGCCACAACCGATCCGGCGAACGCCACGACCCAGGCATCCGCCTACGAGGACGCCCGACAGGCTCTCTCCGCAGACCAGATCTCAGCCGCGATCTGGGTGGCGGTCACCATCAACGCGTTCAATCGCGTGTCGATCATGAGCAAGCACCCCGTACCGCCGCGCCACGACAAGTAGAGGCGTTGGCCCGCCACACCGCCGACCTTGGACGTGGCCAGTCCAGCGGAGCAGACACGACTTGGTTGACGAGTCGCACAAACCTCATGAGGCTCAATCCGCTCTCAGCCACCACCGCGGCGACGCTTGTGCTGACCAAATGGCGCAGGCCGGGCCACCGGATCCAGACAGGATGGTTCCTCGTCCAGCTTCTCCACCACACGCTCGCAGATCCGAGCCAGCAACCGCAGCTCCGACGGCGTGACGTGGTCAAGGAAGAGCTTGCGCACCGCCTCCACATGACGTGGGACGGCTGCTTCGATCACCGCTCGCCCCTCGTCTGTGATAACTACGAACGTGCCACGGCCGTCTTCGGGACTCCTCTCCCGGACTACCAGTCCACGCTTCACCATCCGGGCGATGTGATGGGACATCCGGCTCTTCTCCCACTCCAACGCCCTGGCGATGTCCAGAAACCGCCGCCCCTCCGGTACGTCCGTCAACTCGACCAGTACGGCGAAGTCTGCAGGCGAAACGTTGGACTCCGTCTGCAACAAGCGAGACAACCGGTCCATGAGCTTCTCATGCATGCGGACAAAGCTCCGCCACGCACGCTGCTCCTGCGCCGTCAACCTACGCACCGCTCTTCCATGAAGAAGCCGCGGCCGCTCGTCGACGGCCCGGCCCCTCGGTTCACAACGGTTGACTCGGTCGACAGACCAGCGATGCCACCCCAGCCGAAGGAGCCCCGCCAAGCGGGCAACTCCCAGTCCCTCTGTTCCTTCCCCTTCAGCGGCACGACATCGCGCCGGTGAAGCCGCGTTCCCCTCATTCGGCATTCCGAGGGTGCCAGCCGGAAAGGCAGCACCGTCGGGGGCATGGCCCGCCGACGGTAGCGACTCAACCCACCTGGATGTTCACGGCGCTCTCGGCGAGCCAGTCGTGGAAAGCTCTGGAGCGCCGGGTTGATCTCCCGCAGAAGGTGCAGGTCACGGTGGCCGGGGAACTCCTTGTCGATGTCGCCGTAGTACTGAAACATGTTGGCGATCTCCTCGCCTGCCGGGACGCCCAGCCCGCCGGCCAGCAGCTTGCCGTCCTCGAGCGGCAGGGTCAGCGTCAGTACGCCGTCCTCGGCACGCTTGGGACCCATCGTCGACAGGAAGCCCTGGAAGTAGAAGGTGGTGTTCAGGAACGTAGTCGGCACCCCGGCCTCCGGAACAGCTCGTTACCCTCGCCCTTGACGTCGAAGTGCGGGACGTTGCACTTCTCCTGCAGGACGGGCATCCGCTCGTCCTGCACCGGCAGCAGTTCGCGGGTGTCCTCCAACGTCGACCCGCGCCGTAGGCACCCTCGAACGCTTCGTGCACGGTCGGCTCGTCATGGAAGTCCGCCCGCACGACCTCCGCACCGAGCTGCACGAGTTTCTAGGCCGTGGGGAAGTCGGGGTTCCGGGTCAGCGCACGCACCGTGAACCCCGAGTCCGGATCGGCGAGGATCGCCTGCGCGACACCGCCTCCCTGTGCACCCGTGACTCCGGCGACCGCGACGACTTTCTTCCCACTCATGCCATTCCCTCTACCCCAAGGAAACATTGTTGATGGATCAACTGAAGCGCACTCTGGTTGATTAATCAACGTGTGGGGCAAGATTCAGCCCTGATCGCTGCGAAAGTCACCCGAGTAGCACAACGCGACCGGCCAGACGCCCAGTTCGGCCCGCTTACCCAGAGCACCGCCGTACTGCCGGGCGCCCCCGACCGAAGCGGTCCCACACTTGACCCTCGAGACCTACCCGCCCCCACTGGACCTCTGTCAGGCGCGCCGAACCTTCGGCCGACGGGGCGGAGGCCTGACTACGCAGGCCCAAGCTCCAGGCTGCGATTACTACGAGCTTGCCGCTCAGGTGACCGGACTGGCTCACTGCCCCGTTTGGCTCTGTCAGCACCTGCGTCGCCGCCTGGTGTCACTGAATGTCATTATGGCACTCACCAACAGTTCAAGGGGGAGAGGCATGTGGCTGATGCGGTCGCAACCAAGCGCACCAAAGGGGGAATGAGTGACCAACGGCGGCACCGTCTCCGCCTGGAGATCTCCCGCGAGGCCTCGCGGCTGTTCTGGGACCAGGGCGTGGCTGCGACCAGTGGTGATCAGATCGCTGAGGCGGTCGGGCTGTCCACTCGCACGATCTGGCGTCATTTCCGCAGCAAGGAAAGCTGTGCCGAGCCCATCGTGATGCGAGGTGTCGACTCTGAGCTGGCCATCTTGCGTAGCTGGCCGCCTGAATTGCCGCTGGAGGTCCACTTCGTCGTGGAGGCGACAAAGCTGGCCCAGAAGGCGACGCCGATCGACGTGGCTGACAATGGGCTGGCCGTCAAGATGATCCGGTTGGCCGACGACGAGCCGGCCATCCGGACGGCCTGGTTGATGGCGTGCGATCAGGTGGAGCGGGAAATGGTCCGTATCATCGCTCAACGACTCAAGCTTCCAGTCGAGGACATCGACGTGCGTCTCCACGCCGCAGCAGCTTCCGCCGCACTCCGCGTCATCAACGAGGACGTCGGCGCGAAGCTCCTGGAAGGCGTTGATCCTGCTCAGCTCGGGGACACTGCCGCATGGATTGCTCAGGCCATCCGCAGGGCGACAGGCGGAGCCGTAGGTGATCCCGTGAAGCGCTGAACCGCGTGCTCGTCCCCCAACAAAGCGGTGCAGCCGTACTTGACTCCCTTCAAGGCTGCTGCAGCAGCTGACCAAGCGGCTTATGGACTCCGCCCTCGAGGGCGAGAGCACCGACCACCTCGGCTATGACAAGCACGATCCGGTCGGCAAGAACGGCGGCAATTCCCGCAACGGCAAACACGGCAAGACCGTCCTCACCGACGTGGGACTGGCGTAGATAGCCGTGCCCCGTGACCACGAGGTCCAAGCTCACCTCACGGAGGTCTACGGCGCTGAGGTGTTCCGACAGACCCCGATCGCCCGCCGCGGCGCCGAGCATGGATCCGGGTGGCCAGATCCGGGAACCACCGGGGCGAGCCCTTCCTCTCAGTGCAGCACCACTGAGCCGGGCACCCCCTGCCGTAGGCGGTCCTGCGCGAACTCACCGACGCCTGCCCCGGGATGATTGAACTCGCCCGCCTCACCGGCGAGTTCGTGGACGGCCTCGAACTCGACTGCGCCGCCGTCAACGCCGGACTGTGTAGTGGTCACTGGAGGAGGATGCGGTGGCCGAGCAGGGTGAACCCGGCTCGGCCATGCATCTGCCTCATGACCCGTTGACAGATGCCTTGCTCGTCCTGTCCCCTGCGCCGCCTTCCTATCCGCGCCACTCCGGTGGCTGCTTGACGATCCCGAGATCACTTTCAGCGTCGAAACCGGCGCCCTCGTGCGGAAGAGCGACTGGGCGTGCGATGTCGGCCCCCACGTCGAAAGCGGCACCGGCGATCGAATCGGCTATGTCTGCTTCCTGGTGCTGCTGCTTCGCCCGTTCATGATGTGCCCTCAGAAGATCAACGATTCTCCGGATCGGACCGTGACGGAGGTCAGGAGTCGGCGTTTCCTCGCTCATGGATGGTGATTCCCTTCCGTAGACCCCGCGCAAGGGGGTGATCGGTGGCGTGCAGGCATCGGGCCGTCAATATGAGGTCCCGTCAGGCGTGACGACCGGTGTCCCTCCCACCTGGGAGCAGGTTTGAATCAGACGGCGAAAGTGGCCGGTATGTCACCGACAAGTCGGTGCCGGGGGTGTCCCGATGCGGGTGCGGCGACAATCTCAGGGACGGGGGATGTTGCGCAGGTTGGCACGGGCCAGGTCGAGCATCTTGCCGACGCCGCCGTCGAGCACGGTCCGGCCCGCGGCAAAGGCGAATCCCTTGACCTGGGCGGCCGAGATGTGCGGCGGCATCGACAGCGCGTTGGCGTCGGTCACCAGGTCGACCACGAACGGTCCGTCGTGAGCGAGCGCCCGCTTGAGCCCTTCGACGACATCCCCCGGGCGCTCGATACGGATCGCCTCGATGCCCGCGCTGCGCGCGATCGCCGCATAGTCCACCGGCTCGTGGTCGGTCTCGTACTCGGGCAGCCCCTCGACCAGCATCTCCAACTTCACCATGCCCAGGGAGGAGTTGTTGAAGACGATCGTCTTCACCGGCAGATCGTGCAGCTTCACCGTGAGCAACTCGCCCATCAGCATGCCCAGTCCACCGTCACCCGACATCGAGATCACCTGACGCCCGGCGTAGGCGAACTGCGCGCCGATCGCGTGCGGCAGCGCGTTGGCCATCGTGCCGTGCAGGAACGAACCGATCACCCGTCGCCGCCCATTCGGGGTCAGATAACGCGCCGCCCACACGTTGCACATACCGGTGTCCACAGTGAACACAGCATCGTCGGCTGCGAGTTCGTCCAGAACCGAGGCCACGTACTCAGGGTGGATCGGGGTGTGCCGCTCAACGTCGTGGGTATAGGCCGAGACCACCTTCTCCAGCGACCTGGCATGCTGGTGCAGCATCCGGTCCAGATAGGCACGGTCCCGCTTCGCCTCGACCAACGGCAGCACAGCCCGCAGCGTCTCCCGGACATCGCCGTGGACCCCGAGTTCCAGCACAGTACGACGGCCGAGGCGACCCGCATCGTGGTCGATCTGCACGGTCCGTGCCTGCGGCAGGAAGTCGTTGTACGGGAAGTCGGTGCCCAGCAGGACGACCAGGTCGGCCTCGTGCATCGCGTCGAAGCAGGCGCCGTAGCCCAGCAGACCGCTCATGCCCACGTCGTACGGGTTGTCGAACTGGATCCACTCCTTGCCCCGCAGGGTGTGCCCGATGGGGGCGGCAACCTTCTCGGCGAGCGCCATGACCTCGGCGTGCGCGTCCCGCACTCCCGCACCGCAGAACAGCATCACCTTCCGTGCCGCGTTCAGCCTCTCGGCCAGCGCCCTGACCTGTGTGTCCGGCGCGAGGACCCGGCCGCGCTCAGTGACCAGGTCACTGCTTCCCGTCGGGTGAGCAGCCTCGTCGTGCGCGACATCGCCCGGTATCACCAGGACCGACACCGCGCTGTTGCCAAGAGCCCGCTGCATGGCGATCCGCAGAACCCGGGGCATCTGCTCGGGCGTGCCAATCATCTCGCAGTAGTCGCTGCACTCGGTGAACAGCCGTTCCGGGTGCGTCTCCTGGAAGAAGCCGGTACCGATCTGGTGGGACGGGATGTGCGAGGCGAGTGCCAGCACGGGCGCACCGGAGCGGTGCGCGTCGTACAGTCCCTGGATCAGATGCGTGTTTCCGGGGCCACAGCTTCCGGCACACACCGCGAGCCTGCCGGTCAGCTGTGCCTCCGCTGCCGCAGCGAAGGCGGCGGCCTCCTCGTTGCGCACGTGCACCCACTCGATGCCGTCGGTACGACGCACCGCGTCGACCACCGAGTTCAGGCTGTCACCCACCACGCCGTAGATCCGCTCCACGCCCGCCTGCCGCAGAATGTCCACCATCTGCTGAGCCACGGTCAGATTCCGCATCGCCGGACTTCTCCCCTCGGGCTGCACACCTGTCTCGTGTGACTCTCGACAGCCCCAATATAGTTGATGCGTCCACTTTAAGCTCATGGGTGCCAGGGATCGCCACTGGAGACGGCTCAGCCGCCAGACCTTGACGAGTGCCCCAGAGCCGGGGACGGACAGCAGGAGCCGAGAGCCTTCAGCTCCTGCAAGGAGGTGGCGATGACGACAGGCAGGCCGACCACCTTGTCGGCGCCGTGGGTGTCCATGTGGTCGGCGATCTCGGGCAGCCTGGTCGGGTTGAGGCATCGGATGCCTGCGCGTGCACGACACCGCGCAGTCCGGCAGGTCGCCCGACTCGGCGGATCGTGCTGACGCTGAAGTGACATTTGTAATGGGAAGTAGTGACAGACCGCCATGGCGAAAGCGAGGTGCCCAGGAGATCGTAGAGCGATGAGGAAGCACCGCATACCGGCAGGACGGGCGGCCGGCCATGGGACGCGATAGCTGGTTCGAGGAGACCATGGCCTTCTACGACCAGTACCTGACGGGCAAGAAGCCCGCAAAGACCTGTCCCGCGTACGCGGTGCAGACCGGCGCCTGGCGCAGCCAGAAGGCATGGCCGGCCGCGGACAAGCATGTCACCTCAGCCTCGGCGGCAGCTACCTGGACGATGGGCGGCGCCTCCGAGGACCGGCCCCAGGGCAGCGCCGGCGAACACCCAAGTGAAGCAGCAGAAGAGGGCAGGACTATGTCCAGCTAGTTCGTTTGGTCGCGCCGGCGAGAGCAGTTCGCCTGGATCACCGGCGCCCCGGATCACCATGACCGCGAAGAGCCGAGGACGGCACCGCCGTGATGCTTGACGAGCAGGTCTTCCGGCTGGACAAGAAGGACCTGGACCTCGACCTCAGGTCCACCGCCTGGAAGCTGGCGGCCGGAATCCGCCGCGCCGTGGAGATCGGCTCCGTCCAGACCCGCGACTGGCTCGACACTCCGTCCAAGCAGAAGATCACGATCGAGAACGCCAGCCCTGCCCTGGCCGTTGACAGCCCCGCCGACGACCGCCCCACTGATGGCCGACGCTCGCCGTACCCGGGCGCCAATGCAGCTGTGAACACTGTGCAGTTCCCTGCAAGCCCGGCCGGCTTTGCCGTGACGCCTGACCGCTGAACCGCAGTTGCCACCGGCACCGCTCCGGCGCGCCTCGCCTCCGCGAGGCGTCTGCCTTCCACAGTCAGAGCACCCCACTGCTTACGGAGAAACCATGCAGAACGAGATGCTGATCGTCGAGGATCTGCTGCTCACGCTGATGGACGACACATCCGGCGCGATCGCCGGCGAGGGCACGCTGTACTACACGCTCGGCGGGGCCATGCTGGCCGAGCTCGCCCTCCGCGGCAACGTGACGGTTACTGAAGGCGACACGGGACTGACCGGCCTCAAGGTGCACGCCGTTTCCGGCCATTCGGTCGTGGATCCGCTGCTCCAGGCCGCGTACCGGAAAACCGCCGAACGCACACGGGGCGTCCAGACGCTACTTGTCGAGATCGGCGGGGAGCTGCGCAGCCCGGTCCTCGACCGACTCGTCGACCGGGGCATGGTGAACCGGGAGCGAAAGCGAAGGCTGGGCCTTTTCCACACGACTTCCCTGTCTGTCGCGAATACCCGGCACAAGGCCGAAGTCCTGCGCGAGGTGCGCGCTGCATTGGTGGACGGGAGGACGCCCAACGATCGCACTGCGGTGCTGATCGGGCTCATCTCCGCCAGTGGCAGCCTGCCCAGCCTGCACCCCACCATTCCCTGGTCGGGGAAGGTCTACGAGCGCGCAAAGGAATTCGAGAAGGGAGCCTGGGGAGCGGACGCGGTCAACACCGCCGTGACGCGCACGTTGGTGGCGATCTCGGTAGGAAGCGCCGTCGCCGTGACCAGCGCTGTCGACTGAGGCGGGATTCCGGCGCGGCCGGAGGGACCGGTGAAGATGTGGCGTCGACGGTGATGAGAGCGGTCGACCCCGATGGCTCACACGGCCTGCTCGACGCCGGCACGCAGATCTGCAGCAGCGGTCGGCAGAGGATCGAGGATGCCGGGCGGCTGAGCAAGCTGCCAGTCGGCTCGCCGAACGCGACCTCGGCCCGGGCGGCACCTGCATGCAGGCCTCGTCGGCGATGTCATCGGGGCCGTAGTGGTCGACGAAGCACCAGGCGCCCACCATCCGCCGCCCCAGATTCGGCAGCAGTCTACGGACGACCGTGGCGCCCAAGCTTGCCTCGCGCGGGTTCAGCAGTTCCCCGACGGGCCGCCCGGACACATCGGCCCGGCCCCGCACTCACGAAGGCCGGGCCGGAGGTCGAGGTCACTCATGACGACTGCGTCCTTTCTGCGGCGGCGGGCCGCGGTAGGGGGTTGTGGCGCGCCGGGCGTTCGGGCGCGTGCACGATGGGTGTCTCACCGCGTACCACTCGCGCGACGGGAGTCCGGTCGGCGATCTCCAGCAGCCGTGCACGCCGGTCGTCGTCGAGGTCGCCCGCCAGCTCGATGCGCCGGGTGATACGGACCGCTCGGTCCGGCCCCTTCTCGTACGCCAGGTGCACCCGGACTTCACCCAGGGGCCATTGCTTGCGCTGGGCGTACATGCGCAGCGTGATGGCCGTACAGGATCCCAGCGCCGACAACAGCAGGCCGACGGGGGTGGGCGCGGTGTCGGCCCCACCGACGGACTCCGGCTCGTCGGCGGCCAGTGGGTGGCGGCCGGCGCGTACGTCCACTCGGTAGTCCGATCCGGAGCTGGTGGCGACGACGGCAGCGGCTCGTACGTAGACGGGCTGGACGGCATCGGACGTCTCGGTCTGCTCCGTCGCCGGCACGGCCCGCCTCACAGCCCGAACCGCGCCCGCTGCCCCTGCGGCACCAGGTCGGTGTACTCCGGGTGCTTGCCGATCCAGCCCCGGATAAAGGGGCAGAAGGGAAGCACTCCGAGCCCTTGTTCCCTGGCCGCATCGAGGGCTGCGCGGGCCAGTACACCGCCGAGGCCTCGGCCCTCGAACCGCGGGTCGATCTCCGTATGAATGAAGGCGATCTCGTCCCTGTACCGGTGGTACTCGGCAAAGCCGGCGAGTTCGTCGCCGTTGAAGACCTCGAAACGCGATCGTCCGGGGTTGTCCGCTACGCGAGGTGCCATCGCTCCTCCTCGGGATGGTCGCTGCATCGTCGTTCCTCCGCACGAGGAGGAGACTTCTGCGGCAAGGCAACCACCTACTTGGTTGACTAGTCAACCGACGCTTGTACCGGCAACCGTGGGGCAACTGGCCTGCCCGCCGAATAGCAGGAACAGCGGCCCCAGCTGCCGCATGCTCAGGTTCGTGCGGTGCTACACCGCGACGATAAGCACCCGTTCGGCCAGCGGCAGGCTCCATGCCCGGCACAGCAGCGTGCCGTTGCCGCCCCGCTCCCGCACTACCTTCAGCAGCCGCGCAAACTGCGTCACCTGCAGCCCGGCGAGCGTCTCCACGCACACCCTCTCAGCCCTCAACACCCCCAGCAATACAGCGGAGATGCCCAGTTCACGACCTTGTGCAACACGCTTTTAGCTTTGCAAACTGAAGAATTGAATCGGGGAGTTCGGCTTGAAGCCGATACGCGGGTAGACGGGCGCCCCGGCAACGGTCGCGTGCAGGGTGGCGCGAGTCAGCCCGGTGGCCCGGGAGCCCTCGTACAGTGCCTTGCGCGTGACTGCTTCGCCATAGCCTCTGCGCTGCCATTCCGGTTCCGTGGCAACCAGTACGACGAAGAGGCGGCCCTCTGCTGCGATGGTGCCGGCGCACGCCACGGGAAGGTCGCCGCGCATGGCCAGGTACGCATGCACCTCGTTCTTCCAAAGCGCGGAGCCGACAAGTCCGTCGCGGCCGTCCTCAAGGGGGAAACCGTAGCCGCGTGAATTGATGTCTGCGTACGCCTGAAGCTGTTCATCGGTGGTCACACGCACAAACGTCAGGTCCGGGTGAACAGGATCGGGGATGGGAAGGAGGTCGCCGGCCATACCGGTGCCGGGGAAGGCGTACTGCAGTCCTGCCTGCTTGGCCGTTTCCTCCAGCGTGGCGCGGGCCCCGTCGTCGAGGAGATCCTCAAATAGCCACAGGAAGCCCGGGTAATTCTTCGCCCGCATGATGTCTGCTGTCTGGGTCAGGCGTTGCCGAAAGAGCTTCGCGTCAGCGCCTACATCGGTCAAGGTGATGGCGTTCCAGAACGCGAACCGACTGTCTGCCCACCGGACTGCGATGCCGGGGAGGTCACGCACGTCCGCATCCGCATCCCGGTCGAGCACCATCGCACGCCATGCCACTGCGAGCTGCTCCATCGACTCGATGGATTCCGCAAGATCCGTCACCGTATCCATTCCTTTCTTCATGGGTTGATCCGCGTCATTCGTAAGGTCGGGACACCCGGGGACCCCGGGTAGGGCTGTCATCGTTTTGCCGCTGTTGTAGCTTCAGGAGATTGGCCGCCTGGGGTCCTGCGACGACTCGGCTGAATACGGCCCCCGCGGGGCTACGACGCACGCCATTCGTCGCGGAAGGCCGTGACCTTACGCCGGGAGTACCACGAGCTTGCCGCCCGGGTGCCCGGACTGGCTCACTTCCAGCGCGGCCGCGACCTCGTCGAGGGGGTAGGTACCCGAGATGGGCACCTGCAGCCGTCCCGCCTCGATGAGGGCGAGTATGTCCCGGAGCGCTTCGGGACTGCCCGCTCCGGGCTCGGTCATGTGGATCTGGATGCCGGTGCTCGCGGCGTCGAAGGCCACGAGTGAGAGGACGCGTGTCGGGCCGCCGGCGAGTTCGATCGAGTCCGGGATCTCACCGCGACCCGAGGCGTCGAGGACCGCATCGACTCCCCGGAGGGAAATCGCTCGTACGCGGTCGACCAGGCCCTTGCCATAGGTGACCGGTTCCGCTCCGAGGGAGCGGAGCTGTTCATGGTTGCGTTCGCTCGCGGTGCCGATGACACGCGCACCGCGGGCAACGGCCAACTGCACGGCGAACGTGCCCACGCCACCGGCAGCGGCATGGACCAGCAGAGTCTCACCCGTGGAGACCTTCAGCTTGTTGAGAACCTCCCAGGCAGTGATGCCCGTACCAGCCAGGGTCGCGGCAACCTCCCACGGGACGGAGGCCGGCTTGGCGACCAGTGCAGCGGGGTCGGCGAGCGCGGACTGCGCGTAGGAGGGGGTGGTGGAAGCCCCCAGCACCTCGTCACCGACGCTGAAGGCGGTGACGCCCGCGCCGACCTGGTCGACTACGCCGGCCACGTCGGAACCGAGACCACCCGGAAGGTCGAGGGGCATCACCTGGCGCATGTAGCCGTGCAAGATCCTCCAGTCGATCGGATTGACACCGGCGGCCCATACCGCGAGCCGTACCTGCCCGGGGCCCGCAGTGAGCGGCGGAACATCGACGATACGCAGCACATCAGGCGTGCCGTACTCGGCGAACTGCACTGCAAGGGACATCTGCTCGACTCCAAGGTCTTGGGTGCTGCATGTGGGAAAGCGGACACGGCCGCGTCACTGACCGCAGGGCCCCGCGTGGTCGCAGTACGGCTGGAGGCGGCTCTGCCCGCAGCCGCACAGCGTGACTCTGGTCTCCGCGCGCGAGCCTTGCGGCGTGTCCACACTCAGCTCACCGCGCACGGTCAGCTGCCCGGTGGAGCTGCGGGTGATCGTGGTGGGCCGGTCAGGGGCTTCCGTCCCGCCGTCCACGAGTTCGTACTGGAGCGCGCCCGAGGGACAGCGCCGTACCACGTCAGCCAGGCGATCGGCCGTAGCCTTATCCGGCTGGATCCACGGGCGCTTCGCCGTGTCGAACACCTCGGGCAGGCCATGGACGCATTCGGCGGCGTGCAGGCAGCGCCTGGCCTCGAAGGTCACCGTGATCGACTCCGCCTGGTATGCCCTCTGCTCGGATTCGCCGCTCATGCCCGCCTCCGTCACCGCCGTGCTCGGCTCTTCAGTCACTGACCTTGCTGCGGGACTGGTACAGCAGGTCCTGGTACTCGGGGTGCCGGCTGATCCAGCCCGCGAAGAAGGGGCAGGTGGCCAGCACCCGCAGGTGCGCGGCGCGTGCCTCGTCAAGGGCGGTGCGGGCCAGCGCGGACCCGACTCCCCTGCCCTCGCACTCCGGCTCGACCTCGGTGTGCACGAACGCCACGAGTTCCGTCGTACGGATGTATTCCGCGACGCCCGCCACCTTGGACTCTCCATCGACACGGGCCTCGTAGCGCTTCGCCTCGGGTACGTCGCTCACTTCGACCGTCATGTGTCCTCCTCGTGGGCCTGATCCCGCTCAACTCGGCAGAATCCCGTCAGCCAGGACATCAGCCTAACCCCATCATGTTGATGCATCAACTTAATCCGCGACGGGGGCGCTCGTACCGCAGTGCGAGCACGGGGGCCGAAGAATTCGGCGCCGCGTCCCGACATGGCCGCGGTTGGCCACCTTCATTCCGCGGGTGACAGCTTCCACGTAGGGAAGCCCAGTTCTCCGGCGGAACGATTCCGGTGGTGACACGACGATCTGCCGCGACCCGTTCTGGCGCTACCCGACCTCATGGCCGGCAATTCCCGGGAACTCGAGCGGCGGGAGAGGCGGCTCGCACCACTCGCCCTTGACGACGAGCCGGACAACTTCGGCACGTTCTTCATCTGTCCGACGGGTACCGATCCCGGCGCCTTCCGGCTCGTGCACCAGGGCGGGGTCTGAGCCGAGGCATCTCGGGCACGACGGACGCGGCTGCGCCGTGGGTTGCATCACCGCCACTGCGAGTAGATGAGCTGTCAACGATTTCGTTAGACTGCCCCCATGGACGCACCGCCGCGCTGGCTCGACCCAGAACAGAAGACCGCCTGGGACAGCTTCATCCGTATGCAGGAGACGCTCATCGGACGGCTGTCCCGCCGCGTCCAGGCCGACTCCGGAATGTCCGCCGCCGACTACGTCGTGCTCGTCAGCCTCACCGAAAGGAGCGACGGGCGGATGCGCTTCTTGGATCTGGCCAAAGACGTGGAGTGGGAGAAGAGCCGAATGTCCCACCAGGTCACGCGGATGGCGAAACGCGGGCTCGTGGCCAGGGAGGAATGCCCCGACGACGGACGCGGAGCGTTCATCGTCGCCACCCCGGCCGGCTACAGGGCCATCGAAGAGGCCGCACCCCCGCACGTCGAGCACGTCCGCCGCCTCTTCATCGACGCCCTGACCCCGAACCAGCTCAAGACATTCGGCCAGATCTGCAAGCGTGTCCTGGACCACATGGAGAAGCAGCCGGACTGACCGTGTGAGGGGACGCAGCTCCCCGGATCACGGGAGGTCACCCCTGCGCCAGCCCGGCGAGGACATCCAGGTACGCGGGCCGCCAGCCGGGTTCGCGACGGACGGGCTCACCGCTGAACCGCTGGTCCGGGATCTTCGGGGCCCCTCAGCAGGGACGGGGCCATGCACCTGAGGCTGGTCGCATCGCGGACGCCCGACGAGGAAACAGGTTGCGCCGCAGGTCTGGTGCTGTTGCTGGTGGCGATGACCGCGCTCTGAGAGCGATCTGGCGCCTCGCACGGTCATCTGACGTACCGGGAGTCCGGGTAGCGGTAGGTGGTTGTGCCAGGTCAAGGGATGATGAGTGCTTTCACCACGCGCTGCGCAGCAACGTCTTCGAGCGCGGCCTGCGCCTCGTCGAGACAGTATTCCTTGCTGATGAGGTCGGTCCATGAGAACTGCCGCCTGTAGCGCGCCATCACCTGAATCGCACGGTACATGTGCCCGACGTCGCTGCCCCAGCATCCGCGGATGTCCAGGTGCTTCTGGTTGAGGTCCAGGTGCGGGTTGAAGGCCGCTTCACCGGCGTTGGTGTACTGGCCGACGACGACATACCGACCCGCGTCCCGAGTCAATCGCATGCCCTCAGGAACCGCAGAGGGCACCCCGGTCGCCTCGATCGTGACATCGGCTCCGCGTCCGCCGGTCACCTCCCGGATCGCCGCCTGCCGGTCTGCGGGCGTTGTGGTGTCGATGTCGATGACTGCATCTGCACCGAATCGGACCGCCGTGTCCAGCCTGACCTTCGGCCCTCCGATGACGATTACCGATCCGGCTCCCCGCAGCTGGGCGAGCACGGCAGCGCACAGACCCACAGGTCCGGCGCCCTGGATCACGACCGTGTCACCGAAGGCGATCTCGCCAAGAGTCACCGCGTGCAGCGCTGTCGGCATGCCGCAGCCACCGGAGAGGAACGCGCGCCAGTCCAGTTCGTCGGGCAGGGGAATCACGTGAACGCCCGGCTTGAGATAGATGTACTCCGCCCATCCCCCCAGTAGGCCTTCGTCAGCAGGCAACGTGACCCCGTACACCTTCCGTGCCGGGCAGCGGGTGGTGGCGTGGCCGACAGTGCAGTACCAGCAACGCCCGCATGTCCCGTACACGTCCAGGAACGTCACCACCTGCCCCACTTCCAGGGGCACCCCGGACACGTCCTTCGCAACCTCCCCCCGCACGTCCACAGGGCCGAGCGCGGTGATCTGCCCGACGCTGACGTGCCCCGGAATGATCGGGTAGGGCACGCCTGCGAGCTGGCCTTTCCACAGATGTGCGTCCGTGCCGCACACCTCGCTGCCGAGAGTCCGCAACAGGATCGCGCCCGGCTCCAGCTCGGGCTGGGAAAACCTTCGCAGCTCCAGTGGCGCATCGGGCCCAGGCATAACGACTGCAGATATCACCGCGGATTCCTGTCCTTGGAGAGTCGGGTTGTAGGCGGGCGAGGGGATGTGGAATTGGTCGATGGTGTAGTCGCCGAAGCGGAGGACGTTCTCGCGCCGGCAGGGGCCGAGGACCGCCCGGTCACTCGCGTAACCGGCGGCTAGGGGCGATGCCCAGCATTGCCCCTAGCCGCATGGTCAGCACAACTGTGGCCGAGCTTTAGGCGATGAGATATTTCCGTCGCGCTGGGATTGTTGTTTGTTTACCCCTGCGCCGGTGTGCCGACCTGTCCAACTGCCGGGCCTACACCATGGTGTTGCCGTTGGCGGATTTTTCGGCGGGGACGATGTCCTGGACGACGTCCCAGTGTTCCACGATGCGTTCGTTTTCCAGCCGGAAGATGTCCACGATGGCCACGGGGTTCGGGGCCCAGCCGTGGACGATGCTGTGGGTGAAGACCAGATCGCCTTGGGCGGCGATCCGCTGCGGCTCCCAGGAGAAGCCCTCCAGGTTCGGAACGACGTTGCGCAAGGTGTCGAGCCCATTGGGCATCTGCGGGCTGTGCTGGATATAGGGTTCGGCCCAGTATCGGTCTATCGCGGTGAGGTCCTTGTCGGCGAACAACTCCCGCATCGCGGTGAGCACGATGTCGACGTTGCGTTTCGCCTCATCGTCCTGCAGGGCGGCGTACTGGGTCATGGTCAGGCTTCCTTAATCGTTCCGATGAAGTAGTAGAGCTTGCCGTCGACGGTCACGTTGGAATACAACTTCCCGTTCTCGAAGTCCTCCAGGTGCGTCACCGTAACTCCGCTCGCCTCGGTCCAGGAGTTCAGATAGACGCCTTCGCGGATCTCTTGCAGGTTCAGCGCCACCGTTTCGGCGTGGCCGTCGGGGGCGAGCCCCGCGCCGAGCTCTACGACGAAGCTGCCCTGGGTCGGCGAATCGAAGGTGAAGCGCACCTTCAGATCGCCGAGGTCGAAGCGGTAGCTGTGGCCGGTGAGTTGCTTGGCCCTGGCACGTCCTTCAGATAGTCAATCACAACTTCGAAGACGAGTTGAAGTCTCAACTCGCAGTCGGTGTTCGCGCAAGCCTTCTGAGACGTGGAACACCCCCAGGTGCTTCTGGAGCAGCTCACCTCAGACGGCGGACCCCGCTGCGAGCGGCGTCCGACCTGGCTGACAACCCTCCGGCGCAGGCCCCATGAGGTTGCCGCCACCCGCGCTGAGCGACGCACGCCGCTCGATTGGGCGCTGTGCCTTGCGGTGACATCCCCCTCTGCCCCGACACCGCCGTACGCCAACTCAAACCCGTTGACTTGCCGTGCCGTCGATGCAGCTCTCGCACGAGCATTGCCCCTTGGGGAGGGCACTTCGCCAGCACACGGCGAGTCTCCGGTGCCGCACCAGACAGACCGCCTCCGACACCCCCTTCTGACAGACGCTGTTCGCCGCCGCGGCCGTCGACGCGCCGTGGGCGCGTACCCTGCGAGTCAGACACCAGAACGCCCGGAGACCGGGTCGGGCCGCTGAGTCCGCTCGCCGAGGACCCGCGCGAAGAGCGCCTCCCGCAGCGCCACTTCACGAGGATCGTCCCAGAGCCGAAATCCGGTGCGGTTCATCGCGTACGCGAAGCCCGTACCGGTGTCCGGGTCTGCGAAGGCGAACGACCCGCCCAGGCCCATCGCCCCGAAGGCCCGGTCCGACCCGGAGCCGAACCTGAACGCCGGGAACGGCTTGACGTACCCCAGGGAGAACCTCGTCTCGACGCGCAGCACCTCGTCGAACAGTCCGTCCGTCGGAGGTGTGGCAGCGATGCGCAACGCGTCCATCGTGGCATCGGTGAGGCCCAGGGCGGTGCCGCCGGTTGCCACCTCGCCGTAGAGCTTGGCGATCGACCGCACCTGGCCGACGCCGTTGGCCGCCGGAATCTCCGCGGCCTGTACATCCGGCCTGTTGAAGTTCTCCACGGTGCCCAGCACCCGCGGATTGCCGAACGCCCGGGAGGTCAAGCTCCGTGGGTTCGCGTATGCCCGGACGAATGACGCCGGCATCGCTCTCAGGTGCAGCATCATCTCCCAGGAGCGAAATCCGTGGATGCGTGCGACCCGATCGCGATCAGCGTCCTGCGGCAGGCCGAAGTGGAAGTCGAGGCCAAGCGGCGTCGCGACCTCGTCGGCGAAAAACCGGCCGATACGACGTTTCCCGGGGTCGATCCTGCTGATGAGCTCGCTCTCGTACCAGCCCAACGACTGGCCGTGGTAGCCGTGCCGGGTGCCCGGCTCCCATGCCGGACGCTGCTCGGCAAGGGCCGTGGCGAGGGTGCAGGAGCCAGTCAGGTCGCCGAGCTCGAGTGGCCGGTCGATCACCGCCAGCCCGGCCTGATGAGCGAGCAACTGACGGACGGTGACATCGCCCTTGCCGGCGGCGGCGAACTCGGGCCAGTAGGTCGCCACGCGCTCGTCGTGGTCGAGCAGGCCACGTGCGTGCAACACCGCGAGCGCCACTGCTGCCACGCCCTTGGACGTGGAGAAGACCGGCACCATCGTTTCCGCCTCCCAGGGGGCACGGTTGCGCCCGTCCCGGTATCCGCCCCAGAGGTCCACGACCTTCTGCCCGCGGTGGTAGACGACGCAGGCGGCGCCGATCTCGTTGCGTGCGGCGAAGTTCTCGCGAAAGGCGTCAGCCACTGCGCCATAGCCTTCGTCCACGTCACCGCGAACCATGCGGGCCGGTACATCGAGCTTGAAGACCACTGCTTTCCCTTCATTGATGTCTGCGTACCCGGAGCTGACCGGCGTGCCCACACAGGCACTGGACGAACTCGTCGACCGACTAAAGCTCAACGAGGCACGCGAGCAAGGCCGGTTCCAGCAGCGAGGAAGCGAACGCGTCCGCGCTCGCGGCGCTCGGGCCAACGAGTCAACGGCAGCACCCTCACCAGGGCGAGCCCCTCCTGGCCGAGCACGGCTACACGATCCCGCCCTCGACAGGCCGGGCCCCAGACACCCGCTCACATCACCGCGTTCCCCGCCAACAGCAACCCAACGAAGGCCGAACCAGCATGGTGAGTCTCCGCAGTCCTTCAGGACTGGTGCTAATATAGATGACGAGTCAACCAAATGATGGGGAGCCGCCAGCCGGAGCCGGGTACCCGTGTTCGGCCCGCTGCAGGCGGCGAACTGCCCGACCGGGCCCCGGTCCGCCCTGTGGTGGACCAAGCACCAGTTCACTGACGTGCAGCTGCGCCCACCACGCCATAATCTAGTTGACATGTAAACCAAAGGGGTGTCAAGGTTTACGTGTCAACTAGATCGGCGGAGGTGGTGTGGGTGGCCGAGCGGACTGCGGAGCAGAGCATTGGACGTTCGGCGAACAGGATCCCCTCTCCCGTCTGCGCGCGAACTGCTGCCGGCGATGACGACACGCGGGGCCCGACCGGCAGAGAACTCGCGCAGGTTACCGGGGACAGACGTCCCGCCCGGTCGTCACGAACCACGCACCACCACTCCCCGACACAACGAAAGCGTCAAATAAATTGAACACGATGGATGTTTCGCAGATCGAGTTCGGTATCGACAGCTTCGGAGACCGGCCCCTAAGCGACCTGGGCGTAATCGTTTCGCACGCGCAGGCGATCCGGGCCGCGGTGGCCGAAGCGGTCCTTGCCGACCGGGTCGGTATCGACGTTGTTGCGTTGGGCGAGCACCACCGGCCCGAGTACGCGATCTCCAGCCCTGAGACAGTACTGGCGGGCATCGCCACAGCCACGAAGCGCATCCGGCTCGCTTCGGGCGTGACGGTGCTGTCCTCGGACGACCCGGTGCGGGTGTTCCAGCGGTTCGCCACGGTCGATGCGCTCTCCAACGGCCGCGCCGAGGTGATCCTCGGACGCGGTTCCTTCACCGAGTCGTTCCCCCTGTTCGGGTACGACCTCAAGGACTACGAGGTGCTGTTCGAGGAGAAGATCGACCTCTTCCATCGTCTCCTGGACGAGAAGCCGGTCACCTGGGACGGCACCACGCGTGCCGCCCTGCACAATGCGGACGTGTACCCGAAGACGGATTCGGGACGTCTCAACACCTGGGTAGGGGTTGGCGGGACACCGCACTCCGTGCTCCGCACCGCCCAGTACGGCTTCCGGCTCATGCTCGCGATCATCGGCGGCGCCCCTGACCGGTTCGCGCCCTACGTGGATCTGTACCGGCGTGCCAGCGACGAGTTCGGCACGACCGCACAGCCGGTCGGGACGCATTCGCCCGGCTTCGTCGCCTCCACCGACGAAGAGGCCAAGGAACTCTTCTACCCCGGGTACAAGGAGATCCGCGACCGGATCGGAGGGGAGCGCGGCTGGCCGCCGCTCCGCCGGGAAGAATTCAACGCCGAAGTGGACCGCGGGTCTCTGTACGTCGGCTCGGTCGAGACGGTCGCGACCAAGATCGCCCATGCCATCCGGGTCCTGAACGCGGGCCGGTTCGACTTGATCTACTCCGCCGCCGGCACCGTTTCAGCCTCCGCACGTCTGCGTTCGGTCGAGCTGTACGGCACCCAGGTCATCCCGCGGGTCCGCGAACTTCTGGCCGAGCAGTCCGCGACCACGGCGGGAGCGACGCGATGACCAACCCTGTCACCACCATCGGGATCCTGGGAGCCGGGAAAGTCGGCACCGTCCTGGCACGCCTGGCGGTCACCGCCGGCTATCGGGTTCTGATCTCAGGGTCCGGTGACCCCTCCAAGATCGCGCTTACCGTCAGAATCCTCACCCCCGGAGCGACCGCCGTGTGGCCGGCCCAGGCCGCGGATGCCGCCGACGTGGTGGTCCTGGCTCTCCCGCTCGGCAAACACCGCAGCCTCCCCGTCCCGGAGCTGGAAGGAAAGCTGGTCATCGACGCGATGAACCACTGGTGGGAGATCGATGGTCCCCCCGACACGATCCTCCCGCCCAATACCGCTTCGAGCGAAGTCGTTCAGCGGTTCCTACCGAACGCCCGTGTGGTGAAAGCCCTCAACCACATGGGCTACCACGACCTTGAGGACGAGGCTCGTCCAGCCGGCAGCCTCGAGCGCAAGGCGATCGCAATCGCCGGTGACTCGCCCGAGGATCTGACCGTCGTCTCTGCACTGATCGACACGCTCGGATTCGACCCACTCACCATCGGCGACCTCGCAGCGGGCGTCCAGCTCGAGCCCGGAACCCCCGCCTTCGGAGCCAACGTCGACATCGATCAGCTTCGCGCTCTTACCGCCACCCCTGCTCCGACAAAGCTCTTCGAGCGCTCGTAACCGAAAACGGAACCTCGGCCGGACCGGAGCACTGCGGCCACTGCGTGACGCTCTCTGAAGAAAGACAGTCAGATGACTCAGGAATTGACTGCCAAAACCGGCGCATCCGTGACGGACGAGCTCGATCTCGTCACATTCTTAGGAGTAATCACGCGCGCCACACTCGGCGAAACGTGAGGTCATCTCCCTGGTCGCATCGACAATGTGACGCCGCGAAGCGCTGTCAGGTGCAGCCCGATACTAGGGCGCACGCAACGCGGTTCCCACAGCGTGAAGATTGCAATTGTGCATGGAGGATGAATGCGGCCAATCATTCCCGACTATTTGGCCGAGGTATTGGGAGATGTGGAGTCGGACACGTCCGGAGAGCTGGCGGGATACATTCCTGAGCTCGCAGCAGCGGACCCCAAGCGCCTCGGAGCGACCTTTGCCATGATTGGCGGAGAGGTCTATGGTGCCGGTGACATCGATATCGAGTTCACAATCCAATCGATCTCCAAGCCGTTCGCATACGCGTTGGCCCTGTCTGATCGCGGATTCGACCCTGTGCTCGCCAAGGTCGGTGTCGAGCCGTCCGGAGAGCCGTTCAACGAGATCTCTCTCGAAAGCGATACGGGGCGTCCTCTCAATCCCATGATCAACGCCGGTGCGATCACCGTACACTCGCTGGTCGGCGCGGGGGACCTAAATCCGGCAGAGCGTGTGGAACGCGTGCTCCACGGCCTATCGGCGTTCGCTGGTCGTCGACTGAAGATGGATGAGGCTGTATGTGCGTCAGAGATGGAGAACGCGCACCGCAACCTCGCCATTGCGCACATGCTCCGCAGTCACAACATCCTCACCGAGGATCCCAGGGCCGTCGTGGACGGCTACACCCGCCAGTGTTCCGTGCTCGTAACCACGCGAGATCTGGCCATGATGGCCGCGACGTTGGCCAACCGTGGGATAAACCCTCTCTCGGGTGAGCAGGTGGTGCCGGAACCGGTGGTGCGTCAGGTGCTGAGCGTCATGTTCAGCTGTGGAATGTATGACGCCGCTGGCGACTGGGCGACCCAGGTCGGTATTCCGGCAAAGAGCGGGGTGGCCGGGGGCCTGATAGGCGCGCTCCCCGGACAGATCGGCATTGCCACGTTCTCACCACGACTGGACAGTCACGGGAACAGCGTTCGCGGGGTGTCACTGTTCGAACGATTCTCTTCAGACATGGGTCTGCATGTGATGGAGGTCCCCGCCACTGCGCGCGCCGTCGTGCGGTCCAACCATGTCGTCGGCAGCGGACCGAACGCGCTCCGGGTCCTGCAACTGCAAGGTGGCATCGGCTTTGCCGGAGCCGAGAGAGTTGTGCAGGAAGCCGAGGGCATTTCGCCTTCGGCCGTCAGGGTGGCTTTGGACCTGACACGGGTCCATTCGATCGACGACGTGGCACGGCGCGTGCTGCTGGAGGTCGCACGCCGACTGACGCTGAATGGTCACGAGGTCTACCTCGTCGACCCAGAAGCGATCATGCCCGATCCCGACCCCGGCGATGGTGGCCGAGTCACAGTCGTAGACGACGTGGATCACGCTGACCTACACACTGCGACCGCGGGAGGAGGTCAGATCGGTTGAACACGCATGGTGAGATTCGCGCCCCACCGCAGGCCGATGCGGAGCCGCGAAACCTCTGACCCACCTCCGATGACACACAGTCCACATGCAGAGATCGGTCGGCGTTCGTTTCGTCGGCCAGAAGGGGAAGAAATCATGGGTTACATCACCGTCGGCACGGAGAACAGTACGCCGGTCGAGCTCTACTACGAGGATCAGGGTTCTGGGCAGCCGGTCGTCCTGATCCACGGCTACCCACTGAACGGGCACAGCTGGGAACGTCAGACGCGCGAGCTGCTGGCCCAGGGCTATCGGGTCATCACCTATGACCGTCGGGGCTTCGGCCAGTCGTCGAAGGTGAACTCCGGCTACGACTACGACACCTTCGCCGCTGACCTGAACACGGTCCTTGAGACCCTCGACCTGCAGGATGTCATCCTCGTCGGTTTCTCGATGGGAACCGGGGAACTCGCCCGCTACGTGAGTCGCTACGGTCATGAGCGTGTCGCGAAGCTCGCCTTCCTCGCCTCGCTCGAACCGTTTCTCGTCGCCCGCGACGACAACCCCGACGGGGTGCCACAGGAGGTCTTCGACGACATCGCCGCGACCGCGAAGGCGGATCGGTACGCCTGGTACAAGCAGTTCTACGCGGACTTCTACAACCTCGACGAGAACCTCGGCACCCGCATCAGCGAGGAGGTCGTGACCGGTAGCTGGAACGTCGCGATCCGCAGCGCTCCGGTGGCTGCGTACGCTGTGGTTCCGGCCTGGATCGAGGACTTCCGCGCCGACGTCGAGGCGGTCCGCGCGAGCGGAAAGCCCGCACTGATCCTGCACGGAACAAAGGACAACATCCTCCCGATCGACGCCACTGGGCGCCGATTCCACAAGGCGCTCCCCGAGGCCGACTACGTCGAGGTCGAAGGAGCGCCGCACGGCCTGCTCTGGACACACGCCGACGAGGTCAACACCGCGCTGCGCGACTTCCTCTCGAAGTGACGGTGGATGACCGGCTGTTCCCCTGACGGCTTCTCATGACGCGGAACCGCGTCATCGCCACCGACGAGGGGCGTATGTGACGCCGAACTGATGTTGAGGCGCCACATACCCCCCTCGAACGCGGAAGGGATACGACATGCCGTGGAGCACTCGCCAGCTCGCTGATCTGGCGGACACTACGGTGAACGCCATCCGCCACTATCACCGTCTCGGTCTGCTCGATGAACCGGAGCGCCGGCACAACGGGTACAAGCAGTACGAGGTGCGGCACCTGGTGAGTCTGCTGCGCATCCGACGTCTCGCAGAGCTCGGTGTGCCGCTCTCACAGATCGATGACGTCAGCGCTGGCAGTGACAGCACACCGGGTGTTCTGCGCGACCTCGACGCCGAACTGCAGAGGCGCATCGAACGCGTCCAGAAGGCACGGACAGACATCGCGGCAATCCTCCGCGACGGCGCGCCGGCGGACGTCCCCGCCGGATTCGAGTCCGTGGCATCTCGGCTGTCCGAGGCCGACAGCTCGATGATCCACATCTACGTACATCTGCACGACCAGAACGCATTGGCGGGCGTTCAGAAGATGGTGGAGGCGGACACCGATGACCTCAGTGCTGACATCGATCGATTGCCGGCGGACGCAGACGAGGAGACGCGGCAACTTCTGGTGGAAAGGCTCGCGCGGAATCTCATCGACGATCCCTGGATAAGCGACCCTGCTTCGCGCCTGTCCAAGAGCGGATACGTCACCGCGCAGACATTTGTGCATGCTATGTCGGAGCTGTACAACCCTGCTCAGTTGGACGTGATTGTCCGTGCCAGCTCTCTTGCGGCAGACCATGTGTGTGCCATGCGAAAGGCGAGCGGACAGGCGGACGGGGTACCCGCTCCACGCGAAACTTGAGTTGCTTTCAGTGAACGGAGCATCCATAGTGGACGTTTTCATTATCGGCATCACCGGCGGCGTCGGTAGCCTGCTCGCGCAGAAACTGCGCTCGCGAGGAGACGCCGTCCGCGGGCTCGTTCGCCGAGATGACCAGCAGGCCGAGCTTGCGACGCGAGGCATGAACGCACGAGTCGGCGATCTCTCCAGCATGACCGTGGAAGAGCTGGCGGAATCGTTCAGAGGTGTCGACGCGATCGTCTTCAGCGCCGGTTCGAATGGCGGTAGCAAGCAGGTCACGAAAGCCATTGACGGCGATGGGGTCGCGAAAGCGATCGAGGCGGCCCGCCTGGCCGGTGTCGAGCGCTTTGCCCTGGTCTCAGTGCTCCCGGAATCATGGCGGGAACGCGACCTCGGCGAGGAGGTCGAGTACTACTTCGCTGTGAAGAAGGGCGCAGACATCGCGCTCAGCCGCAGTGACCTGAACTGGCTGATTCTCCGACCCTCCCTGCTTCTCGACGGCCCAGGAGCCGACACCGTGTCCCTGGGGCCCGCAGAGTTCCACGGCCAGATCACGCGCGACGACGTTGCCAGTACCCTCGCCGAACTGCTCCACGAACCCCTTATCGGTCGGCAGATCCTCGAACTCAACACGGGTTCGACACCAATCGAAGAGGCCGTCCGAGCGAATGTTCGCCAAGGGCTCGCAGAGAATCAACATGGTGCTTCTCTGCGAGCCCTTAGACCAAAGTCGGTGGAGGAACCGACCGGAGGATGATGCGCCGGATGTGTCACTAAGAGACAGTCTTTCGCTGTGGGACATCATTCACTGAACTGGGATGGTGCCGGGGACACGACGGACTTCCGCCTCGGATGCCTTGCGTTCGTCCGGTGCCCGTCGGCCAGGACATGGGCCTGCCGGCGGTGCTCCTCTAGGACTGCCGTGGCTCCGTGGATACCCGCTACCGGAACAGACCCTGAAGCAACTCGGAGGCGACCATTTCTCTGTCGGCATCACCAGAAGATTCACCGAGCAGGCACGGGCTTCCAACTGCTGGCCCAGACACTGCAGGGGAGCCCTGCCAGCATCGTCGTGTCCACCGAAGCAGGCGCCGGCCACACAGGAAGACACTGGCTCTCGTCCTCGCCGCCACCACGGTCGCGGTGACCGCGATGGCGTGTGCGTCCCCGGCGACGCCGGACGCATCGGCCGCGGAACCGGCTTCCCTGGAGTGGGGTCCATGTCCAAAGGAAGCTGCTATGCCGCGTGTGGAGTGCGCGACGCTCGAGGTGCCGCTGGACTATCGCAAGCCCGACGGTCGCCAGATCGAAATCGCAGTCTCCAGGCTGGCCAGCCAAGTGCCTTCCAAACGTCGAGGCGTACTACTGACCAATCCCGGCGGCCCCGGCGCGGGAGGACTCAGCTATCCAGGCATCCTTGCGGCCTTCGGGTTGCCCACTCGGGTGCTGGACTCCTACGACGTGATCGGCTTCGATCCTCGGGGCGCGGGTCGTAGCGCACCGGTGAGCTGTGATCTGACGCAGCAGCAACAGGAACGGGGTGCCTTTCCGGCATACGCCCATACCGCCGCCGATGTCACCCGGGAGGCGAAGTACGCGCGCACCATCGCCCGGCAGTGCGCTGCGTCAGACAGCGCGTGGATGCTGCCGCACACCACGACCGCGAACACCGCGCGGGACATCGACCGCATCCGGGCGGCTCTGGGCGAGAGCAAGATCTCCTACCTGGGTGCCTCATACGGAACCTCGCTTGGTGCGGTCTACGGGACTCTCTTCCCGGGGCGGGGTGACCGAATCGTGCTCGACAGCAACCTGGGGCCCGGTGGCTATGACGTGACGGCTTTCCGGCTGGTAGGCCGAGGAATGGAAGAGCGCTTCCCGGAATTTGCGGAGTTCGTGGCCGCGCATCCCGAATACGGACTGGGCGCCACTCCCAGGCAGGTGACCGCCAAGTTCTTCGAACTCGCCAAGCGACTGGATGAACGACCGGTCAGCGGCATCAACGGGACATCGTTCCGCGGGAGGACGTTGGATCACCTCTACTCCGACGCGCTCATGCCGGCGTGGGCGAAGACCTGGCAAGCACTCGACCAGGGCAAGCCGGTGTCGTCCCCTCCGCCGCCGAACGCGGCGAACTCCATGGCAGCCCGTCTCTATGTGCTGTGCGCGGACAGGCGCTGGCCGACAAAGGTGAGCGAGTACCAGCGTGACGTCGCAGTGGACCGCCTGCTGTATCCGAAGCTGGGTGGGTCTACTGCCAACATCGGACCCTGTGCCTTCTGGCCGGACAAGGACTTTGAGCCGCCGGTGGAGGTTGGACGCCGGGGACCTTCGAACATCCTCCTCGTGCAGAACGAGCGTGACCCCGGGACACCGCTGGCCGGCGCCAGGAAGCTGCGCGGAGCACTGGGCAAGCGGGCCACGATGGTGACCGTTGACCAGGGCGGCCACGGCGTCTACCCGTCCGGCGGCAACAAGTGCGCGAGCGACCTGGTCACAACATTCCTGACTACCGGGCAACGCCCCGCATACGACTAGGCATGTGCGGCTGAGCCGGGCAAGTAGCGAACGTGCCCGAGCGACGTAGTTGTTGCGCCGCCGCGGAGCAGGCCTCCCATTCGGAGGTACCGCGACGGCGCGCCGTTCGGCTCGCCCCGCTGATCATGCGGATGCCGGAGCATCCCGTCGACGCCCCGGTCGTTGTTCTGGCCGCGCTGAGCCTGTGCCGCAGCTGTCGGTGGCGATGACCACTTCGATTCCCAAGCCAAGCGGGTCGGCCCGGGCAGTCCCGGTAACGAGGCAGGTGGACCATGCAGATTGCCAGGCGAGGTAACGCAACTCCGGCCCACTTCATGTCCCGGCAGGGGCCGCTGGACAGCGGGCCTGTGGAACCAGTGATTTGGCATTCACGCTCACCGGAGACCGCCACCGAAGGCCGCAGCGATCTCATCGTCACCATGATTACCCCTTCCGCGGGGACTGCCTACCAGGTTGGCCAGCAGTCGGCTCTCCAAGCACGACGGTGTGAAAGATCCGACCACCCGCCGAGCGGTCATACGCCCAAGGCCGAGGGCAAATCAGCCCCTGGTCCGACTCATGGAAGACACGTTCTCGCGAGAATGGCCAAGTTGTGAACGACGGACAGCAGCAGCGCCCATGAAAGCCGCTGCTACGGCAAACGTGGCGAGAACACGGCGTACTCGGGTCATCCCAACTCCTCTGAACGAAATCGGTCAGCAGGCGTGCGCACGTGCAATCGACGGTCCGTCACTACGACCGTAGGAGACGCCTTATCCGCGGACCAATGTGCAGGGTGCTCAATTGCGGGCGCCGGTTGTGCACGATGCTCATATCACCCGGGCGGCGTCGATATGGAGGGCGTGGACGACGTCGTGGATGCCGGCGCCAGAGGTGAGCAGATCGCGGCCCAGCTGGGCCTCGGCGGTGCGGAGGTGGGCGCGGACGGTGTAGCGGTTGATGCCGAGGCGGGCGGCGGCCTGCTGGGCGTCGGTGTTGGCGTCGATCCACGCTTGAAGAGTGCGGCGCTGCGGAGCGTGCAGGGGCCGGAACCCTCGGGCCCAGACCGCCGCGCGTTCGGTGTGCAGCAAGTCGTCCAGGCTGGGCGGTGGTTGGGGCTCGTCGGGTTCGGGTGTGGTGCAGGCGTTGGTGAGGGCGAGGGCCAGGTGGACGGCGGCGCGGGAGCGGACGTCGGCGAAGTCCAGGCCGAGGGCTCGTTCGGCACGTCCGATGTGGGCGGCGGAGCAGGCCCCCTGGTGCCAGGACACGCACCTGCTCGGCGAGCAGCGCGGGCAATTCTCCAGGTGGGGTATGGATCATCGAGTAGTGGGACAGCACTCCGCCAAGCGCGCCGTCCTCGACCGGCAGGGGGTCTGTCCCTCACCTCAACGCCAATCATGAGTTCAAGCTCAGTAAAAGCGCACTTCACAGAGCCCCGCGCAAACCCACCATGAGAGGGCAGACCCCACCGACCGTCAGGTCAGAGAACCTATTGCTTCACGGAGTCCGCTACCTGCGAAGAAGCCGGGCGAATCCCGCCGTAAACGAACGGGCCCTCCAGATAACGCTCCAAGGCGAAATAGGGTCGACGAGGTATGCGGACGCGGCGGCCGGCGTAGGAGAAGATCTCAAGACCGTCCTGCAGGGGCCCGAGAACGGCCCCTTGTGCGTGCCCCCGGATCTGCAAGTCACGGCCGGGTTTTCCACGCAGTGCGGCCACGACGTTGCGCGCGACCAATGCGGGGCCTCCGTTGCGGGCCGAACCACGCAGGGAATCGCTGGCTGCTACGTCGCCCACGGCCCAGATGCGGTCGTGATCGGGCGTTCGCAGGTCTGCGCCCACGCGGACGTATCCGTGCGGGTCGAGCAGGTCCTCGGGCAGCCATGCGGTGTTCGGGCGGGCCCGGCCGACTGCCCAGAGGACGAGTCCTGCCTCGGCGGGGGGCTGGCCGGTGACGAAGGTAACGGGCCCCGCCGCCGGTGACAGATCGGCCGGCAGCTCTGCACGGTGACCTGGGTACAGATGAACGCGGAGCCGTTCGAGCCGCGCCCTCACCGCGTTCCAGACGTCGGGATGATGGCTGGTGAGGGCACGATCTCCGGGGAAATACAGGTCGATCCGTGCGGCGGGAAACGCCTCGGCGAGCTGCGCAGCGCTGCCCACCGCTGTCGCACCCCCACCGACGATAGCGATGGAATCAGCGGCGGCGAACCGGGCGTGCATGTCGCGCAGCCCCTTGTCGATCTCACTCTGGTCCTGCAGCTCGGGCTGACGCCAAAAACCATTACTCACGCCTGTGGCGAGCACAAGCGCGTCGTACGGTTCGCGTGTCGTAGTGCCGTCAGCCGACCTCACGGTGACCGTACGGGCATCCGTATCGAGGCCGGTCAGCGAGCCATGCACCAAGCGCGCGCGGTCCAGGACCCGAAAGCGGTCGTAGGAGATGTTGAACCGGGTCACCCATTCTTCGGGCCGGGCCAGCCGCCACCCCAGACTCTGTCCACTGATCAGGCCCGGCTTGCTGGAGACACCCACCACGTCGACGAGGCGTCGATGGCGGACCAGGTTGATGGCGGCCAAAAGTCCGGCATCGCCCATCCCCGCGACTACGACGCGGGCGCGCGACGCCTGATCTAAGCGCAACATGGCCGAAGACTAGCAAGCCATGGATCATGCCCCTCGATCAGGGACGGGACGCCAACCCCCGGCACCAAGCGCCGCCACGAAGTCGGGCCGACGGGAGGCGACCCTTGCCGTTAATCTGCCGCGAATATGCCTGTGCCAAAGAGTGACGCATGCCGCGCCCGCCTGAGCTGTGGAAGCTTGTCGAAGCGGAGCGAGGTAGTGCGTGTCCGCGGCGTCCAGGGCCAGACGTCCGGCTCCGGTCAGTTGTGGGTGACGACGAGTATGGACTGCAGCGGCACGCTGATGGCGTACTAGCCGGTGCGGCGGGGGGGCGATTCCGCGACGGAAGCGGTGCACGTTCTGCGAGCGGGTCGCCAGGGGTCACGACAGGTTCAGCCGGGCCGTGTTACCTGCGCAATGCCTCGGCAGGCTCGATACGGGAGGCCCGCCAGGCCGGATAGAGCCCGGCGAGCACGCCCGTGGCGAGCCCGATCAGCGGAGCGGCGGCGACGGTGCCGGGATGGATGACGGCCGTCCAGTTCCGTACGAGGGCGACGGTGAGCACGGTGAGCACCCCGAGCGAGGTACCGACCAGTCCGCCCAGCACGCCCAGTGCCCCGGACTCCGCGAGGAACTGGCCCAGGATGTGACGGCCCCTGGCGCCCAGTGAACGCCGCAGGCCGATCTCCCCGGTGCGTTCCAGCACGGCGACGAGCGTCGTGTTGGCGATCCCCACGGCTCCGATGACCAGACAGATCGCGGCGAGTACGAGAAAGAGCTGGTCCAGATCGGAGGTGACCGAGGTGCGCAGGGACCGCGGGTCGGGGGGCGGAACGGCCTTGAAGTGGCCCGGCTGATCCGGGCGCAGTGCGATCGGGGCCTCCTCGGCGATCTGGACGGCCGCACCGACCCGGGTGGAGATCAGCATGCCGGCCCGGCTCTGCGTGGGAGGGCCCCACAGCGCGGTCGCCGTCGAACGCGGCACGACGACGGAGAGCAGCAGATCTGCCTTGCGGTCGACATCGCCGACGATGCCGATGACCGAGAAGGGGATCTCGCCGATGAAGACGGCGGGCCGGGTGTCGAGGGTGGTGATACCGAGCCGGGCCGCCGTGCCGGCGCCGATCACGGCGACCTGCTGCTGCTCCTTGTCGTGCCAGGAGTCGAAGATCCTGCCCTGCTGGAGGGTCGCCCGGGCGGCTCTGAGGACGCCGGAGGACGCGGCGAGTACCGGGACCTCGTCACCCCGTGCTCCGTCCCCGACCGGTGCGGCACGCACCCGGCGGGCGGCGGGGGCATCGACGGTCCAGTAGACACCGGCGGCCTCGACGCCGTGGAGGCGTTCGACACGACGGTCGGCGTCGCCGGGGAACGAGAGGGCCGGTTTGACGGGCTGGTCGCCACCGGTGTCCTCGATGGTCACTTCGGTCGCGGTCAGGGAGTTGAAGCGGGAGTCGATCTGGGAGGAGGCTGTCGCGGTCAGACCGAGAATGGCCACGAAGGTACCGACTCCCAGCACGGTTCCCAGCGCCGTGAGGGCGGAGCGGCCGGGGCGCTGGAGGACTCCGGCGACGGCCTCGGCGAACAGATCACGCAGCGCGAAGCGGGAGCGCTCGCCGACGGCGCCGACGGCCGACGGGAGATCTCCGGACAGCGGCTCGCCGGCGCGTTGCCCGGGCCGCTCCCCGGGCCCTTCGGACGCTCTGCCGGACTTGCCGGCTCTGACGCGGAACCTCATGCCGCACGCTCACTCTGCTCGCTCAGCACGCCGTCCCGGATGGTGATGGTGCGCCGCGCCCGTGCAGCGACGGCGGGGTCATGGGTGATCACAACCAGCGTCATGCCGTCGCCGTGCAGTTCGTCGAGGAGCCGCAGCACGGACTCGGCGGTCGCCGTGTCCAGATTCCCGGTCGGCTCGTCGCACAGCAGCAGCGAGGGGCGGGCCACGAGCGCCCGGGCGACGGCCACGCGCTGTCGCTCGCCGCCCGAGAGCCGGGTGGGCAGCGCGTCGACACGCGGACCGAGCCCGACCCGCTCCAGCGCCTCCCGTGCGTGCGCCGCCCGTTGGGCGCGCCGCACGCGTCCCCCATACACCATGGCCAGCTCGACGTTCTCGCGAGCACTGCGGTGGGGCAGCAGATGGAAGGACTGGAAGACGAAGCCGATCCGGCGCCCGCGCAGTGCCGTGCGCTCGGCGTCCTTCAGCGAGCCCGTGTCATGGCCGTCCAGCAGACAGGCGCCCGCGGTCGGGGTGTCGAGCAGCCCGGCGATGTTGAGGAAGGTCGACTTCCCGGAGCCGGAGGGACCGACGACGGTGACGTACTCGCCGCGCTCGATCCGCAGATCGCACGGCTTGAGGGCCTCGACCGGCGGCGGCCCCGGATAGGTGAGCGCCGCGGCGCGCAGTTCCAGAACGGGCACAGTTGCTTCGGCGGGTACGGGTACGGTCATCCGGCTCCCTCACCCTCCCTGCCTGCCACGCCGACGATCACACGGTCGCCCGCGCGCAGCCGGCCCCCGCTGAGCGGCCGTACGGCAACGAATCCGTCGCCTTCGGTGCCCGTGGCCACCTCCGTCCGGCGCCGCTGTCCGCCCGCCCCGTACACCGTGACGACGGTCTTGCCGTCCGCGCCCGCGGAGATCGCGGCGACCGGCACGATCAGTACCTTTCCCCGCGAGGAGCCTGCGGTCACGGTCAGCCGGACATCCTGCCCGGCGAGCTCGGCGGGCAGCCTCTTCACGGGCTTGACCAGTACCCGGTAGCCGCCCCCGCCCCCGCTGCCCTCCCCCGCGCCGTCCCCGTCGCCCTCGCCGCCGTCATCCTGGTTCGCCTCGTCGGACACCGTGGCGAGGGTGCCCTCGGCCGTGGCGCCGGTGGCCTCCGAGAGGATCTCCACGTGCTGCCCCGCCCGGATGAGATCGTGTTGCTCCGGCCCGAGCTCACCCTGGACGACGAGGTCACCGGCGGAGACGGTGAGGAATTCCGCACCGGCCGCGGTCTCGGCGCCGACCCGCGTCCGCAGCCGGTCGACCCGGGCGGGGAATCCCCGCAGGAATGCCACCTCGGCGGCGGGCAGCATCGGACCGTCGGCCGCCGCCAGTGCGGCGAGTTCGGCGCGTGCGGCGGCCAGGTCCTCCGCTGCTCTGGTCTTCTCCTTGCCCTTCGGGGCGTCCTCCCAGGCGCGTTCGGCCTGGGTCACTGCCCGCTGCGCGGCGGTCAGTTCAGCGCCGCCGTCGGCTCCGGCGGGCAGCGGCTCGTAGCCACGGGAGGCATAGAAGGCCGTGAGTGCCCGCTTGGTCCCCGCGCCGAAGACGCCTTCTTCATCGGCGGCGGATCCGTGCCCGAGGCCGTCCAGCGCGCGCTGTAGTTGCGCGACGTCCGCGCCGCGCGCACCGGGCTTCAGGTCCCGGTAGGCGGGGAGGGTTCCCGGCAGGGCGAAAAGCGGCCGGCCGGAGATCTCGACCAGCACCGAGCCGGCTCGTACGGTGGCGCCCTCCCGCAGCGGGGTCCGGGTCACCACCGCGCGAACCGCGTCCCCGCCCCCGCCCGACACTGCCGTGATCTCAGAGGTCTGATCAGCCTGTACGGTGCCGCGCAGCACCACGGAGTCCTCGAGTACCCGGTGTTCGACGGGGGCGGTGAGCACGTCCGCCGGGGGCGGCCCCTGCGAAGCCGCCCGCTCCGCGGGGGACTTGACCATCGTGGCGGCGCCTATGCCTCCGGCCGACAGCAGCACCGCCCCCGCGGCCACGACGATCAGCAGACGCCTCCGCCGTGCGAGCACCGTGCCGGAATCCGCATCCGCGGACGTGTCGGTCTTCTGTTCAGACACCGCTGCCCGCCAGTCGCGCCGAATTGCGCAGCACGACGTCGATGGTCCGCTTCACATCGGCCATACGCTCGGCGTTGTCCTCGACGTACTGCTTCTCATAGGCGGCCTGCACCGCCCACCAGACTCCGACGAGGTTGGTCTTGTGCTTGCAGGCGACATCCGCCTTGGCCACCTGGATCTCCGCCTGGCCTGCGGGCGCGGCAGGGCCCCACCGGTCGTCGTCGTTCGCTTGCATCGGGTCGTCGTAGTCGTAGCCCGAATCCTTCATACAGGCGCTCCACTTGCGGAAGACCTCCTTGACCCGCTCGTCGGCGTCCGCGCGGGACCGGGGTCCGACGCGGTCGTTGGGCACCTGGAGAAAGGCATCCGTCCCGTCCTCACCGAGGGTCTCGTGGTTCGCCTCGCCCTGACAGCCGCCCTTCGGGACCTGCTCGCCGCCGAGCCGCTCGCCGGCGTTGCTGCCCACCAGCACGCCACGCTCGGCCTCGGTGGGCGTGGTGTCCTCACCCTCGCCGTCGTCGTCCTCGACGCGACGGTCCCGGTCGGGCGCCCTGTAGCCGGACGCAGCGGCCGTGTCCGCGTCGATGACGAAGTAGTAACGGGTCTTGTCGGGGCGGAGGTCCGGCACCTCCCCGGAGTCGAGTACGGCGTCCATGGCCCGGAAGTCGAAGCCGAAGCGGGACATGCACTGCCGGATGAGGGACCGCTGTGTCTTCAGGTACGTCTGGTACTGCTCCTTGGTGAGCGTGTACGCGTCCATCGGCAGATCGGGTATGTCGGCGCTGCTCCGCACCCGCGGTATCTCCCCGAGATCGGGTACGGGCCCACCGTTCCCGTCACCGTCCCCCGAGCAACCGGAGAGAAGAGCGGCCAGGACCACGACCGACGACGCACTGCGGAACCGGATCCGGCTCACTGGACTCCAATCCTCCGGGTGGGAGACCTTCTGGGAAACTTCCGCCCAGTGGCGCCGGCGGATATCGGCCGTCGGCGCCACCGCTTACGGTGCACGACCGCGACTACCCCCTCCGGACGACCGGACGGTTCAGCTGCGGATCGGCTGTGTGCTGCGGGATGCGTCAGTAGTGCTTGTACGAGGAGGCTTCGTCGTTCATCGCGTCGCCCACGTAGTTGGAGTTGGTGTAGGCCCCGTAAGACGCTCCGGCGAAGTTGGTGAACTCGTAGATTCTGGCCTGGCAGTTCGAGAAACCATGCCAGGACGAGACCTCGTCATTCCAGGCGCTGGGCATCGAGCTGCGCTGCCAGTCCACGTCGCTGTTGGTGTCACAGCCGTAGTCCCCGGCCGACGTCAACGTCGAACCGCCATAGTTCCTGTGCTCGTAGAACACCGCGTTTACGACGTACTGGACGCCGACGTTGCCGGACGCGGTGCTCGGCGCCGCCTCGGCCGGGGCAACGGCCCCGAACGCCGCCGCGCCCGCCAGGGCAGTGGCGGCCATCATGGATCTGAGACGCATTGCTGTTTCCTCTCACTCGCTTGATGTGGTGGAACGGAAACGTGCTGCGATGAGACAGGGGCCGGTGGGCCCCCGGGAGGCGGCCGCATAACTGTCATGCGGCGGACAGCGGTGGTCAAAGTGTCAACAAACATTCTCGACACCGGAGTTAACACCGGATCACACACCCGCCCACCCTGCGTTCCGCTGTCAGCCCCGTACCACGGGCACCGTAGCCCGGCTCGGCCGCTGAGTGTGCCGGTCGTTTGACCCACAAGGAACGGCCGCCGCGAACACCGGAATACGGGCAAGGCGGGCGGACTAGACCGCCTCTGGTTTACAGCCGCGACCTTGTTGAGCTCGACTGCCAGAACCTCGGCCAGGCTGTCGAGAAGGTGACCGCAGCGCATCGCGACTGCCTGCGCACCGTCGTGCCTCTGTCGGTGGACCACGCGGCCGTGGACTCGAAGACCGACCACAGCGAGGCCGATTTGCCCGGCACTCTGGTGCCGACCGGTAGTCGCGCCGAGCGAACGTGCGCCCATCATGCCCTGGTCCACGGCCTGTTGAGAGAGGGAATGGGGTTGCGGGCCATCGCACGTCACCTGGGCTGGGGACGACACACCGTCCAGCGGTATGCGCGGGCCGCCCGCTGGCAGGACATGGTCACCGGGCGCCGGACCCGCCCCAGTCGCCTCGACGTGCACCAGCCCTATCTGCAACAGCGCATCGACGAGACGGACGGCACGATCACCATCAAGGATCTGCGCGAGGAACTTGCCGCCCGTGGCTACCGAGTGCCCTACACCAGCCTGCGGGACTGGGCCCGCAGACGCCTGCAATGGCCCGACTCACCGGCGCCCGCCGCCGCAACGCTATCTGTACGCACCGTCGTCGGTTGGATCACCCGCCACCCGGACACGCTCGCCGAAGACGAAACCGCTCAGCTGAAGGCCGTTCTCGACAGCTGCCCCGAGCTGGATCAAAGCCTCAGCCTGGTACGGGACTTCACGCAGATGCTCGCCCATCGCACCGGCAGCGACCTGCCGGAGTGGATCGACACCGCCCGTCTCGCACAGGTGCCCGGGATCACCGGCTTCGCCCATGGACTCGCCACCGACCTGGAAGCCGTGATCGCAGGACTCACCGTGCACTGGAGCTCAGGCGGCACCGAGGGCGCCGTGAACAGGGTGAAAAAGATCAAGAGGCAGTTGCACGGACGAGCCGGATTCGAACTGCTCCGCAAAATGGTCCTGCTCCAGTGACGGCCCCACCGCCTCCCCGAGCGCCACCCGATGGACGCCCTAGCCGCCCTGGACCGAACAAACCGCCCTCAGCGCGACGAGAACCACCGAACTCTCGCAGAACACCCGCTCACATCCCCAGCAACCCGGCCAACGCACCAGCTGAAGCCAAAATGTTCATCAACGCCTGTGAGTCCGAAAGCAGTTCCCGCAGGCGTTCCCGGCGTATCGGTCCCGCCTGCCCCGTGATGGTGATCTCCTCCTCGGTTTCGGCCAGCGCCGCGACCAGGGCGGCCGTCTGCTCAGTGGCGCGCACCCGTTGCAGATCAGCCTGCAGTTCCCGCACTGCGCGCAGCAGTTCAGCGGTGGCCTCATCCATAGCCGCAGTATGGGCATGGCCCGTGGCGCGGGCGTACGACTCGACACTGTGGGTGTTGGTGATGGCCCCGATGAGGCCGCCGACGACCTTCCGGCTGAAGGTCAGATCGTCACCGCTATTGCTGCTCATGCGATTCCACCCTCTTCGGCAGCTTCCGGGGCTGGCTCTTCCATCGTATTGGCCGACGTGTCCGCAAGCGTCTGCTGCACGCCTGGCTGCTGAGTCGCGGGCTGAGTTACCGCCTCGCGGATCTGGCGGATCTGACCTAGCTGTTGGAGCAGGGCGGGTGCTGCGGCTCCAACCGTCAGGGCGCCCAATGTCCCAGTGGCCTGGCCACTGGTCCCGTACGCCGTGGCAGCAGCGCCACCGAGCACCAGTCGCGCCACAGCGATGGCAACCACGGGCGGCAAGTCAATGAAGTTGAGAAAGCTGGGAGGGTTCCTGCGTATGTTGCCCGTTGGCGTCAGCCGAGCCGCGCGCCATTCGCCCAGCCGGTTGAAGAAGGCGACTGCTTCGATCAGCGCCCCGCCCGCCCCTCCGATCAGCATGTACTCGACCACTGTCACCTCGTCGCTCCCCCTCCCGCCGCGCTGATCGACAGCGTCTCCATCCTGTCACTACGGACGGGGCCGCATGGCAATTTGGGCGCTGCCAAGGGTCTTTCACCGGCCGTTTCACGGCCAGCTCAGAGAGCGCCAGCGTCGCCGGAGCAGTACGACCACGAGCCATCCATGGCTGAGCCTCGTTCGGACTCCTCCGGACGCGCAGCCTCCCCCAGCTGGCTGGAGGCCGCCGTCGGGCTCGTCCGCGACTTCGGCGCCATCATCACCAACCGCCCCGGGAGCCGTGAACCGTAACTTTGATCGGATTCGAACAACTTCCGTAAGATGACCCTACTAACGGTGACGCTCCGCGACCGCTCCCCAAGATCTGTGCCAGAGCCCAAAACGCGTCGCCATAGCCACCATGAAGGCTGGAACGGAGTCCTGACCGTTCATACCCGCTCCGCTGGTTCCTCCAGCGGCTGCCGCTCACCGCGGCCACTGCTCGCCCTCGGAGACCCCTTGCCTCCCACCCGGCCGCATCGGGGCACCGACCTCCGGCGGGACCGCTCTCAGACCCCTGGCGTACAAGTGGTTGGCCTGATCTCACTGGATCATGTCCCGAACAGAATTGATTCCGTTGAACTGCACGCGGTCGCAACCGAAATGGGAGCCGTCTGGGCACTCCAGGGACACCGCGTCGCCGTACTGGCAATTACCAGCAGGGAGCGGCCCTTCCTCCTCGGTCACAGCGGCCGGCCTTCAGCGAACACGCGCCGCAAGCCGGCAGGCGGATTGACTAGGGCGGGCGTCAGCGGCCCCACTGAGATGCCATCGCAGGCGGTTAAGCGTCAGCCCTGGTGTCGTACGCCCGCTGGCAGTTCTGGATCTCTCCGCTGTGCTCGACGGTCCAGTCGTAGAGCAGGCCGAACGGTTCGCGCAAGGACTCGCCCAGGGGTGTGAGCGAGTACTCGACGCCGACCGGTGAGGTCGGCAGCACCGTGCGCTGAATCATGCCGTTGCGCTCGAGACGGCGCAGTGTCTGGGTGAGGACACGTTGCGTGATGCCCTCTAGACCTCGCTTCAGTTCATTGAACCGGGTGGGCCGCTCCAGCAGCGCCATCACCATCATCGACCACTTGTCCGCTATCTGGTCGAGGATCGGTCGGCTGGGGCAGTCCGCCCGGAAAACCGTTCGTGTTTCGGTGTCAACGCCGTGCAGATCGGTGTCCTTCATGATCCTAGGTGCTCCCAAAGTGCGTTCTTGACCATCTGAGCGCCGTCGCCGACGGTAGGTATGCACTGCAAACCTACATGCCCAGCGGTAACCTACGGAGAACCTCATGACGAACGATGCCTACTCGACCCTGCGCGTGAGCAGCGAACACGGCGTCGCCCGGATCGTCCTCGACAATCCCCCGGTGAACGCGCTCGGAACGACTATGATGCGTGAGCTGCGGACGGTGCTGACGGGCCTCAAGGACGATCCTTCCGTCCGCGTGATCGTCTTCTCGAGCGCCGACCCGGAATTCTTCATCGCTCACGTGGACATGCACGTCGGCGAGGAGATGGACGTCCTCCAGGAACTCGCCGCATCCGCGCCGGCGGACGTCAACGTGTTCCAGGCGATTGGTGAGCTGATCCGCCACCAGCCCCAGGTGACCATCGTGAAGCTCGCCGGGAAGGCCCGCGGAGGCGGGGCGGAATTCGTGGCCGCAGCGGACATGACGTTCGCCGCTGTCGAGACTGCCGGACTCGGTCAGATCGAAGCGCTGATGGGCATCATCCCCGGCGGAGGCGGAACGCAGTACCTCCGGGACCGCGTGGGTCGCAACCGCGCACTGGAGGTGATCCTCACCGCCGAATTGTTCGATGCCGAGACCGCAGCGTCCTACGGCTGGATCAACCGGGCCCTGCCGGCCGACGAACTCGACGAGCACGTCGACCGTGTCGCCCGTAACATCGCCGCGCTGCCCGTCGGTGTCATCGAAGCAGCCAAGCACTCGCTGCCCGCCGAAGACTTCAAGGAAGGACTCCTGCGTGAGAACCATGCCTGGGCTTCCACGTTCAGTCTGCCGACCGCTCAGCATCTGATCAGCAAGGGCCTGCAGGAGGGGGCACAGACACCGGCTGGCGAACGCGACCTTGAGGGACTGATGCGCAGCGTCGCACGCTGATTGCCGGACGGGCACATGACACATCGCTGAGCGGCCTCACAGCCGTCCTGTTCGTCCATCAAGCCACTGAGCTTCCGGTTCGGGTTCGGAGACACACACCAATCTTGTTCTTTAAGGTCTGGCCTACTTCAAAGGTTGGCCGTATCGGATCTCGTCCCCGAAGGCTCGTTCGGCACAATGATCGTGTGACGAACAACGAGGACGTCGGAGTACCGTCCATCAGCACAGGGCTTGTTGTAGGCATGCTGATCGGCATCACAGTCGGGCTCGTGCTCGGCCTGGCTGTCTTCGACAACATGGCGATCGGCCTGGTGCTCGGCAGTGGCACAGGCGGCGTCCTCGGTGTCACTTTCCCAGCGGCGCGGCGCAAGCAGCGCCAATCTTAATCACCGCTACGAGGCTGTCTGGCTCGGAGTGCTGTGCTTGAGCTGTCCAGCACAACTGGGTACATGGCTGGCGGCAGCGTCGCCTGCCGTTGCCGTAGATCGGCTCGCCTTTTCCTCGAACGACGCCCTCGAACATGATCGTTCGTCCGAGGATTCCCCGAACGTGAACACGGCCTTCGTCTGATCCTGTGCTCCGACCAAAGAGGCACTTGACCAGCACGAAGGCCGTGGGGGAATGAGTCTGCTGCACTATGATGCCCGGCGCGGGGCAGGTCGGCGATTATCGGCTTCCGACGCGGCTTGGTCATTGCAACAACCCCGAGGGTCAGGTGCTGCAACCACCTCTAGAACCAAGACGCCTCAGTGGGGCCGCTTCCGCCCGCCCTAGCCAGGCGGATCCACGACCATTTCCCACGGCCACACAACGAACCACCTGTGCCGCCGCAAGCGATCTCCCGGAGCGGCCGCCCCTAGTTGATGCCGGACCGAGCACGGAAGGCCACCAAACGGCAACCGCAGACCGCCTCGCGCGACAGGGGGGTCATACCTGGAATCATATGCACGCCTATAAAGCGCAACACTTGGCGGTCAAGCAGGACGACGCGACCACCTATGGGCAGCTATGCCCCTATCGTAATGAAGCTGACGACGGCCCAGGCGACGCCGGTTGCCTGGTCGAGACGCCCCCGATTCGACCCACTATAGTGTCCGCGTCCTGTGGGACACCCTGGCCGGAGCGTTGCGGCAGGCAGAACGCCTCGTGGCGTCGGTGACCGCGGCGGGTCTGGCCTGTGTGCGTCGGCGGGTGGGACCGGACCCGCTACGGCAGTTGTTCGAGGTTGTGGCAGGTCCACTGGGCCGTCCGTGCACGAGGGGTGTGTCCTCGCGGGGTCTGCGCACGGTCGCGTTCGACGGCTGCCGGTCCACCCGGGTCCCCGAGACCGGCGACAACGTGGCCTGGCTGGGCCGGTACAAGGTCGCCGCCGGGGTGGCCGCCTACCCGCTGCTGGCGGTGATGGCCCTGGCGGAGACCGGGACGCGGGCCCTGCTGGGCGCGGTCGTCGGACCGTATCGCGGTGAGGTGGAGGCTGCCCTGCAGCTGGTCGGCCACCTGCGGCAGGACATGGTGGTGCTCGCCGACCGCGGCTTCGACGCGAACGCCTTCATCCGCGCCGTGCACGCCTCACGGGCTGCGCTGCTGCTGCGGATCTGCTCCTCGCGCAGGCCCGCCGTGCTGCAGGTCCTGGCCGACGGTTCCTTCCTGTCGGTCATCGCGGGGGTCCCGGTCCGTGTCATCGCCGCGACCGTCACCGTCACCTGCGCGGACGGCAGCACCCACCGGGGCGAGTACCGGCTGGTGACCACACTGACCGATGTGCGCCGCCACCCGACCGAAGACCTGCTGGCCCTCTACCACCAGCGGTGGGAGATCGAGGTAGCGTTCCTGGCGATCCGTCACACCATGCTCAAGGGCCGCGTGCTGCGCTCGGGTGACCCTCAGGGCCTGCGTCAGGAGATGTGGGCGCTGCTGACGGTCCACCAGCTTTTGCGGATGGCGATGCTGGACGCCACCGATGCCGTACCCGGATGCGATCCGGACCGGGCCTGCTTCACCGCGGCCCTGGCCGCCGCCCGCGACAGTGTCACCCGTGGCGCCACCATCGTGCCCGGCGCCGACAGCGAGCTGACCGGCCCGATCACCGAGGCGGTCACCGGCGCCCTGCTGCCGCCGCGCCGACCACGGATCAGCGCGCGCACCGTCAAGGGCGTCTCCGCTCGTTACGGACACCACCGGTCCGACGAGGACCGCCCCTGCGTCAGCACCCCGGTCACCGCCCCCGACATCATCGTCCACTTCCCTCAGCAGGACACTTCCGCCCCCGCACCGACAGCAGCTCCGCCCGGCCGGCCCGGCCGGAACCCGGCCCCGCAGCAGGACCCGCCCGTGACGGCCCAGACGCTGCTGCCGCCCGCGGTCCCGATGCACACCAGCAGGCTCGAGGATGTGCTCGCCGCGATGGGCACCGCTCCGGAGCGTGAGTGGCGGGCCATCGAACTGGCCACCCTGCTACGGCTGGACCGCAGCGACCTGACCGGCGAGCTGATCCGTTGGTCCAGGCGTCAGATCCTCATCAAGACCAGACCGGCCACCTTCAAGATCCCGGACGGACCGCCACAGCCCTCCAAGCTCGCCGTCCACCCTAAAGACGTCCTCGCGGTCATGGCCACCGATCCTCACCGCCCCTGGCACGCCCGTGAGATCACCGCTGCGCTGAACACCGTCAAACACAGCACCCTCGCACAACACCTCAGCGCCTGGGCACACAAGAACCTGCTGGTCAAGACCGCGCCCACAACCTACCGACTCCCCGAACAGCCCATGCCGGCCGCCCCCGCGAGGCCGCTCGCCGCCACGAACACGCCGACTCGCCGAGCTGCTTGACAAACCAGTATGGATCATAACTTTCCGGCATTGGCGGTCGGCCAGGCTCATCTACCTTTGATCTTGGCCAGTGCTCCGCCCTTTAGGGCGGCGGTGAAGGCCATCTCAGAACTACTCTGACCCGCGCTGTGGGCACGGGGCCGCACTGTTCACCTCAGCCCACAGGGCGTTTCTGATTCTCGATGTACTGCTTGACGACGGTCAGGGGTGCCCCGCCGCAGCTTCCGGCGAAGTAGGAGCCGGACCAGAAGTGGCCGCCCCACAGGTACCGGCGGACGTGGCTGTCGTACTCCTTGCGCAGGAGCCGGGCGGAGACGCCCTTGAGGGAGTTGACCAGCTTGGAGAGCTGGACCTTCGGCGGGTAGTGCACCAAGAGGTGCACATGGTCGTCCTCGCCGTTGAACTGCTTCAGCTCGGCCTCGAAGTCCGTGCACACCTCCCGCATGATCGCCTCGCAGCGCGTCAGCATGGCGTCCGTCATGGCTTTGCGCCGGTACTTCGTGACGAAAACCAAGTGGACGTGCAAGTTGTAGACGACGTGACGGCCCATACGCACATCGGGATTTGGGTTCCAGCGTGGCGACATAAACCAATGATACGATCTTGGTTATGCAGCTTCGGTACTCATTCCGCGTGTACCCAAGCGCCGGTCAGCGTCAGTCGCTGGCCAAGGCGTTCGGGTGCGCACGGGTGGTCTTCAACGACGCGTTGCGCGTCGTTGAGGACGCGCGTGCCGCCGGGCTGCCGTTCGTCACCTCCGGTGAGCTGTCCAAGCGGCTCACGGCCGCGAAGAAGACGCCCGAGCGGGCGTGGCTCGGCGAGGTCTCTTCGGTGATCCTCCAGCAGTCCCTTCGGGACCTGGACACCGCGTACCGCAACTTCTTCGACTCCCTCAAGGGCAAGCGCCCGAAGATGGGGCCGCCCCGCTTGAAGTCCAAGCGGGACACCCGGCAGGCGATCCGCTTCACCCCGAACGCCGGATGGAAGATCACCCCCGGCGGGAAGCTCCGCCTGCCCAAGGTCGGCGACGTGGCGGTGAAATGGTCGCGCACCCTGCCATCCACCCCCACCACTGTGACCGTGCTCAAGGACAGCGCGGGCAGGCACTTCGCCTCGTTCGTGGTCGAGACCGGCCCGGAAGAAGGCCTTCCGACCACCACACCCGAGGTCGGCATAGACCTCGGGCTGGGGCACTTCGCCGTCCTGAGCGACGGCCGGAAGATCGACAGCCCGCGCTTCCTGCGCCGGGCTGAGAAGCAGCTCAAGAAGGCTCAGCGCGCCCTGTCCCGCAAGGACAAGGGCAGCGCCAACCGGAACAAGGCCAGGGTTCGCGTCGCACGGGCACACGCCCGCGTCGCGGACGCACGGCGGGAGTTCCACCACCAGCTCTCCACCAAGCTGATCTGCGAAAACCAAGCCATCGCGGTGGAGGACCTGGCGGTCAAGGGACTCGCCCGCACACGTCTGGCCAAGTCCGTGCACGACGCCGGATGGTCGCAGTTCGTGACCATGCTGGAGTACAAGGCCAGCCGGTACGGGCGCACCTTCGTGCGCATCGGCCGGTTCGAGCCCACCTCGCAGGTCTGCTCGGCCTGCGGCATCCAGGACGGCCCCAAGCCCCTGCACGTCCGGGAGTGGACGTGTGCGGAGTGCGGGACCGTCCTGGACCGAGACATCAACGCGGCGGTCAACGTCGCGAAGGCGGCCGGACTGGCCGTGTCAGCCCGTGGAGCGCAGGTAAGACGGGGACTCGTCCCCGCACAGTGCGATGAAGCAGGAACCCACCCGGAGCCGCGCCCGACAACGGCGCGGCAGACGGGAATCGCCCTCCTTCAGATGGGCGAGGATGTCAATGGGACAGCAAAGCCATGGGCTGGGCTTTCCCTTCCTCGCAGGTCGGGTCAAGCCGTTCGAGATCACCAGAAGCCTGGCCGCCGCCCTCGGGCTTGATCTGCTGATCGAGGAGACCACCTCCCCGCGCAAGGCATGGCAGAACGTGGCGGCACCCATCGACGCCGGCCGGCCGGTCGGCCTGCAACTCGACAGCTACCACCTGGACTACTTCAACACCAAGGTGCACTTCGGTGGGCACGTCGTGGCCATGTACGGCTACGACGAGCAGAACGCCTACCTGGTGGACACCGACCCGCAGGGCGGAGCCGTCTCCACCAGCCGCACCGGCCTGGCCAGAGCCAGGGCCGAGCGCGGCCCGATGACCGCCAAGCACCGCTCCTTCACCATCACAGCGCCCAGCAGCCCGACGCCACCGCAGGACCGGATCATTCCCGCGATCAAGACCTGCGCCGACGCATTCCTGAACCCGCCCATCGCGAACCTGGGCCACCGGGGCATCGAGAAGACCGCCAAGCAACTGCCGACGTGGCTGCAGCGCAGCGACAATCCGCGGGAAGACCTGCCACGGACCGCTGTTCTCATGGAGAGGGCAGGCACCGGCGGCGCCCTGTTCCGCAATCTGTACCGGGACTTCCTCGCCGAGTGCGCCCAGCTGATCGACAGCAGCCATCTGCGCACCGGCCACGCCCTTTATACCGAGGCCGCCGCCCTCTGGACACAGGTGGCTGCACTCGTCGCGACAGCAGGCGAATCCGGCGACGCGAAGCACTTCATGCAGGCCGGCTCCATCCTCCATGAGCTCGCGCGCATCGAACGCGATGCGATGCAGGCACTCAGCCTGCTCTAGGTGTGCTGGCATGCGCGACGACACGCCTGACGAACTGCGCCGTGTTCACTTGAGCCGGACCTTCGATGAGGACGCGGAGCTGTACGACCGGGCCAGGCCCGGGTATCCGTCAGAGTTGTTCGACGACCTCACAGAGGCAGCCGGCACTGGTCCCGGCTGTCGTGTCCTTGAGGTAGGGGCGGGTACCGGCAAGGCGACCTTGCCGCTCGCTGAGCTCGGTTGCCGGATCACCGCCGTCGAGCTGGGCGCGGGTATGGCCGCCGTGGCCCGGCGCAACCTGGCCGGGTTCGAAGCGGTGGAGATCGTGACCGCGGATTTCGAGATCTGGCCACTGCCGGAGGAGCCGTTCGACGCGGTGGTCTCGGCGACGGCGTTCCACTGGATTGATCCGGGGGTGCGGATGGCAAAAGCCGCCGACGCGCTGCGCCTCGGTGGTGCCCTCGCCGTGGTGGCCACACAACATGTGGCGGGTGGCAGCGAGGAGTTCTTCGTCGAGGTCCAGGACTGCTACGAGCGTTTCGATCCGGCCACCCCTCCCGGGCTGCGGCTTCCTGCAGCACAGGAGGTCGACACCTTGGATCGCACGGATGAGGTCGCACGCAGTGGCCGATTCGGCCCCGTCGTCTTCCGGCGTTACGAGTGGGAGCTGGCGTACACCACGGCGGAGTACCTGGAGGTGCTGCGGACCTACTCCGGCCACCGGGCGCTGCCGCCGGGCGCCAGGGAGGGACTGCTGGACTGCATCGCCGGGCTGATCGACAGGCGGTACGGAGGCCGGGTCACCAAGCGGTATCTGACGGAACTGCGGACGTCACGAACGGCCCCCGATCTTCGGTAGGCGCGGCTCTATCCGTGCCCCACCGGACATCTGACAGTTCGCTCCGCACCGGGCACCCGATGGGTCAGCTGTTGTCCGTCCGGCTGGCAACCCATCGGACAGTCCCTCCGTCGGGCTGGAGTGGCGGCGCAGCTTGTCCCCCAACTCCCTGCGAGGCGGGGGGCGGGATGCCGCACGAGTGGCGGGCGTGCCGGCTGCGCACGTGACAAAGGCGTGAAGTCCGGTCTGCGACCCCTCGCCACCGTAGTTCGACATGTGTCAACATAGATGCATGTCGAACACGAAGGTGCTGCCGCTGCTGGAGCCGGAGACCCCCGAGGCCGTGGCACCATGCTGCCCGCCGCTGACCGAGCGCCCCTTCACCGCCGAAGAGGCCGAGCGGACGGCGAGGATGTTCAAGGCGCTCGGCGATCCCGTGCGGCTGCGGCTGTTCTCGCTGGTGGCCTCGCACGAGGGCGGCGAGGCATGCGTGTGCGACATCTCCGACGTCGGAGTGTCCCAGCCGACCGTCTCCCACCACCTGAAGAAGCTCAAGGAGGCCGGGCTCCTGACCTCCGAGCGGCGCGGGACGTGGGTGTATTACCGGGTCGAGCCGAGCGTGGTTGCCGCGATGGGCAACATACTCACCGCTCGTTAGCAGATAGCCGGCGTGCGTGGGCGCGTCGCGCCCGAGGGGCTCGGGAATCCAAAGCGCCCGCCAGCCCTGCGCGACGGCCGGCCGCTCCACCTGGTCCGGTCGGTCCACCTGGTCCGGTCGGTCCAGCGCCCAGCGGTGCCCGACGCGAGCGCCGCGGTCGAGGCCCACGACCATGGCCCGCTCGAAGCCGAGCGCCTCAACGAGGCCTGCCATGTCGGCAGCCATGCGTCGCTTGCCGTGACCAGTTGTGGGCTTGTCGCTCAGGCCGTAGACGCGCAGGTCCGGCGCCACAACGGTGTAGTCGTTAGCCGTCTGGCTGACGGAGGAGTCCTCAGCTCACTCGGGCGACCTCATACGAAAAGCTGGGCCGGGGACGCTCTCGATGTCCTTCGCTTGCACCGGGTGGCCTCGTTCGCAGCGAATCTGGACATCGACGTGCGCGCCGCACTCGCGGTGTCGCGCCAGTACCGCCGGCCCTTCCGGGTCGGCGCGGTAACGGTCACCCCACTGCAGCAGCCCCATCACGGCCGGCACCAGATCCATGCCCTTTGGGGTGATCACGTACTTCGGCCGGCTCCGCGAACCGGGCTCCTTGTACGTCTCGGTTGCCAGGATCCCTTCCTCCACCAGCATCCGAAGCCGCGTCGCCAGAAGGTTACGAGGACAGCCCAGGACACGTTCGAAGTCACCGAACCGGGACGAGCCGTACCACACCTCACGCAGGATCAGGATCGTCCACTTCTCGCCCACGATCTCAAGAGTCCGCGCGATCGAGCAGTTGGACGTGTCCCGGTCGAGTCGGGGGTCCATGCCGGTGTCTTGAAGAACTTCGGTCCACGCATCCATGGGAGCGATACTAACCGCTTGAGTTTACTTTTGAATACTCAGACTTCGGTGCCGCGATCGGCCACTCGCGGACTCGTGAAGTGGCCTCTCCGGCCTCGACTCATGACGTTGACGGGCGTCGACCACCCGGGCCTGAGAAGCCTCCAACGTCCCCAGCCCACGTGCCGCCCGCCCCTGACACCCACTACCGCTCAAGGAAGGCAAGGGCTTCCGCCACGAACTGCTCGTGGAACTGGAAGATGCCTCCGTGGCCGGCGTCGGGGTAGATGACCAGGTCGGCGTTCGGCAGTCGCCGGGCCAGTTCGAACGAGTTCTTCGTCGGCACCATCCTGTCGCTCTCGCCGTTGGCGATGAGCACGGGCTGATGGATGACGGAGAGGTCCCGGGGCTGCGCGAGCCCCCAGCGGTGGATGGCCTTGAGCTGGGCGAAGTACGACGTGAGGGAGATCGCCTTGTCCCGGTCGTGGGTGCGTTCCTTGAGGCGGGCCAGGAACTGCTTTCCGGCTCGGCGTCCGTCCGCAGTGCGGGTGAAGAAGAGGAACTGCTTCGGATCCTGAAGGGTGAACAGGGCCCGGACGGTGTCGAGATGGGACAGTCGGGTCACGTTCTTGATGCCCTCGCCGCCCGCGGGGCCGGTGCCCGTGAGGATCAGTTTGCGGACGAGCTGCGGTTCGGTCTGCACGATCACCTGGGCGATCATGCCGCCCATCGAGAATCCGTGAATGTCGACATGCTCTAGCCCGAGCCCCCGGATGAAGGTGACGGCATCCTTCGCCATCTCCTCGATGGTCTTCGGCGTCGAGCCGCTGGAAGCGCCGACGCCTCTGTTGTCGAAGGTGATGACCCGATGCCTGGTGGCGATGCCGTCGACGACCCGGGGATCCCAGTTGTCGAGGACCGCGGCAAGGTGGGTGATGAAGACCACCGGGACGCCAGGCCGGGGACCGAGGTCGCGGTAGGCGAAGGTCACTCCCCCGGCGGTGAGGGTGCGGGTGGGTGCGTTCTTGTACGACGTCACCGCGTCGCCTCGTACTCCTTGTGCGTCATTCATGGCCGTGCCCTTCTGCATGGGGTTTCTGGACTGCGTCTGCAGTCCGTTCGGTCGACGGCAGGAGGCCCACAGGAGTCAGAAGCCTGTTCGGTTGAGTTCCCGCACACGATGACAGCGGATGGCGTCTCAGTACGATCTGCCGACGGCCGGCCGTCGCGATGATCCGCTGTCTTGTCTCCAGTTTGTGTTCTTTCGTGTACCGCACGATGCGTTCCTCCATCGCGGCAGACACGGCTTGCACCCCGGCTGCCGCCCTGATCAGGTCAGTGCGGGGAAGTTGATCCTGGCGGTCTGCAGTTTCGCGTCGTGGGGCTCGGGGACCCCGCCGTCGGTGATGTAGAGCCGGTCGCCGCGAACCGCGGTCGCGGAGGGCGAGGCGAGGCCGTCCGCGCTGGTCAGGACGGGCTTGTAGGTGCCGTTCGGGTAGATGACCACGACCCGGTCCGGCCCGTTCTGCGAGGAGGAGCCGTTCTGCGCCGCGAACACCACATCGGAGCGGGGGGTCAGGAAGCTGAAATCGTCGATGTTGGGCAGGCCGCCCGCGACAAGGCGGATGGGACCGGCCGCGCCGGCGGGAGTGACCGGTACCCGCAGCAGTGTTCCCTTGTTGAAGTTGCTGACCCACAGCGCGCCGTTGTGGAACCTGAGCCCGTTGGCGCCGATCGGCAGGGCTTCGGTCGGCACCGGCGCCAGAGCGGCGTCGGTCAGCCACGGGGTCGCCGATCCGCCCGAGACCGGAACGGACCAGATGACACCCTTCAGGCTGTCCGCGATGTAGAGGGTGCGTCCGGCCGGATCGATGGCCAGCCCATTGGGGCCCGCGTCGGCGGGCAGAGCGGCGATGCGCTCAGGGGTGCCGTCCGGAAGCAGCTTGTACACGCCGTTCCTGGCCGCGTTGCCCGGGGCCCACACGCTGTAGTAGACGGTGCCGTCATTGCCACGGGTGTTGCCGCTGATCGCCTCACCCACCTGTCCGGTGACGAGCACGGTGCGCTGTCCGGACGCGGAGATACGCATCAACTGCGGCCCATGGGTGCGCTCGCACACCGCGCAACTGCCGAGCATCGACAGGGTCACTGAACCGTCGGGATTGGCGGTGATGTTCTCGGGGATCTCGCCGGCGGCGTAGTCGAACGTCGCCGCGGTGCGTACGTCGGTGACAGCGGATCCGCGATACGAGTATCCCGAGGGTCCTGTCCCTGCGGACGCGGACGGCGCCGAGGCCAGGACGGCCGCCGTCGCGGTGACCGTCAGCGCGATTGCGGCGTTCTTCTTCAGAAAACGTCTCGCGCTCGATGCACTGCGCCGGGCCGCTTGCTGGCGTTGCTGCTGCATGACTCTCCTCGGCAAAGGCAAATCAACGAGTGACTGATCAATGGACTTTCGGCGGCATCAGAGATGTCGGAGACGGGGCGGGGCCGGCGCCCTTGATGCCCGGCCCGGATGTCACGCGGGCAGGCGGTTGTTCTTGCGGATCTGCTTGTCGAACGTTCCGGCGGGGACGAGGCGGCGCGCCGTGGTGACGCGTGAGGCCAGCGGGCCGGCGGTGTAGCGCAGCTTCGGCTTCTTGTCGGTGGCCGCGGTGACGATCACCTTGGCGACCACGGCGGGGTCGTCGCCCTTCTCCATCGCCTCCGCGATCATCACGTCGAAGTCGCGCCGTCGCTCCGCGTACAGCGGCAGCGGGGTGTCGGGCTGCGCGGCATTGGCATCGAAGCTGGTCTTGGTATAGGCGGGCTGGACGATCAGAACTCGGACGCCGTGCTCGCGGACCTCGTGGTCCAGCGACTCGGAGTAGCCCTCGATGGCGTGCTTCGAGGCGACGTAGAGGGCCATGAACGGCTGGGGGGCGATCCCGAGGACGGACGAGATGTTGATGACGCGCCCGCCACCCTGGGCGCGCATGTGCGGCAGGACGGCCTTCGTCATACGGATGACGCCGAGGACGTTGATGTTGAAGATGCTCTGGGCCTGGGCGACGGAGTTCTCCTCCACGGCACCCGCCGAGCCGACGCCTGCGTTGTTGACCAGGACGTCGATCCGCCCGAACCGGTCGATCACCTCACTGACCGCGGCAGTGGCCGAGTCGTCACTGGCCACGTCGAGATCGAGGTACGTCACACCGGCGGGCGGGGTGAGTCCGGAGGTCTTGCGGCCAGTTCCGATCACCTCGTAACCCGCCGCGGCGAAGGCGCGGGCCGCCTCTTTGCCGATCCCCGATGAGGCGCCTGTCACGAGCGCCACCGGCTGAGTTGTCACCATCACGGACTCCCTTGATTTTGAATTACGTTCGTATGCCTTACGTTCGTACGACCATATGGGGGTCGTCGGTCGATGGCAAGTGCTCACGTCCAGCGATCCGAGAAAGATCCGGGAAACGTGGGGTGCGGTCGCGCCCGGTCCACCGGCGAAGAAGGTGTCGCCGGTGAGGACCGCGCTCAGCTCGGGGTCGGCCTCACAGTGCGCCCTTCAGCGCCCGTGCCTGCCGGCGCCAGAACTCCCGCGAGACCTTGGCCTTGGGAAACACCAAGTCGAAGGCGTGGAAAGCGCCGGGAACGACGTCGAGGTCGCAGGGGACGCCGCTGTCACTCAGCCGACGCGCGTACTCCACATCTTCGTCGTGGAAGAGATCGAGGGTGCCGACGCCGATCCAGGCCGGAGGAAGACCGGTGAGATCCTCGCGGCGGGCTGCGGCCGAGTACGGGGAGACGTCCGGGCCCGCGACGGCTTCGCCGAGGTAGGACGACCAGGCGTACCGGTTGCTCTTGGGCGTCCATAGACGCACCTTGAGGGTGTCCAGGTCGGTTCTCGTCGTCGTGCGGTCGTCCAGCATGGGGTACAGGAGGAGTTGGAACACCGGCCGGATCTCGGCCCGGTCATGGGCGAGCAGTGCGAGGGCCGCGGCGACTCCGCCGCCTGCGCTGGCACCGCCGATCGCGATGCGATCGATGTCGATGTGCAGGTCGCCCGCGCGCTCGGCCAGTCCACGCAGCGCGGCGTAGGCGTCCTCGACCGCGGCGGGCGCGGGATGGTCCGGCGCCAGTCGATAACGAACCGCGGCGACGGTGATGCCGAGCTCGCGGGCGAAAGCGATGTTCGTACGGTCGTCCAGCTCGGGTGCGCCCATGATCAGCCCACCTCCGTGTATCCAGAGCAGCGCCGGAGCCGCTGCCTTCAAGCCGGTCGGTTGGAAGACGCGAAGCGAGACGGGCGGTGCGTCCTTCGGCCCGGGCACGACCAGCTCCTGAACCGTGACGTCCGCCCCTGGATCAGTCGGGCGTATCTTCCGGCTCCGCACGATGCGCGACGACAGGCGTCCGACGGACACATTGGGGATCAAGCGACCTCGTGCGAGATCGGGGTGGAAGGCACTCATCGGGTCCTCGTTTCTTTCCCCTCATCGAGGGTGTGCGGAATTGTCTGGCCACCCGGCCGATGGTCAGCGTCGAGAGTGGGGACGGTGATAGGCCGGGGCGACGGAACCGATGGGGTGGTCGTCGGCCGACGCGAGTACGCGCGCCGCGGTGGCCGTCAGAGCATCGTGTTGTCGTTGGCGGAGGTCTCCGGCACGTCCTGCGCGGCGTCCCAGTGCTCGACGATCTTTCCGTCCCTGACCCGGAAGAGGTCGAGGACCGCCCGGCCGCGCTCGCCCGGTGTGTCGACGTAGTGGCTGTGGACGGCCACCAGGTCACCCTCGGCGATGATCCGCTTCGGCTCCACGCTCAGCTGCGGGAACTGCTCGAAGTACGCGCCCGCTCCGGCCTTCACGCCGGCCACGCCGTCGGGGAAGTTCGGGCTGTGCTGGTGGTACTCGGGGCCCACGTAGGTGTCGATGGCGGTCAGGTCCTTGCGGACCAGGAGCTGGTCGACGAAGGCGGTGATGAGCTTCTTGTTGTACGCGGTGAACCACCGCTGCTCCGGCGCCTCGGTCTGCGGCCGGCTGAGGGTGGAGAACATGTCGTTGCCGTTGGCCGTTTTCGCCGGCACCTCCTGGAGGATGTCCCAGTGCTCGGCGATCTTCCCGTCCTTGAAGCGGAAGATGTCGAAGGCGGCGATGCCGGGAGTGCCGGGAACCAGGACGACGTTGGAGTGCAGGAGCACCAGGTCGCCCTCGGACAGGACCCGCAACACGTTGTACTTGGCGTCCGGGAACTGCGCTCGCATGCCGGCGCCGAAGGCCTTCATGGCCTCGGGGCCGTCGGGGGCGAGCGGGTTGTGCTGGATGTAGTCCGGCCGTACGTGGCGGTCGATGACGGTCGTGTCGCCCCCGTCGAAGACGGTCGTGAGGGATTGGGCGATCTGCTTCTTCACCGTCCCTTCCACGGTCAGCACGATCTTGCCGGTGGTGCGGCCGGTCTCGCCCAGGGTGTGAGCCTTGGCGGCCTCGGCGAGCGGGAAGGTGGCCGCGATGTGCGCGCGCAGGGCGCCGGTTTCGACGAGGTCGGCGATGGCTTGCATGCCGGCGCGGTCGGCCTCGACGAGGAGGGACTCGTAGCGGATGCCCCGCTCGGCGATGTCGGCCAGCTCGTCGGGGTCGATGGGTACCGGCAGGATCGAGACGAGGGTGCCGCCCGGGCGCAGCACGGCGAGGGAGCGGGCGCGGGCGGCGGTGTCCAGCGAGACCGGGTCGAGGACCACGTCGATGTCCTTGGCGGCCTCGGCGATGTCGACCGTGTGGTAGTCGATGGCCTCGTCCACTCCCAGGGACCGCAGGAAGTCGTGCTTGGCGGCGCTGGCGGTGCCGATGACGTACGCGCCGCGGGACTTGGCGATCTGGACGGCGAGATGGCCGACGCCGCCGGCCGCCGCGTGGAGGAAAACGCGCTGCCCGGGCTGGACATCGGCGGTGTCGACGAGTGCCTGGTAGGCGGTCAGGGCGGCGAGCGGCAGGGCGCCGGCCTGGACGTGGTCGATGCCGGCGGGCTTGTGGACGAAGGCGCGGGCGGGGGCGGTCACGTATTCGGCGTGGGCGCCGACCCCGTGGGGGTAGGGCAGCATGCCGAAGACCTCGTCGCCCGGCTTGAACAGGGTGACGCCGGTGCCGACGGCCTCGACGACTCCGGAGACGTCCCAGCCCAGGATGAGGGGCAGGCCGCCTGCGGTCATGGGCTGGGCGCGGTTCCACCAGTCGGTCGGGTTGACGCCGGCCGCGCGGACGGCGATCAGGATCTCACTCAACTCCGGCTCGGGCCGGGGTAGTTCGACCTCTTTGAGTACCTCGGGGGAACCGTGGACGTCCTGGCGGATGGCACGCATGGTGGTGGTATTGGGACTCGTCATGCGTCCAGCGTCGCGGTCTGCCACTCCTGGGCGCCATGGCATGAATGCCAACTTTCAACGGGATCACGCCATGGCGTACGTTCGTCGATTCCTTGTCGGCCGCACCTGGGCTCGCCGCGCTGGAGGGGCCGGCGCGTGATGCGTCCAGCGAGCTGCCGCCACCGTCGGATACCGTGGCATGAATTCCACTTTTCGACGGGATCACGCCATGGCACCCATTCACCGAGTCGTCGTTCTGGCCGTAGACGGGGTGTACCCCTTCGAACTGGGCATTCCCAGCCGGGTCTTCGAGGCGGCGGACGGCCGCTACGAGGTCCTCACCTGCAGCGTCGACGGCCGCCCGGTCCGCACCAACTCCGACTTCTCGATCACCGTCGAGCACGGCCCGGAGGCGCTGCGCACCGCCGACACCGTCGTCATCCCGCCCTTCATCCCCACCGCCGTCACGAGGGAAGTGCCACGGGCCGTGACCCAGGCGCTCGCGTCCGTGGCTCCGGGCGCCCGCCTCGTATCGATCTGCACCGGCGCCTTCGTCCTCGCCGCAGCCGGTCTCCTCGACGGCCGGCCGGCCACCACCCACTGGATGGCCGCGGACCTCTTCCGCGCCTGGTTCCCACAGGTCGCACTCGATCCCGACGTCCTTTTCATCGACGACGGAGATGTGCTGACCTCGGCCGGTGCCGCGTCCGGGCTCGACGCCTGCCTGCACATCATCCGCAAGGACCACGGCAGTGAAGTCGCCAACCAGGTGGCCCGCAGGTGCGTCGTCCCCCCGTGGCGCGACGGAGGACAGGCGCAGTACATCCAGCACCCGGTGCCCGAGGCCACGGCCAGCGGAACGGCCACCGCCCGTCAGTGGGCGCTGGAGAACCTCCACGAGCCGATGACTCTGGCGGACCTCGCCGAGCACTCCCACATGAGCCTGAGAACCTTCGCCCGCCGCTTCACCGAAGAGGTGGGCATGAGCCCGGGACGCTGGCTGATCCAGCAGCGCGTCGAGCGGGCACGGCACCTCCTGGAAACCACCGACCTGCCGGTGGACGAGATCGCCGGCCAAGTCGGCTTCGCCGGCGGCACATCGCTACGGGAACACCTGCATGCCGCCATCGGCGTCTCACCGCTCGCCTACCGGCGCACCTTCCGCGGCGCCCTGTCCCCCTCGCACTGAGCCCAGGAGTCCGCACAGTGCCCGCCGATGCCGATGCTCGGTGCCCCGCGCCCGCACGGTCGTGCCATCGTCAGACGCGCTGCCCGGCGTCCAGCAGGGCGAGGGCGTTGTTCACTCCCTGATCGAGGAGCTCATGAGCGAGCTGACTGTCGGTCAAGGCGCGGGAAAGCTGCAGTGTCCCGGCCATCATGCCGAGGAGGCTGAGCGCCTTCACACGCGCGGAGGACGGGTCCTCGGGCGCCATGCGGGCGGCCATGCCGTCGACGAGGGCCAGCACGCCGTCGGTGTACGCCTGCCTGGTGGTGTCGGTGCAGCGCCCGATCTCGTCGAGCAGAGCGGCGTTGGGGCAGCCGTCGCCAAGGCTGTCGCGGTGCTGGGGCGACAGGTATCCGCGCACAATCTGCTCGAGTCCGGCACGGCCAGGTGCAGCCCGCGCGACGACATCCTCGGCCTGCACCTTCAACTGCTCGGCGATTGCCGTGGTGACAAGGTCGTCTTTGGATTCGAAGTGCGCGTAGAAGGCCCCGTTGGTCAGCCCGGCGTCCTTCATGAGCGTCGAGACTCCGGAGCCGTCGATACCGTCCTGCTTGAGCCGGCGCCCCGCCGTCTCGATGATGCGCCGCCTCGTCTCCTGCTTGTGCTCTTTTCCGTACCGCACCACAGCACACACGCTCCTTCGCCGGCCGGAAGGGCCGGTTGCCCTTCACCGACTCCGCAAGTCTATGGTATTGCGAACGTAATCTAAAAAATCCCACGGACCGGGGGACCGAGGGCCCGCCTGCGGAGTCACACCCGGGGGGCGGGTACCGGGAAGAGCATGCAGCTACTGGTGGCGTGGGCGAGGAGGCGGTCCGTCGCGTCGACCAACTGGGCCTGGGCGAGGGCGGTTTGGCGGCCCTTGCTGACGACCGTGCCGATGGCACGCACCGGGCCGGTGTCCACCGTGATCCGTCGCAGGAACTTCACGGTCAGGTCGAGCGAGGTGTACGCCATGCCCTGCGGGAGGGTGGACTGGACGGCGCAGCCCGCCGCCGAGTCGAGCAGAGTGGCGAAGATGCCGCCGTGCACGCTGCCGATCGGGTTGTAGTGGTCCTCCCCCGGTGTCAGCGAGAAGACCGCCCTGCCGGGCTCCACCTCGTCCAGGGCGAAGTCGATGGTGTAGTTGATGGGCGGTGCCGGCAGTCGCCCCGCCTGCAACTCGCGCAGGAAGTCAATGCCGGCCATGCGCCCTGCGGCCTCCGCCGAGATCGCGGGATCGTCCCAGTGATACGTACGCGTTCGCCCCACGGTCCAGCGCCTTCCCTCTGACTGTCAGCTGACTTTTTCAAGCGAAGCTAGACTTTCGCTCACCTGACTGTCAATGGCGAAGTCAGGATCGTACGATGGCGGAATGGACTGGCTTGAGGCGAGCACGGAGAACTGCCCCGTTCAGCGCACGCTCGACGTGATCGGGGAGAAATGGACCCTGCTGATCCTGCGTGACGCCGTCAACGGCGTCCGCCGCTTCGACGACTTCCACCGCCACATCGGCCTGTCGGAAGCCGTCCTCAGCGACCGCCTCCGCAAGCTGACCTCGGCCGACATCCTGAAGACCGTCCCCTACCGAGAGCCCGGCAGCCGCTCCCGCAACGAGTACCGCCTGACCCGCAAGGGCTGGGACCTGTGGCCCGTCCTGATGGCACTGAGCCAGTGGGGCGAGTCGTACGCCCTCGGCCCCGAGGGCCCCGTACTGGACGTCCGCCACACCGACTGCGACGCCCCGGTCCGCGTCGTCGTCGAGTGCTCCGCGGAACACTCCGCCCTCACTCCCCGCGACGTCACCGCCCGGCTGGGAACAGGCGCCCACCTCCGGTCCTGAAGATCATGAGCCATCTGCCTCGCGGTCGCGGGGCAGGCGGCGGTGAAACATCAGCTGAGTGCCGTGTACGCCGGCCGCCGCCGTTGCCCTGTGCGGTGTGTGAACCACGCGACGGATCCTCAGCCCGGACGACGACCCGAAAGTCGGCGAGCTTGGTCCCGCGGCTGTGCGCGCGTCGCTGAAGCCGCCGTCGTGGTCGGCCGTCCCGACTCTCGTCTGCCGGACCGGGACGAGATCGCGGGCGTCGCGGACCTGCGCGCCGGCCCAGGCCATGTCGGCGTCCGTCCACCGTCCCGAACCGGCAGGCGCGTGGATCTTGCAATTGCCGTGCCCGGATCGCCCGGTCAGATCTTCGTCTTCTCCCGGACCCACGCGCCGATCTGTGCGATGGCGGCGTCAGTTTCCGGAATCCGGCCGGCCCCGTAGACGTATGAGTGCTGGCCTCCGGGGACCACGACGGTCGCCGTGTCGATTCCGGCGTCCTTGACGCGGCCGGCGAACTCCTCGTCCTCGCCGGCCAGAACCTCGTACGTTCCCCAGGAGACGAGGGTCGGGGGCAGACCGCTCAGGTCCGCCCGGTTCAGATTGATCCTGGTGTCCGTGAACTCGATGCCCGTGCCGCCGATCCAGGATTCCCGGAAGAACTCCAGCAGTTCCTTGCTGAGAATCTTGTCCGTCTCGGCGTTGGTCGCGATGGTCTCGTTGGCGATCTCGAGGTCGCACCAGGGGGAAATCGACACGATGGCGCCGGGCATCGGCTGCTTCTTGTCGCGGAGGCGAAGCGCCAGGGCGACGGCGAGGTACCCGCCGATCGAGTGGCCGATCGTGATGATGTTTCCCGGTGCATACCCTTCGGAGAGCAGCCAGTTGAAGGCCGCCTCCGAGTCGTCCACCTGAGCCGGGTACTTGTGTTCCGGTGCCCGACGGAAGTCCAGGACCAGTACGGGGGCCCCGGCGGCCTTGGCGACATGGCCGGCGAGCTTTCGGTCGACGTGTGCCGACGCCAGAACGGAGCCTCCGGCGTGAGTGTGCAGGAGGACGAAGTCGGTGTTGGCGTCGACGGGTTCGCACCAGATTCCCAGAACGCCACCCGCGTCCACCTCCCGGTAGGTGACGCCTTCCGGCTCCCGGGCCGCGAGATGGACTTGCTCCGCCTGGATGCGCGCCGCATCCACCTCGGACGGGGGATTCTGCCCCGCGACCAACCATTCCGCGAATTGGATTGCTTCCGGGCTCAGTTCAACTGCAGCGTGCTCAGACATTTGGTACCTCCATGGGACCATTTGGGCGTACCGGCCCGCCAGGACCGGTATGGCCGTGGATGTGGGTGGGGTTTGTCAGGCGGTGTGGGTGGGGTAGTCGGTGTAGCCGGCCTCGCCGCCGCCGTAGAACGTGGCGGGGTCGGGGGTGTTCAGGGGTGCGCCGGTGCGTACGCGCTCGACGAGGTCGGGGTTGGCGAGTGCCATCACGCCGACGGTGACGATGTCGGCCAGGCCGTCTTCGATGTCCTTGGCGCGGGTGGCGATGTCGGTGCCGGCCCGGTTGAGAACCAAGGTGTTCGGCCACAGCTTGCGGAGGGTGTGCAGGAGTTCGTCGTCACCGCCGTGGCCGATGTGCAGGTAGGCGAGGTCGAGCGGGGCGAGGGCGCGTACGAGTGCCGGGTGTCGCTCTCCGCGATGTCGTTGAACGGGTTGCCGGGAGAGATCCGGAAGCCGGTACGGCCGACGCCGATCTCGTCCGCCACCGCGGTGGCGACCTCGACGGCGAAGCGGATGCGGTTGTCGATGGAGCCGCCGTAGCGGTCGGTGCGCTGGTTGGTGTTGGCGGCGAGGAACTGGTGCACGAGGTAGCCGTTGGCGCCGTGGATCTCGACGCCGTCGGCGCCGGCCGCGATGGCGGCCGCGGCGGCGCGCCGGAAGTCCTCGACCGTGGCGGCGACCTCCTCGGTGGACAACTCGCGCGGTACCGGCATCTCCTGAGGGCCGGACGCGGTGAACATGGTGCCCGCCGGCTGGACCGGGGAGGGGGCGACCGGCTGCCGGTGGTGGGGGGTGTTGTCGGGGTGGGACATCCGTCCGACATGCATGAGCTGGATGACGATGCGTCCGTCGACGCCGTGCACGGCGTCGGTGACCTTGCGCCAGCCGGCGATGTGCTCCTCGGAGTAGATGCCGGGGGTGAGCGGGTAGCCCTGTCCGTCGGCGTTCGGCTGGGTGCCCTCGGTGATGATGAGGGCGTGCGAGGCGCGCTGGGCGTAGTACTCGGCGTTCAGCTCGGTGGGTATGCCTTCCGGGGTGGACCGGTCCCGCGTCATGGGGGCCATCGCAAGCCGGTGCGGCAGGGAGATCTCCCCGGCGACGATCGGGTTCCACAGGGCATTCGACATGGATGTTTCCTCAGATAAAGGGTGAGAGAGCTGCGGGTGGCGGGCTGCCTGCCCCGTGGGGAGCGCGTAGACGATGACCGGCCGGATGGGCCCGGTGACCTTCCACCGTGAAAGGGGGGACTGCGTGGAGGGGTGGTCGGCGGTGCGGACGGGCTCGCAGCGGCGCACATGACCGCCGCCGATGCAGGCGGTGCCGGGCCCCGGCTGTTCGCACGGGCGGAGGCCGAGCGCGCCGGTCTTCCCCACGCCGGAGGACACATCGCTCGTGTGCAGCAGCGGCCGTGCCGTTGCCACAAAGGGGCCACCAGGATCAGGTCGTAACCCGGTCGGCAAGCCGCTGCGCGTAGGCGGTACCCAGGCCGGCGGATGCACCAGTGACGACGGCGCTCCTGGTCTACATGGTCAAAGGGGTGGATCTCATTTCTGGGGTGGCGGATGCGTGGGGGCCAAAGCGTCGACCTCGCTTTAGATTACGATAGATATCTAAAGCCATCCAGTCAACGCCCCGACGCCGTCAGCCCCACCCGCGACCGACGCACCGCGGCCGGCCGCTCGGCACTTCGCATACGATAGATGCGCTTTACTATCTATCGTGGGCAGGTGACTGATGAGTCGCGTTTCGCAAGCACAGGCGCTCGAGAACCGCAGGCGGGCGGTCGCCGCGGCCTCCCAGCTCTTCCGGGAACGGGGCGTGAACGGCATCAGCGTCGCCGATCTGATGAAGTCCATCGGGCTGACGACGGGCGGCTTCTACAAGCAGTTCCCCTCCAAGGAGGCCCTGATCGCCGAGGCGGCTCAAGCCGCTTTCGGGGACCTCGACCTGCTCCTGGCGTCGTTCGACACGACCCACGGCGATCACGACACCGCACGCGGCGCCCTCGTCGACTTCTACCTGTCGGCCGAGCACCGCGACCAGCCCGGCACCGGTTGCCCCACCGCGGGATTCGCAGGGGACATGGCTCGCGAGTCCACAGCTGGGGAGGTGCGCGAGACGTACGCAGCCGGAGTCGAGGAATTCGCCAAGTGGCTGTCCACCGACGCCAACGACGGCCTTCCCATGGTGGCCACTCTGGTCGGCGCGATCCTGCTCGCCCGGGCCACGGCGGGCACGGAACTGTCGGAGAAGATCCTGGAGTCGGCCCACAAGACCCTGACTGCACCAGACGGGCCTTGAACCGGAATCCTGAAGACGGGCTGCGCGGCGGTGGCCCAACGCCACGCGGTAAAGGGGTCGTTGGGCCCGTCAAGAGGGTCGGTTTACGTACCTGCACGGCATGGACTCGTTCGCAGCGGATCTGAGCGTCGACGTGCGCAGGGTGACCCCAACCTCATCTGAGTTTACTTTTCTATACCCAGTGGGTAGCGTCATGGCCAGCACATCAACCCGGCCGCACGCGAGAAACGGGCGCGCAGGGGACCTGCGCGAAGGATCACATCAACCACCGGAAACCCACTTGGAAAGACGGCCGGCATGAAGGCATTCGTCGTCGAGAAGTACGGCAAGGACGGCGCGCGCGCCACAGAGGTACCCGAGCCCACCGTCGGGGACCGCGACGTCCTGGTCAGAGTGAGCGCCGCCAGCATCAACCCCCTGGACAAAATGGTCCGCAACGGGGAGTTCAAGCAGCTCCTGAAGTACAAGCTTCCGTTCGTGCTCGGCCACGACCTGGCCGGCGTCGTGACACGGGTCGGCTCCGCCGTACACGGCCTCAAAGTCGGCGACGAGGTCTACGCCCGTCCGCGCGACCTTCGGATCGGAGGTTTCGCGGAGTTCATCGCGATCGACATGGACGATGTCGCGCCCAAGCCGGCCTCCCTCACCCTCCAAGAGGCAGCCGCAGTGCCGCTGGTGGCCCTGAGCGCCTGGCAGGTCCTCGTTGACCGTGCCCAGGTGAAGCCGGGACAGAAGGTGCTCATCCACGCCGGTGCCGGCGGCCTCGGCTCGACGGTCATCCAGCTCGCCAAACACCTCGGCGCCACAGTGGCGACGACCGCGAACACTGATTCCGAGAAGCTGGTCCGGAGCCTCGGTGCCGACGTCGTCGTCGACTACACCAAGGAAGACTTCTCGAAGGTGCTGTCCGGCTACGACCTGGTGCTGGACTCCCTGGGCGGAGCGAACCTCGAGAAGTCGCTGACCGTCCTGAAGCCCGGCGGCCTGGCCATCAGTGTTGTCGGCCCGCCGGACGCCGACTTCGGCAAGCAGCTCGGCGCCCCCTCTTTCCTGCGCCTGGTCATGAACGTGCTCAGCCGCAAGATCCGCAAGCGGGCGAAGGCACTGGGCGTGCGCTACCAGCCCTTCTTCATGCAGGCCAACGGCTCCCAGCTGCGCAAACTCGCTGCCCTTTACGACAGCGGGAAGCTCCGCCCGGTCATCGACAGCACCTTCCCGTTCGACCAGACGCTCGAGGCGATGACGCACGTCGAACAGGGCCGCACCAAGGCCGGCAAGGTCGTGGTCTCGATGGTGCCCGCCAACGACTGAGCCCGTGCCGACCACGGACCCTACGTCCGGCACGGTCACCGAAGGGGCGACGACGCCCTCGGCGATCCAACAGCGGCTACGGTCGCGGAGGCCGCCGCTGTAGGCGCCTCGCTGTCATTGCGCACTCCATATGGCTCGCGGCACAGCGCGCCACGCGGCTCTGCGCCGCTCCGAGCCGTGGTCGAGCCCCCTCAAGCCCCCGCCCCCGTTGCGTGTCGGGAGTGTGATCACGGCGGACATGCTCAGGACGACAGCGTCCGTCCACCGAGCGGCGCACGTTGCCAGTTGGGAGTGCTGTCCTTGCCAACCAGGGACGCACGGGCCTCCCCGACCGCCTCGATCGAGCCCGTCCGCGGAGACGAAGTACGTGGCCGGCCCCGTGTGCTCGACCATGCCGGCCGGCATGCGTTACTTGTGTCCGACACTGTTCCGCACGCAGCCCCACCACCGTCTCTCGATGCCACAAAGGAGTGCGCGATGGGAACGTACGAGGATGTCTTCCGCGCCAGTACCGAGGACCCGGAGAGCTTCTGGCTGAAGGCGGCCGAGGCCATCGACTGGGACGCCACTCCGCGGCGCGCGCTGGATTCCTCGGGCGCACCGTTCTACCGCTGGTTTCCCGACGGGCGACTCAACGTCTGTTTCAACGCGCTCGACCGGCACGTCGAAGCCGGCCGCGGCGAACAGTCCGCGCTCATCTACGACTCCCCCGTCACCGGCGCCCAACGCACCTACAGCTACGCGCAGTTGAGGGACGAGGTCGCGGCCTTCGCCGGAGCACTCGCCCAGCTCGGTGTGGGACACGGCGACCGCGTGGTCATCTACATGCCGATGGTCCCCGAGGCCGCCGTCGCGATGCTGGCCTGCGCACGGATCGGCGCAGTCCACTCGGTCGTCTTCGGCGGGTTCGCCCCGCACGAACTCGCCCTCCGCATCGACGACGCCGCCCCCAAGGTGGTCGTCTCCGCCTCCTGCGGCATCGAGGGCAAGCGGGTCATCGCGTACAAGCCCCTGCTCGACCGGGCCATCGAACTCGCCGCCCTCAAGCCGGAGAAGAGCGTAATCCTGCAACGCCCGCAGGAGCCGGCCGAGTTGGGGCCGGACGATCTCGACTGGGGCGAGCTGGTCGCCGCCGCGCCGCCGGCCGACTGCGTTCCCGTCGCCGCCACCGATCCCCTGTACATCCTCTACACGTCCGGAACGACCGGAAAGCCGAAGGGAGTCGTGCGTGACTGCGGCGGTTACGCGGTCGCCCTGCACTGGTCGATGGGCGCCGTCTACGACGTGGGCCCGGGCGAGACGATGTTCACCGGCTCCGACGTCGGCTGGGTCGTCGGGCACTCCTACATCGTCTACGCACCCCTGCTGGCCGGCGCCACGACGGTCCTGTACGAGGGCAAGCCGGTCGGCACCCCGGACGCGGGCCAGTTCTGGCGCGTCGCCGCCGAATACCGGGTCAAGACCATGTTCACGGCGCCCACCGCCTTCCGGGCGATCAGGAAGGAGGACCCGAAGGGTGCGCTCACCGCCGGCTACGACCTGACCGGCCTGCGCTATCTCTTCCTCGCCGGCGAGCGCCTCGACCCCGAGACCTATCATTGGGCGAGCGGCCTTCTGGGCGTCCCGGTGGTCGACCACTGGTGGCAGACCGAGACCGGCTGGCCCATCGTCGCCAACCCGGTCGGCATCGAGGCCGCTGCCCTCAAACCCGGCTCCCCCACCCGCCCGCTGCCGGGCTGGGACGTCCGCGTCCTCGACCCCTCGGGCGAGCCGACGCCGGCGGGCGTCGACGGCGCGATCGTCGTCAGGCTCCCCCTGCCGCCCGGCGCACTCCCCACGCTCTGGAACGACGACGACCGCTACGTCGCCTCCTACCTCTCGGCCTACGACGGCTACTACCTCACCGGCGACAGCGGCCACATCGACGACGACGGTTACGTCTTCGTCATGGGCCGCACCGACGACGTCATCAACGTCGCCGGACACCGGCTGTCCACCGGCAGCATGGAAGAGGCCCTGGCCGCCCACCCCGACGTCGCCGAATGCGCCGTCATCGGCGTCGCCGACGAACTCAAGGGCCAGATCCCGCGCGGCCTCGTCGTCCTGAAGGCCGACAGCAACCGCGAACCGAGCGACGTCGAGGCCGAACTCGTCCAGCTCGTACGCGAACGCATCGGCGCCGTCGCCTCTCTCAAGGACGTGACGGTCGTGGCCGCCCTCCCCAAGACCCGCTCGGGCAAGATCCTGCGCAAGACCATGCGCGGCATCGCCGACGGCCACGACGAACCCATCCCCTCCACCGTGGACGACCCCAACGTCATCGAGACCCTGCGCCCGGTCCTCCGCCGCGCCGGTCACACCCCGTGAACGGCCGCCAGTGCCCTGGCCCGACGGCGGGCGAGCGCGTCCACCGTCACTAGGCGCGGAGCAGGCCCCCTCACCGCGCGGCCCTCCCCGAGCCCTCGGGAAAACACCCGCCGATGACGAGCTTCCCCGCCAGGCAATGCCGGTTACAACGGAGTTCCCCATAGACAGGAGATCGACCAAGATCCTTCTGTCGTACGAGGAACTCCGTTGGATGCTCAGTGTCGCAACCCGCCCGCAACAACCACCATTTGAGGGACGGCCGCGTCAGCGCCGCTGGAAGGCGCGGTTCAGGACGTCGCGGGTGACCGCCAGCCCGACCCGGTGCCCGTGCTCGGAGGCGAAGCGGTAATGCACGCCGGCCCAGATTCGCGCCTCCAGGAGTTCGGCTGTCGCCGCCCGAAGGCTGTCGTAGTGGCGGGTCGTGCCGGAGGCGGGGCTGTACGCGGCGAACGTGAGGTCGTCACGGCCGAAGAACGACCCCAGGGCCGTCATGACCGCCGTGGTGAAGCAGGCGTGGCCCGACGGGTACTCCGGCGACGGGGCGGTGACCCGCAGCGGCGTCCAGTCCGGGTCGGGATCGGTGGCCGCGTTGCCGTCGGTGCCGGCGAGCGGAATGGCCGTCACCGGGCGCCAGAAGTTCCAGTGCGCCTTGGCCTTGTAGCAGGCGATCAGGGTGTCGGTGGAGGCCACATACACCATGGCGAGCAGCCGGGCCGTCCGGAGGCTGCTGAGGTGGTGCGCGCCGGCGAGTTGCCGGGTGATCGACCATTCGACCATCTGGGGGTCGTCCCACCAGATCGCCGCCTCGGTCTGGTCCTCGGTGCGGACGGTGCTGGTGGCCGCGCCGAGGCTCTTGACCTCGTTCAGGTTGCGGGCCCAGGCGGCGCTGGTCAGGGCCGGCGGGGGCTTGACCGGGTAGACGCCGGCGTCGGGGACGACGAACGGCTTCAGGTTCGGTACCCAGGCGCCGACGCCGACGTAGTTGGGCGGGGTGGGCCGGTATTCGCCTGGCTCGGTACCGACGGTCCACGGCGCGGTGGGGTCGAAGCCGTCGTCACGGCGGCTTTCGGTCATCGCCGCGGCGGCGGCCCTGCCGACGGCCACCCCGCCGTCCTCGGCGCGGCCGTCGGGGATCGCGGCCAGCGCCTCGTCGTACCGGGCGTTCAGCGACTCGGCCTGCCCGGGGAAGAGCCACAGCAGCGTGTCGTGGGCGGCCGCGGCGACCGCCGCGGCGGTGGAGTCCCCGGGGCGGCTGCGGGGCGCGCTGACCAGGGGCTCGTACGGACGGCCGGCGACGGCGTTGACCGCGTCGTACACGGCGCCCTGCACGATGGCGAAGCTGCGGTTGCCGGTGGTGGGCGACTGCTTGGCGGTGTCGTAGATGGCGGTCTGGGCGTGGATGTTCCAGGCGATGACGGGATTGCCCGGGGCGGCCTCCACGCCGCTGTGTGCCTCGGCGGTGGTGGCCGTCAGTGGGACGGTCAGGGCGAGTGCGGTGAGGACCGCAATACGTCGTAACCCTCTGAATGATCCGGCGAGCGGGCGTTGTGTCACGAGACCCCCATGGGCTTGTCGGTGACAGGCTGTCAGAGCCTATCGGCGGGGGTCAGTTTTGTCGTTACACCGACAATCATCGACAATCCGACGGCGTTCACACCCGGATGTCCGTCACCTCGGCGACGAATGCGCGCGCTCCGGCCGGCCGCGGTGGGCCGCGCCCTGCAACCCGAGTGAGTCGGGCCGAGCACACCGCCGACGACCCGCTGTCAATCGCCGGAATCGGTCTGACTCAGCTTGCGCCCGATCTGCTTCCGCTGGCGATCTCCGCGTTGGTCAACCCCGACGCGGCCAGTCTCGCCACATGGCGTTCCTGCGGGGTGAGGTCGAACTGGGTGTCGACCGTTCGTTTGCGTGCCGTCTCCCCGGTGGCCAGCAGCTCCACCCTCGCCCGCTCGGCGAAAGGCGCGGCTCCCCCCCCCCAGGACTCGAACGACTCGTGCGCGGCGCGCAGCTGGACCCTGGCGTCGGCACGACGCCTGCGCCGGCGGAGCCACTCGCCGAACAGCAGGCGCGACCATGCCAGCTCCACGGCCACTGGGACCCTCCCGAGCTACGAGATCGATTCCTCGTACAGCTGCTCGGCTCCGTCATTGTCGGTCATCAGGGCCCGGCAGCGCGCGAGCAACCCCAACGCCCATGGGGTTCCGGCCACACGAGCGCGCTCCTCCATGCGCTCCATGGCCATGACGGCTGCCTTCCGGTCGCCGACCCGCAGCCCGGCCTCGACCATTCCGGCGAGATTGACGTCGCCGATGACCACCGAGCGCTCGGCAAAGACCATGAGCAGGGCGTCGAGCGCCTCCCGGTACCGCCTGCGACCGATCTCGAAGATGCTCAGGCCTGGCCGGACCACCGGTACGTCGATCCGATCCCCAGGTTCTCGGCCATGGCGTTCATGGTCGCGACCGCGGCCCGCAGCTCGGCTTCCCGACCGGTCCAGGCGTACAGCAGGGGTCGGAGGCCGGAGTTCGGGAGGCATGGGAACCTGGTCGCCTTTCGGTTCGGGGACAAAGGAGTTCGGGGACAAAGGAGTTCAGCTGAGACAGGGATCGAGGGTGTCGAGCAGCCGGTGACCGTCGCTGGCCCGGCCGGTCCGTTGTCGCCACCGGAGGTGTCCGCCGCGCAAACCGTGATGGCCGGCCACGTCAGGACAGCACTGGGTCAGCAGCGTTCGCACCGGGGCCCCACCCCCAGCAGGACGTATCCACCGACGCCCGCCACGGACAGGGGTGGACCCCGGTGCGAGCCCTGTCAGGACACCGGTCACCTGGGAAGCGGGCGTCGGAAGGAGGGCACGGAAATGGATGGGACCGTAGCAGCGACTGGGCGAGCGCGAGGCACACGAGCTCGGAGTCGGTCAACACCGGGGGGCCTGCCCACCCGTCGTGGTCCCGCCAGTTCGTCGTCGATCTTCATGTACAGGGCGGTCAGTGGGGTCTCGATGTCGTTCGTCGCACAACGATCAACGAGACCCTTCTCCTTTGCGCCTGCAGGACTTCGGACCTGCTCGTCCAGCCCTACCGACCGGGGTGGGGAGGGGCCGCTCAGCATGCGTTACGGCGCGGGAGCGGCCCCCGCTCACAACCGGCGGGTGAACTCCTGGCGGTCGGCGAAGTTCTCGTAGCCTGCCCGTTCGAAAGCCATGATCATGGCGGTGTTGGCCGCGTCGCAGTCGCCGCGGATCTCCTCGGCGCCCGCTTCGACCAGCAGCCGCGTGCCGCGGGCCACCACCGCCGTCGCGTAGCCGTTGCCACGGCAGGCGGGAGACACAGCCACCAGGCCGATCACCGCGGTCGAGGGGTTTCGGGCGGGGAGGCTGAGGGCAGCTGGCGTGCCGTCCGGAGCGTAGCCGAGTTCCCACCACGTGGGCTCGTACGAGAACTCCTCCATGTCCGCGAAGAGGCTCTCCGCGGCACGCCGGGCGCCATGCCGGGCGACCTTGGCGGCGAGTTGGGCGTCGGCGCTGGTCGGCAGCGCCTCGGCGAGGAGAGCGATGAACGGCTCACGGCCCAGACTGGGCAGGGAATGCCAGGTCAATCGGTCATCATGCGAAGTGAGTTCTACCCCCGAGCGGCGGCGGAAGCGGCGACCGTCACGGGCCCGCTCGAAGCCCGCCAGACCGAGAAGCTCGGCGCGCCGTTCCGGCTCCGCCTGGTACTGCGGCGGCTGCGTCGGCGAGTCGATGACGTGCTCCAGCTCCGTGGCGCCGAGCGAGTCGGCCAGGGCGACGGCCTCGGCCAGCAGCGTCTGGCCGGTGGCCAGGCCGGGTTCGTCCCACGGTGTCTCAAGGAGCACCAGGGCCATCGGGACGTCGTTCCCGGGGAAGGTCCATAGCGCGGTGGCCGCGGTGAGCCGACCGGCCTCGTCCTCCGCGACCAGACACCACTCCGGCCGGGTGCACTTCTTGGCAAGCAGGTCGGTGAGGTAGGCGGCCGTCCCGTCGTTGCGCTCGGGCTGGTCGGAGTGCTGGACGAGGGCAGGTAGTTCGTCTGGGCGCGCTATACGTATGGGCATGTACTGGGATCATCCTGTCTCTCGATGACGTAGCTGGCTTTGCATGAAATCGCCACCCAGTGGCACCGGCGGGCCTGGCTGTTCCTGCTCTTGTCAGACCGACCATCAGACCCGGGCCTATGGACTGGATACTGTCGGGTAGCGCACCACCAACACCCCCTCCACATCCCTCCCCACCGCCTCGTACTGATGCGGTACATCCGCCGCCCACTGGGCGTGGCCGCCCGGGCCCACCTCGAGCGGGGCGGAGGCGGGACCAACCCGCGCCGTGCCGCTGAAGACCAGCAAGTGCTCCTCCGTGCCCGGCACATGAGCGGCCGAGCGCTGCACCGCGCCGCTCTGAATGCGGATGCGATACACCTCCGACACCGCAGCCGCGTCCTGCACGCGGTCCATCAGCACCGCGTGCACCGCCGCGCCCTGCACCGGGGCGGCGCCGACGACCGTGCTGAGCGGCGCCTCGAGGGCAGTGGTCAGCGCGTACAGCGTCTCCAGGGTCGGATTGCGCCGGCCGGTCTCCAGTTCCGAGAGCGTGCCCTTGCCGACGCCGGAGCGGCGGGCCAGTTCCGACAGCGACAGGCCGCCGTCTTGGCGCAGACGGCGCAGCCGCTCGCCCACCTCCTGGGCCAGTCCCATAGCTTTCCGCCCCTACCGCGCCGGTGAAGCATGGTCATGACGCGACTAGCGTTCCACAAACAGAACGTTCTGTAAACGGAACGATCGTGGCGATGCACACGCACCGCGGCTCAGGCGGGGTTCGGACCTGCTCGTCTAGCCCCGATGGCCGACATCGGCCTGTCCGGCTGCACGAATGTGGGGTCGTCCAGGCCGGCGCCGGCCTTCTTGCCCCACATGGCCAGGCGCCAGATGCGGGCGATCTCCTCGTCGGGGGCGTCGGAGCGCAGGGCGGCGCGGAGGTCGGTTTCCTCTCTGGCGAACAGGCAGGTGCGCACCTGGCCGTCGGCGGTGAGGCGGGTGCGGTCGCAGGCCGCGCAGAACGGGCGGGTGACCGAGGCGATGACGCCGACGCGGTGCGGCCCGCCGTTGACCAGCCAGCGCTCCGCCGGGGCCGAGCCGCGGGCCTCGTCGTCGTTCAGCCCCGGCATCAGGACCGAGTTGACCTTGACCGGGGTCAGGCCCGCCTCGCGGGCGGCGTGCAGGCCCTCTCTGATCGACGAGCTCCGGGCTAGGAACCCGGCCTTCCGTGAAGTGTGGACGCACCACGATGTGCGTGCGCACCACACCGGATTGCAGCGGTTGCGTCATCCGGTCGTGGGAGACCTCACCCTTGCCTTCGAGACCCTTGATGTGCGGGCCGACCAAGGACTCTCGATCATCGTCCACAGCGCCGGACCGGATACGACTACGGCCGCCAAGCTGGCTCACTTGAGGAGGTGGGCCGCAGGAACGGCGGAGTTAGAGGTCCTAACAGAAGCTGTTGATCATGTGACTGTCGGTCTGGTTGCTGCACGGCTTCCGCCGCCTGCGGATCCGCTGGGAGCGACGCGACGACATCCACGAAGCCTTCCTCGGCCTCGCCACCTGCCTCATCACCCAACGGCACGTTCAGCGCCTTTGTTAGGACCTCTAAGACGCCGGCGCACCGCCCCACCGACACCAGCGCCAGCGCCAGCGCCACGGACGCGCCATATGACGCACTGTCCCAGCTTCGGGAGGGGTCCCGATCCCCGCCACTACGATGCGCAAGAAGGGACCGGAACCAGAACCGAAGACGGAAGTGGAGCCCGAACCTGAGTCAACCCCGAGGCAAGAGGGCAATGTCGGAACGGAGAAGTCCCACCGCATTGAACCGCATCCGAGATGTGTGAGTTGCCGACGAAACATCGATCCTGAGGACTTGCGTCCCGACCCGATGGGTGAGCGGGGCTTGTGGGACATCGCCGCGAACCTCGGTCTGACCCGGGAGGATCTCGCTGGGCCGATGGTCGATGTCAGCGCCCAGCTCTACGCGCGGCGGTGCGATCGCTGCAATTCCTGGATGTGCCATGTGTGCGTGGACAAGGTCACCGGGCACGGCGGGCGGCCGGCCAGGCACCAAAGCTGCGGAGGCATCTTCCGGCCGAAACAGGTCGGTTGACGGAACCGGGCTCCGCTCTTTTGGCCCCTCGACGCGAGAAGGCGACAGAGAAGGGACTGAGCCATGACAGACGATGTCATTGCCTGGATCGCATCAGGTGCCGTTCTCGGGATGATGCTGCTGATGTGGGCATTTTGGGCGTGGAGCATGCGTGACGCGGATGAGCCCACAGAGCGGCCTCGAAGGAAAACCGCGCCGGCGCCGCATTCGGCATATACGCTCTCGTGCGCCTACTGCGGCTATACGTGGCCGGTTCCGGATCCTGCATCTGAAACACTGAAATGTCCCAACCCTGCGTGCGGTCGAATGCATCAGGGAATCCGGTACCCCGACCCTTGGGACCGACCATACCGGTAAGGTTACTTAGAGTTCCTAACAAAGGCGCTGAACGTGCCGGTGGGTGATGAGGCAGGTGGCGGAAGCCGTGCTGCCAGGAGATCGTTCTCTCGACGACATAGCGGAAGATGCCCAGGCCGGAGCCGTGTGGTTGGCCTCGTTCGGCGATGACCGGGCGGATGCCGCGGGCCCAGAGCAGGCGCCGGTACTTGTCGTGGTCGTAGCCGCGGTCGGCGAGGAGTACGCCGGGTCGGTGTCTGGGCCGGCCGACGACGCCGGCCACGGCCGGAACCTTGTCCAGCAGAGGCAGCAACTGCGTGACGTCGTTGCGGTTTCCGCCGGTCAGCGACACCGCGAGCGGGATGCCCTGGCCGTCGGTGAGGACGTGGTGCTTGCTGCCCGGCCGTGCGCGGTCGACCGGCCTGGGCCCGCCTTTTGGGCCGCGCCGAGCGACCCGCACGTGGGAGGAGTCGATCACCGCCCGCGACCAGTCCAGCTTCTTCGCGGCCCGTAGCTTCTTCCGCAGCACCAGGTGCAACTCGTCCCACACGCCGGCCTCGTTCCACGCGGCCAGCCGCCGCCAGCACGTCATCCCCGAGCCGAAGCCCAGCTCTTGGGGCAGGTACTCCCACTGGATGCCGGTGTGCAGCACGAACAGGATTCCGCACAGCGCCTGCTGGTCCGGTATTCGCGGCCGCCCCTCCACCAGCTTCGGACCCGGCTCGGGCAGCAACGGCTCGATCAGCGACCACAGTTCGTCCGGGACAATCCACGGTCGCGACTCCCTCCTTCCCACGACAACACCAACGAGCAACCAAGACCGACAGTCACATGACCAACAGCTTCTGTTAGGACCTCTAATAGTCAAGACCTGTGGGTCAAGTCAGCTTGGCTGCGCGGGGTGTTGGAGGCGGCGGGTGGCGGTGGTCAGTTCCTCGGGGGCCCAAGAGTCGCTGCCGAGGGTCTGCTGATTCTGGGGTTTGGCAGCGAACGCCCGGTGGGCCGAAATCGGTCCCGTTTCACTCGAGCCGGCCGAGTTTCACGGTCGGGCAGTCGCTCTGATGTCGCTGAAACTCTCGCCCGGTCGCTGCGTCACAGTCGGCAGCCGCCGACGTAAGTGCGCTCAGATCCCGGTGCTGCCAGGCTGTTCGGTGCCCCGCCGCGCTTCGGCGAGCAGGACGCCCAACCGGCGCAGGACGTCCACTTGGGCGTCGTTGTAGATGTCCTGGATGGCCTGGCCGACGGTCTTCTTCGCGAACTTCTCGCCGCGCGGGGCGTCGGCGGGCAGGGTGCGCAGACCCGGGTGCTGCCGGTACAGCGAGTGCACGAAGGCGACCAGCCCTTCGGCGACGTCGGCGCGGGTCTGCTCGTCGGCGTCGGCGGGCAGCCGCTCGAACCTCTCACCGGCGGCATCCATTACGGGGTTCCTCATCAGGTCCGCATAGGCCGCCGTGCCCTTCGGGCCGAGCACCCTGCTCATCACGGTGACGAACGAGCGATCCGCGTCGGACATCGGGGTGTCGACCGCGGCCGCGGCGAACTCCGGAGGCAGGTCGGCCGGAACCGACTTCTTCAGGATGAACCCGAGTTCCATCCTGGCCCGCTGCAACCGTTCGATGGTGGCCGCCAGTTCGGCGTCGAGCGTGCGCAACGCCTCCTCCGGATGATCATCGGACTCGCCCATCTCGGCGATCTGGGACAGGGGGAACCCCAGGTCGACAAGGCGCTTGATGCGCAGCAGCCGCACGAGGTGGGCCACGCCGTACTGCTTGTAGCCATTGGCCCGGCGTTCCGGCTCGTCGAGCAGACCGACCTCGTGGTAGTGCCGTACCGCCCGCAGGCTGGTGCCCGCGAGCTCGGCGATCTCACGCGTGCTCCATGCCATGGCTTCGCACTCCGTTCGGCTGCTCGCGCGTCAGCGCGCGGCCTCGACTCACTCCATTCGAAACCATGCCGTCGCGGCACGGTCAAGCGCCACCCCACCCCTCCGCAAGGGCTTGACTGTGCCGTGACGGCACGGTTTTTCGTGGTTCCCATCGCATCGACGGCACGGGTTCGCGAAGACCGAGGAGACGCCATGACCGAGCACCACCGCACCGACGCGGCCGGGCATCACCCCGCCGACAGGACACCGGCCGAGCCCGCCGCGCAGAGCGAAGCGCATCAGAAGCTGCTCGACCAACTCGGCGGTACGAAGGGGATGGTGTACACGGCGATCCCGATCTCGGCGTTCGTCGCGGCGAATGCCGCTCTCGGGCTGACGCTCGCGATCGGCATCGCACTCGCGGCGGCCCTGCTGATCACCGTGTGGCGGATGGCGCAGGGGGAGCCGTTCACCGCGGCGGCCGGCGGTGTCTTCGGAGTCGCGGCCGCCGGCGGCGTCGCGGCGTGGACCGGCTCGGCGGGTGGCTTCTTCCTGATCGGCATCTGGGCGAGCTGCGCGGGCGCGGTGCTCCTGCTCGTCACGTTGCTGGCCCGCAGGCCGGTGACCGGCCTGCTGTGGAACGCGCTGCACGGCAACAGGCACCCGTGGTGGGGCGACCGCCCCAGCCTGCTGGCGCACGACATCGCCACCGCCACCCTGACCGTCCTGTTCGCGGCACGGTTCGGCGTGCAGCAGTGGCTCTACGAAAGCGATGCCACGGGCTGGCTGGCTCTCGCCAAGGTCGGTATGGGCGTGCCCCTGCTCGCATTGGCTCTGCTGGTCGTCTTCTGGGCGTTCCGCCGTACGACCAAGCGGCTCGTAGAGCCGGCGACCCAGTGAGCCGGCGAGCCGGTGAGCCGGGCGACGGCCCGGCATGACCGTGCCGCGACGGCACGGTGCCACCTCGCACCAGCAGAACCCGCACCAGCAGAACCCCTCGTTCCCGCCGAACTCAAGGTCGGCCACACGTCGTTTCCGGAGGAGACCATGAAGAAGATTCCCGTGCCCGCCGCGGCCACTGCGGCAGTCGCCGCGCTGGCGTTGGCCGGTGGGTCCGTCGGCCCTGCCGGCGCGGCACAGTCCGCTGCCCCCACGGTGGCCACCGCCGAGGACCCGGTGACGCACAAGGACAACGACCGTGTCCCCAAGGGCGCGGCGTGGACACAGCACTACTTCCCGTCCTCGGACGGCTCCGGCACCGAGCTGCACGCCGATGTCCTGCTGCCGGAGAAACTGCCCCAGGGCGAGAAGGTGCCGGTCATCCTCTCTGTCGGCGCCTACTTCGGCCACTCCGGAGAGCTCACGGACGAGAAGTGGAAGAAGACCGGCCCGTCTGCACGCTTCAAGGACCTCGCCGAGGGCGGCGACCTGTTCGACCGGGGCTACGCCCTGGTGCAGGTGGACCTGCGCGGCTTCGGCGGGTCCAACGGCTGCCTCGACTACATGGGCAAGGGCGAGCAGGCCGACGTCAAGGCGGCGATCGACTGGGCGGCGAAACAGCCGTGGTCCACCGGCAAGGTCGGCATGTACGGCAAGTCGTACGACGCGACGACCGCCCTGGTCGGCAACAACCTGGACCAGGACGCGCTCAAGGCCGTCGTCGCCCAGGAACCCGTCTGGGACATGTACCGCCTGACCCGCTCCAACAGAGTGCCGAAACTGGGCGGGGTCCTCGCCCCCAACACCTACAACCAGATAGCGCAGTTGCCGCCGCTGCCGGACGACCAGGAGCGCTACAAGAGGAACAACGGGTACGAGCTGAAGCACCCCGAGTGCACCGCGTACAACACGGACAACAACCTCAAGGCCGACTCCGAGGATCCGTACTGGCAACAGCGCGATCTGGCGAAGCAGGCCAAGGGCAGCGACACCCCGCTGTTCTTCACCCAGGGCTTCATCGAGTCGAACACCAAGCCAGAGGCGATGCAGGAGTACCTCGCGGGCCACCAGGGCACCGAGCGCGGCTGGCTCGGCCAGTGAGACCACGTACGCGGCAACGAACGCACCGAGGACGGGCGGCTGCAGATGGGGCGGGCGGGCTGGTTCAAGGAGGTGATGTCCTTCTACGACCAGCATCTCAAGGGGATCGCCCCCACGACCGACTACCCGGCCTTCGCCGTCCAGGACAGCACCGGAGCCTGGCGTTCCCAGGACACCTGGCCCCTCTCGGACCGGTCCGCCGACGTGGTGCTGCGCGACGGGTCCTACGTGGACCAGGGCGAGCCCGGCGACTCGGCGAGCTTCCTCACGTGGTCCGAACCGGTCGAGCGCGACATCCGCATCACCAGGACGCCCAGGATCGAGATGGACACCGAGGGCAGTGGCAACGTCATGGTCAAGCTGTACGACGTCGCGCGGGACGGTTCCGCCGTCATGTTCGACGAGCAGGTGGCGATCGTGGATGCCTCCGGCCACGTGGCCATGGACCTCAAGTCGACCGACTGGCGTCTGAAGGCCGGCCACTCCCTGGCCGTCGAGATCGGCACCGTCTATGACGGCGCGTGGATCGACACCCCGACCGGCGACCGCATCAAGGTGACGGACGCGCGCCTCGGCCTCTCCGTCGACGACCCCTCCGACGACCAGGCCACCGAAGGCAAGCGCTCGCCGTACCTCGACACCTACGTGAAGGCGTACACGAAGAAGAAGTTGGCGACGCAGCTCCCGTCGTTCACAGTCCCTTCGGCTCGTGACTGATCCCCGGCGCCGCGACAGGCGCATGCAGTCGACGCGTCAGGACCTGGCGGACTACCGGAACTGGCGATGTGGCGCGAGTAAGAACCACCGCGGATGGATGCCCTCGACGGCCAGCTTCGGGATCTTGTGGCTCTGTTCACCAGTTTCGACAGCACCGCTCGGTCCAGCTGTTCGAACAGTCCGGCTGTCTTCGCACCGGACTACTCACGGTTCCATGGCCAGGCAAAGCGTCTGCCGCTCAGGTTGATCGCAGACAGAAGGGGTGCCCGGCGGGGCTGGCGTGGACCCGGCTGCCCGTCTGGGATTCCGGATGGATGTCGCCGGTGGGCCGCAGCCGACTCGCGCCGGCCTCGGTCGCCACGCGGTGGGCGGTGGCGAGTTCGTTGACGGCGAAGTCGAGGTGCATCTGCTGGGAGGTGATGTCGGCGACGCGTACCGCATCCATCACACCAGGTGATGCCCACCTGTCCCCGGTCGCCGCGCACCCCAAATCAGCAACAGAGCCCACGAAGTGGACCTGCTCCTTCGTCGCCAGCCACTGAGCCGGCGACTTCCCCCCAGCTCCTACGTGGTACCAGGGCGGCGACGCCGGCTACATCGAGGACCCGAGCCGCCAGTGCTGAGCGCGCAGCCGGGCTGCCTACCCCTCATCGACTTCCTGGTCAGCGGCTTCGTTGGCGCGGTCGATCTCGGTCATGTGCTCCTCCGCCCAAGTCCGCAGCCCCGCAAGCGCGACTTCCAGAGACAGGCCGAGTCCGGTGAGTCGGTAGAAGACCCGCGGCGGCACTGTCGGTTCGACCCGGCGCGCCACCAGCCCGTCGCGGGTCAGGCTTCGCAGCGTCACGGACAGCATCTTCTGCGAGACGCCGGGCATCCGGCGTCTCAGCTCCGCGAAGCGCACCTCGTCCGGTGCGGCATCGGCGAGCGTCTTGACGGCCATGGACGTCCACTTCGTACCTATGCGGTCCAGCAACTGCCGCGTCGGGCACCGGGGATCGAACAGATCGCCGCGCACCCCGCGACCGGCGGTCCGGGCTTCTTGGGTGGTCACCTGTGGCTCACCACCTTCCCTGAAAGTGCCGTCTAGGCAGCGGTCGGACGGTTACCTATCGTTTTGTGGTCACCAATGGTAACCACAGAGGGGTCGTCATGCCCGCCACCACCGCACACCAACTGCGCCGCATCGCGACGAACGGCGTCCAACTCAACGTCGCAATCGCCGGGGACGGACCTGCGGTTCTCCTGCTGCACGGCTTTCCGCACACCTGGCAACTCTGGAGCGGCATCATGGGCCGACTGGCCGGGCAGTACCGGGTCATCGCCCCGGACCTGCGAGGCTTCGGTGCCAGTACACGAGCCGTCGAGGGTTACGACGCAGGGACCCTCGCCACCGACGCCGAAGGGCTACTCGACGCACTCGGTGAGCCCTCGGCAGCAGTGGTGGGCATCGACGCGGGCACCGCCCCCGCCGTCCTGCTCGCGCTGCGCCGCCCCGGCCTCGTCCGGCGCCTGGTCGTGATGGAGGCACTGCTCGGCCGCCTGCCCGGAGCAGAACACGCCATCGCGGGCGGCACCCCGTGGTGGTTCGGCTTCCACGCCGTCCCCGGCCTCGCCGAGACCGTCCTGGCCGGCAACGAGGCCCCGTACATCGACTGGTTCCTCGACTCGGGGACGCTCGGGCGAGGAGTACCCGACGACATCCGTGCGGCCTTCGTCCACGCCTTCACCGGGAGCGAGGCCCTGCGCTGCGCGTTCTCCTATTACCGGGCCCTGCCCACCAGCGCGCAGCAGATACAGGACGCCGTCGCGACGGCTCGGCTGACGATGCCCACCATGGCCGTCGGCTCTCATCCCGTCGGCGCCGGGCTCGAACGCCAACTCCGTCCCATCGCCGATGACCTGGTCGGACACCATCTCCAGGACTGCGGCCACATCATCCCCCTCGACCGCCCCGACGCATTGTTCGCGCTTCTTGCTCCCTTCCTCTCCGCCGATCTGCCAGAGCCGGACCGGGGTTGAAGGATCACGGTCGGCGGTTCGGGCGTTCGTCCCAGCGGTGAGTTGTCCATGACCGGCGGATCAGGCTGCGCACGGTGATGATTGTGTCGGCGAGGTCGAAGAAGGCATCAATGACAGTGACGCGACGCTCGTAGCACCGGGCGAGACGGGGAAAGGCGTTCTGCCACGCGTGAGTGCGTTCGACGTGCCAACGCCGACTGGCCTGAATGGGCGCCTTCTCCCCCTTGTGTGCGATGCGTCCGTGCAGGCCGCGTTCGCTGAGCAGAGCGCGGGTGCTGTCCGAGTCGTAGCCGGCGTCCCGGTGCACGGTGATGGTGTCGAGCAATGGGCCGAGGCCCTCCGGACGGCCAGCACCGCGTCGGCAGGATGTCGGCCGTCCGGCGGGGCTGTCGGTGATCCGTAGGCGATGTGTCGGGGGCCGCTGGAACCGTGGGCGTCGAGTTGCCCTGCAAGGCAGCCGCAGCCACCTTCACCGGCAAGGGAGCCCCGCCGCCATGTCGTCCACGTCCTCCATCCAGCCCTGGGATGTTCAACGGCTGCCGCGTGCCGATGGCAGCGTCTTCCTGGTCACCGGCGGCAACGCCGGCATCGGGTACTTCGTCGCGGAGCAGTTGTCCGCGACCGGAGCCACTGTCGTACTGGGCAGCCGGAATCCCTCGAAGGCCGAAGTCGCCACGGCCTCGATCCGCTCGCGTGTCCCTGACGCGCGGGTGCGGGCCGTACGGCTGGACCTCGCCGACCTCTCGTCGCTCAGAACAGCGGTGGAATCACTGGATGTGGAATGCCTCGACGCGGTGGTCCACAACGCCGGCGTCGCGCTCGACGACCCGCCGCGCCGGGAGACCGGGGACGGTCACGAGCTCATGTTCGGCACGAACCACCTCGGGCACTTCGCGCTGACCCACTGGCTGATGCCGCTGTTGTCGGCCGCACCGGCGGCCCGCATCGTGACCATGGGCAGCTTCGCGGCGAAGTCCGAGCGGCTCGACCTCGACGACCTGCAGTCCCGGAAGGACTACCGGCCCAAGCGCACCTACGGACGCTCCAAGCTGGCGCAGATGTACTTCGGCCTCGAACTCGACCGCCACTTGCGCGCCGTCGACAGCACGGTGGCAAGCGTGGTGGTCCATCCCGGCGGCGCGCTGGACGCCCTGACCCCGTCACGCCCGCCAGTCCATGTGCGGACCGCTGGTGCGCGGCTATGCGGGGCACCAGCCGCCCTCTTCGTCCAGGGCAAGCACGCCGGCGCATGGCCCGCGGTCCGAGCGGTGCTCGACCCGACCGTGCGCGGAGGGCAGCTGTGGGGACCGCGCGTCTTCAGCCTGCGCGGCAAACCCCAACGTGAACCGGCGTGGAACCACCTCACCGACACCTCCATCGCGGCGCGGTTGTGGGACGCCAGCCGTGACCTGACCGGCGTCGACCTCGGCACCATCCTCAGCGATCACAGGAGCTGTCACTGCGAGTGAGGGGTGCGTTCGATTCTCGGGCTTGTGCCGGGTGCGCTGGAGTAATCGTCAAGACTTGTGGATGGGGTGGGATGTCGCCTCGCGTTGCGCCGCGGTCGCGACGAGGGGGAGCTTCGTCACTCAACAGGCCGTGGCCGCCTCAGGCGAAGTCTGCTGCGGTGATGCCGTCGGGATGTCCGGACGGCCACTCCACCAGCTCGATCCGGTAACCATCCGGGTCCGTGAGCCACGACGTCTTCGGGCCGTGAGGGCCGCCCGGGTACTGGAGTGGTTCGGGCCTCAGGCCGGCTTCGGTCAGCGTATCCAGGGTGGTGGCGAGCGTTTCCACCTGGATCGCGAGGTGGTCGAAACCGCTGCCTACGTCGACCGGTCCGTCGCCGGGGCGGTGGACCAGTTCGAGCGAGGCCGCCGGTTCGTCGGGGAACTTGAGGATCACGAGGCGAGCCCCTTCGCCGACGTCGACCCTGCCCAGCTCGGCGTAGCCCAAGGCGGTGTAGAAACCGAGCGAGCGGTCCAGGTCGGTGACGCGGTAGGAGACGAAGAGCGTCTTCACGCGGCCTCCTCGGGTCGACGCACCCGGTAGCGGAGATGCGTAACGTCTCGGTCCTCGAGCCGTCGGACGAGGTCGAGTTCGATGTGATCGCTACCCAGGTGGTCGAACAGCCGTCGACCGTCCCCAAGGAGCACCGGAACCAGATGGATCTCCATCTCGTCCACCTGCCCGGCTCGGAGAAGTGCTTGGGCCGCCCCCGCCCCATGGACCATGACCGGCCGGTCCCCTGCGGCTGCGCGAGCCCGACGGGCGCAGTCCTCGACATCGGTGACGAAACGCGCGTGGCCGGGTGGCACGTCCCCGTCATCCACCTGGTGGGTGAGTACGAAGATCGGCACGCCGTCGTGGTGATCGCCCTGCCAGCGCCCGGCGAGTTCGAAGGTCCGACGGCCGGAAATCACCGCGCCGGTCGCCAGCGCTTCGCGGTAGACCTGGCCGCTCGGACCGTCGGACTCCCGGTCGTCGAGCCAGTTGAAGAGCCGTCCACCGTCGCGTCCGAGCTCCTGCCCTGGCCGATCGTCCGGGCCGGCGATATAGCCGTCGAGCGACATCGATATGTACAGCCGAATCGGATTGTTCATCCTGGCCTCCCTCTCTCCTCCATCACCGGGATCCGGCGTTTCCTGATGCGCCGACCGGGCGGGCTTGTCGCAAGGAAGACTTCAGGCAACCGGCAAACTCATCGGCCCGACGCGCCGGCCTGCTGCTGGGCTGAGGGGGCAGGAGTCCTGCCCCGTGGATCAATTGCGGTCGTTCAGGCCGCGCGGCTCTCGGAGCGTTCGACGAGGTGGGGGGCGTTCACGGCCCGCCACCGCTGCTGGGCGGACTCGACGAGCTCGAAGATCATGGCCAGGGCGGCGGCCGCACTGCCGGCGCCCCGGGTGACCTTCGTGCGCAGGCGGACAGTGGCGAATTCGACTCAATCGGATTCGTGGTCCGCAGGTGGATCCAGTGCTCGGCGGGGAAATCGTAGAAGGCCAGCAGCTCGTCCACGTCGTCGGTGATCTTCTTGACGGCTTGGGAAACTCCGCGCCGGGCTGGGCGGACTTCGGCAGGGCGTTCGCAACCTTGGCGATCTTATGAACCCAGCACCTTTGATGGCGGGTTTCGGGGAACACCTCGGCCAGGGCCTTCCAGAAGCCGAGTGCGCCGTCGCCGATCGCGAGGACGGGAGCGCGCGCATGCCGCGGTGGGCGCAGTCGCGCAGGAGATCCGCCCATGAGTCGGCGGATTCGCGGTGGCCGTCGCTCATGGCGATCAGCTCCTTGGTGCCGGCGGCGCGCATGCCCACCAGGACCAGTACGCACGACTTCGCCTCGCGCAGCGGATGCGCAGGTGGATGCCGTCGGCCCAGACGTAGTTGGCTCGTGGCTGTGCCCGGGACGGGGCCTGTCAAGCCGTCACGTTGGGGCCCTCAACGGCGTCACGGTCGGGTGGACCCGTCCCGACCTACCCACATGGAGCAGCTCCTCACCGCAGAACAGTGAGGAGCTGCGCAGGGTTGAGCGGCCTCGACGGCATCGCCTCAGTAGGAGCCGTTGGCCTGCCAGAAAGCCCAGGCGTCGCAGGGACTGCCATAGCGGTCGTTCATGTAGTTCAGGCCCCACTTGATCTGCGTGGCCGGATTGGTCTGCCAGTCGGCTCCGGCAGACGACATCTTGGAACCGGGATAGGCCTGTACGAGACCGTAGGCCCCGGAAGAGGGGTTGACCGCCTTGTAATTCCAGCCGGACTCGTGGTCCACGATGTTGCTGAAGCACTGGAACTGATCGCTGGGCACCATCTGCTGCGCCATAGCCCGGACCTGGGCAACGGTGTACGAGGACTGCGTCGCGAGGCTGGAGTTGTCCGTCGCCGAGGAGCCTGTCGACGAGGAGTCCGTCGACGATCGACTGGCTTTCTGCCGCGCCTCCTCGCGCTCCTTGGCGTCCTCGAGGGCCTGCTGCTTGGCTGCCTGCTGCTTGGCGATCGCCGCCTTCGCGGCCTCCTTGCGGGCCGCCTCCGCCGCGGTTTTCCTTGCGCTGGTGTCCGCGGCGATGGCCTGCGAGTCGGCCTGCTGAGCCAGGGCGACCGTCTGCACCTGAGCTTGCTGCCCCGCGGGCAAGTCCGCGAGGAGGGTCGAGTTGCTCGCTGTCGTTTCGGTGTCGTTCACCGACTGGCCGGTGCTGCTCTGGGCAGCTCCCGCGACGGCGCCGACAGTGGTGACCGCAGTGGCAGAAGCCACCGCTAAGCCCCGCACCAAGTTCCCGCTCACACAGTTTCCTTCCAGCATCGCTAGATCAAAAGTTCGAGCTTCGCAAGATTAGACGGTTGAGCGGCCGAACTGGCGGCAACGACTCCGAGCGTTACTCGGAAGAAACAGCCGCCAGTGTGGCCGGTCCCCGGCGAGCGCTCCGGCCGCCGTGTCCGGTACGCGGCCCAGCTCGGCGACCGTCGCCTCGATCACCGCATCACCGGGAGCCCGCGCCGCGTCCCACACCGGCGCGTGCGGCTGCCTCGTCGAGCCCGGGCCGGCCATTGGCTGGGGCAGGAAAGACAGGCACCGGGCGGTGGATCGGGCCCGCTCCCCGGGAAAGGGGCATGCCGCTCGCGAGGTTGGTGGAGGCGATGATCTCCGCCACGATGGAGACGGCCGTCTCCTCAGGTGTGTGAGCTCCTAGGTCCAGGCCGATCGGCGAGTGCAAGCGGGCGATGTGTTCGTCGGACATGCCCGCCTCGCGCAGGAGGCGAAGACGCTGTTCGTGGGTGCGCCGCGATCCCATGGCCCCGACGTAGCCGACGGGCAGATCGAGGGCCAGCCGGAGCAGGGGAATGTCGAACTTGGCGTCGTGGGTGAGGACACAGACGGCGGTACGGGCGTCCACGGCCGTGTGCTCCAGGTAGCGGTGGGGCCAGTCGACCACGACCTCGTCCGCGTCCGGGAAGCGAGCAGCGGTGGCGAAGACGGGCCGGGCGTCGCACACGGTGACCTGGTAGCCCAGGAAGCGGCCGGCCCGGGTGAGCGCGGCGGCGAAGTCGACGGCGCCGAAGATCAGCATGCGAGGGCGGGACGCGGCCACGTGGACGAGGACGGACAGCCGGTCCGGACAAGTGGCGGCGTCTGAGCCCAGCTCGATCCGGGCGGTACGGCCTGACCGGAGCAGGGCGCCGGCCTGTGCGGTCACCGCGCTGTCCGTCATCCCTCCATCCAGGGTTCCGTACGAGGCAGTGCCGTCGGCAAGGACACACAGCGTGCTGCCCACCAGGTCGTAGGGGCCGTCGACGACCTGTGCCACGGCAGTCGGCCTGCCTTGGACGATGTCGTCCAGGGCGGCGCCGAAATGGGGGTCGGTGGCGGGATCGACGCGCCGGACGAGCACGTCGAGTTCGCCGCCGCAGGTCAGGCCGACGGCGAAGGCATCGTCGTCGGAGTATCCGAACCAGGCGCGCTGAGGGGCACCTTGGTCGTGCAGCACCTGCCGGCACAGTTCGTAGACGGCTCCTTCGACGCAGCCGCCGGAGATGCTGCCGACCGCGTTGCCGTCGGCGTCCACCGCGACCGACGTACCGGCGGGCAGAGGTGCGCTGCCGGTGACGTCGACGACGGTGGCCAGGGCGAAGGGACGGCCTTCGCGGCACCAGCGGTGGAGTGTCTCCGCGATGTTCAACATGGCCGGTGTTCTCCGTTGTTCGCGGTGGAGGTGGGGTGGGCCGCCGCCGCGCCGACGGGGAGTGCATAGGCGGCGGCCCTGGTAGGTCCGGCAGCCGGACGGGGGACGGCTGCCGGACAGGACGGTGGGGCGCTGGGGTCAGAGCAATGCCTCGGCCGTGATGGGCAGTTCGCGCACTCGTCGGCCTGTGGCGTTGAAGACCGCGTTGCCGATCGCGGCCGCCACACCCACCTGGACGACCTCGCCGAGCCCCTTGACGCCGAGCGCGTTGCCGTCGTTGTCCTCGCCGTCCAGGTAGATCGCCCTGACCTCGGGGACGTCGGCGTTGACCGGGACGAGGTAGTCGGCAAGGTTGGCGTTGACGATCCGCCCGTCGCGGTGGTCGGTGACCGTGTGCTCCAGCAGGGCCGTGCCGATGCCGCCCACGATGCCGCCGATGGCCTGGCTGTCCGCCAGCTTGGGGCTGATGATGCGCCCGGCGTCATACACCCCGAGCATCCGCCGCACCCGCACAAGACCGAGGGTCGCATCCACGGCGACCTCGGCGAAGGCCGCGCCGTAGGCGTGGTAGGAGCGCCGCGCGGGAGCCGGCGGCCCGGCGTAGGAGCCGCGTGCTTCCAGGTGGGAGCGGTCGTTGCGGGCCAGCAGCCGTTGGTACGTCTCACCGCGCGCCGGGCTGCCCTTCACATGCAGCCGGCCGCCGCGCACCACCACATCGCCGGCATCCACCCCGTACAGCGGCGACTTGCGGTCCTCGACGGCCAGCTTGACCGCCTGCTGCCGGACCTTGTCGCAGGCGTCGACGACGGCGGAGCCGACGCTGGCCATGGTCGCCGAGCCGCCGTGCGGGCCGGTCTGCGGATACAGCGAGTCGCCGAGCCGGAAGGTCACCGTGCGCATGGTCAGCCCGAGCGCGTCCGCGGCCACCTGGGTCTGGGAGGTGTAGGTGCCCGGCCCCATGTCACTGGTGGCCGTCTCGACCACAGCGGTGCCGTCGGCATCCAGGCGGGCCCGGGCCTCCGCGGGAAACCGCCCGGGGTCGTACACGCTGGCGGCCATGCCCAGGCCGATCAGCCAGTCGCCCTCGCGCTGCGAACGCGGCCGGGACGAGCGCCGCTGCCAGCCGAACTCCCGGGCGCCGACGGTGTAGCACTCCCGCAGTCGGCGGGTGGAGAACGGCAGGTTGTTCGACTCGTCCTCGTCCGGCTCGTTGCGCCGGCGCAGTTCGATCGGGTCGATGCCGAGTTCGTGCGCGAGTTCGTCCATGGCCGACTCGATCGCGAACGACGCCGAAGCGAAGCCGGGGCCACGCATCCAGATCGGCGTGTTCACATCCAGCGGCACCGTCCGGTACGCCTGGCTGACGTTCGGCATGCTGTAGAGCATCTGCCCGGCGCCCATGACGGCCTCGGTGAACGTCTCGTACGAGGAGGTCTCGGCGTCGATGTCGTGGACAGCGGCGGACAGCCGACCGCGCCGGTCGCTGCCGAGGCGCAGCCGGTACTCGTACGACGGCCGGAATCCCGTCCCGAAGTACATCTGCCTGCGGCTGAGCACCAGCTTGACCGGACGACCGACCTCGCGCGCGGCCAGGGCGGCGACGGTGGTGTGCGGCCAGCAGCGCAGTCCGCTGCCGAAGCCTCCGCCGACGAACGGGTTGATGACGCGCACCGCTTCCGCGGGCAGGTCGAACACGGCGGCGAGCTCGTCGTGCGTGCCCATCACCCACTGCGTCTTGTCCCACACGGTCAGCCGGTTGCCGTCCCAGCGGGCGATGGTGGCGTGCGGCTCCATCGGATTGTGGTGATTACGCGCCAACTGGTAGGTCACGTCCAGCCGTACGGCCGAGGAGCCCAGGCCGGCCTCCGCGTCACCGCGCGCGTAGTCCGTCGGCTTGTCCGGCTCGGCCTCGGCAAGGTCCGTCGAGGGCTCCTCGGCGTCGTAGCGGACCTTGACCAGGCTCGCGCCGTGCTGTGCGGCCTCCAGGGTCGTGGCCACGACGACGGCGACCGGCTGGCCGTGGAAGAGCACCCGGTCGTCCTGGAAAACCCGAAGCCTGCGCCCGGGCGGGTTGTTGGAGCCGGAGTTGTCGCGGTACGGCAGCGTCGGCGCGTTGCCGTGATGGATCACCCGCAGCACACCCGGGTGCTTTTCGGCGTCAGCCGTGTCGACGCCGGTGATACGGCCGCGGCCGATGCTCGCGTCGATCATGACCGCGTGCACCGCCCCGTCGATGTCGAACTCGGCGGCGTACTGCGCCTGGCCGGTGACCTTCAGCCGCCCGTCCACCCGGGACAGCGGCGCACCCACGGCTGCCTGCGGCTGGGGGCTCACTTGGTACCTCCTACGACGCGCAGCTGGCGTTCGACGGTGCGTTTGAGCAGCTCGACCTTGAACCGGTTGTGCTGAAGGGGGCGGGCGCCGTCGGCCGCCTTCGCGGCAGCGGCCGACCAGAGGGCCCCCGAGGGGCGTTCACCGACGAGGTGTCGCTCGACGGCGGGCAGCTTCCAGGGCACGGTGCCCACTCCCCCGGCGGCAACCTTGGCCTCGCGGATCACCCCGCCGCGTACGTGCAGCGCGACGGCCGCCGACGTCAGGGCGAACTCGTACGACTGCCGGTCACGCACCTTCAGATAGCCGGACCTGAGCGGGCGCGGAAGAGCGGGGATCTCCACTGCGGTGATCAACTCACCTTTGTGCAGGGCCTGTTCGCGTTGTGGAGTGCTGCCCGGCGGCAACAGGAAGTCGGCGAAGGTGACTTGGCGTGCTCCGTCCGGGCCCAGCAGGTGTACCCGGGCCTCCAGGGCGGCGAAGGCCACGGCGGCGTCGGACGGATGCGTGGCCACGCAGGCGTCGGAGGTCCCGAGGATGGCGTGGGTGCGGTTGACGCCGTGCAGTGCGGCGCAACCGGAGCCGGGCTCACGCTTGTTGCAGTCGGCGCTCACGTCACGGAAGTAGGTGCACCGGGTGCGCTGCATGATGTTGCCGCCGATGGTCGCCATGTTCCGCAGCTGGGCGGATGCGCTCAGCTCCAGTGCCTCGGAGACGACGGGATACAGGGTGCGCACCTTCGCGTGGGCGGCGGCCTCGGACATGGTCACCAGGGCGCCGATGCGCAAGCCTCCGCGCTCGGTGACGGTGATCTCGCGCAGCGGCAGGCCGGTGATGTCGACGAGGGCCTCGGGGCGTTCGACGGTCTCGCGCATGAGGTCGACCAGGGTGGTGCCGCCGGCGATGTAACGGCCGCCGCGGCGACCGGCGTTGAGTGCCTCGCGGGTGTCGGAGACCCGGGTGTAGGAGAAGGGATGCATGGTGGGCCGCTCCTTACTTCCGTCCCGCGGTCTGTTCGACCGCGCGCACGATCTTGACGTAGCAGCCGCAGCGGCAGATGTTGCCGCTCATCCACTCCCGGATCTCCTCCGGAGAGCCGGTGTGGCCCTCCTGGACGCAGCCGACCCCGGAGACGATCTGACCGGGGGTGCAGTAGCCGCACTGGAAGGCGTCCTGGTCGATGAACGCCTGCTGGAGCGGGTGGAGTTGATCGCCGTCGGCCAGGCCCTCGATCGTGGTGACCTCGGCGCCCTCCAGTCGCACGGCGAGCGTGAGGCAGGCGTTGTGCCGCTGCCCGTCGACCAGGACCGTGCACGCACCGCAGGCCCCGGCGTTGCAGCCCTTCTTCGAGCCCGTGAGGCCGAGGTGCTCGCGAAGCAGGTCCAGCAGCGACGTGCGGTTGTCGACCGTCACGGTCCGGCGGGTGCCGTTGACCGTCAGGGAGACGCGGCTGGAGGGCGACGCCCACGCACCGGTCGCCTCCTCCGGGAGGGCGATGAAGGCCCCTCCGGCCACGACGGCACCACCGACCGCGGCACTGGTGGCGATGAACGTGCGCCGCGTGGGCGCCGGGGAGGACTCGCCGGCTCCGGTGGGGGGCGGAGCGGCAGACTCAGGGAGTTCGGTAGACATACGTACGCCTTCGTATCGCGGACGGATCGGCCGTACACAACAGCGGGACGGGAGACTGGATCGTCATCACCGCGGGGAATCGGGCAACCGCGCGCTTCGGCAGCGGCGACTGGTCGCATGGGGAGTCTTGCACCACCGGCAACGCTCGTGGCAGGGAGACTTTCCTCCCCCCTTTACGCTCCGTCAGGAGCGATCCGTCTACTGGTTGCGGGTGCGGGGGCCGTTGTACTGCTGGTCGGTGACCGGCTGGGCCCAAGTGGTCTCGGGGGTGCCGTCGCCTGTGCCCTCCCACAGGGCGATGTGCTCCATGAACCGGTCCGGGGCGGCTCCGTGCCAGTGTTCCTCGTGCGGCGGGCAGGCGACGGTCTCGCCGGGGTGGGCCTCGAAGACGGTGCCGTCCCGGGTGCCGATCAGGGCGACGCCGGAGACGATGTGCAGGGTCTGGCCGAGGGCGTGGGAGTGCCAGTGGGTGCGGGCGCTCGGTGAGAAGCGGACCAGGTTGGCGCGTATCCGGGAGGGCTCCTGGCCGGCCACGATGACGTCCCACCACACGTCCCCGGTGAACCAGTCCGCCGGGGCCCTGCTGCTGGGCTGCTGCTTGTTGAACTCCATGGTGTCTCTCCATGTCTCCTTCGTGCGTGGACTGTCCTCAGCGGGCGACGTAGCCGCCGTCGACGGGGAGGGCGACGCCGACGACGAAACTGGCCCCGGGGCTGCACAGCCACAGGACCGCCTGGGCGATTTCCTCAGCGGTGCCGAGCCGGTTGATGGGCTGGTTGGCCTCGGCCTCGGCGCGGTCGAGTTCCCCCTTGGCGATCATGTCGCTGACCATGGGGGTGTCGATGGTGCCGGGGCAGACGGCGTTGACGCGGATGCCGCGCGGGGCGTATTCGAGGGCGGCGCTGGTGGTCAGGCCGATGACTCCGTGTTTGGAGGCGTGGTACGAGGCGCGGCCGGGCAGCCCGACCAGGCCGCCGAGGGAGGAGCAGTTGACGATGGCACCGCTGCCCTGGGCACGCATGTGCCGCAGCTCGTGCTTCATGCAGGCCCAGACACCGCGGAGGTTGACGGCGTTGACACGGTCGAAGTGTTCGGCGGGTTCGTCGGCGGCGTCGCTGGGCGGGATCTGGACGCCGGCGTTGTTGTAGGCCATGTCCAGGCGGCCGAAGGTCTCCACGGTGCGGTCGACCGCGGCGGCGACCTGGTCCTCGTCGCTGACGTCGCAGGTGAGGGCGAGGGCTTGGTGGCCGGCGCCGGTGAGTTCCTTCGCGGCTGCGTTCAGGGCGGCTTCGTCGATGTCGGTCAGGGCGACGGCGGCTCCGGACGCGGCGAACGCGCGGGCCGTCGCCAGGCCCATACCGGCGCCGGCCCCGGTGACCAGCGCGACCTGGCCGGTGAAGTCGTACATGGGATTCACGTCGTGTTGTCCCTTCGAGAGCGGAGGTGTGGCGGCGCGAGTGGTGCCGGGGCCGTCCGTGAGGGCGAGCGGTGGGGCTGGTCAGGGTGCGGCTTCGATGGTGATCTCGTCGGCGGTGGAGAGCTGCTCGGCGCCGCTGTCGGCCATGTGCCCGAGGGGCACCAGGCCGGTCGCGTAGGGGGCGTCGCGGTAGTAGGTGGCGAGTTGGTTCCAGGGGGCGTAGTACGCCAGGTCACCTGCCTTGGGGGCGGCGCCTTCCGGGGCGCCGGAGGTGGACAGCTTCTGGGGCAGGTCGGCGATCTTCTCGGCCTGGTGGAAGTCACGCACGGACAGGGTGAGGGGGAGCTGGGCGGCGAAGTCGCGGGCGGTGGGGCTGTCGTTCAGGGTGGCGGCGACGCGGTGACCGTTGAGCGTGAGCCGGATGTTCATGGCGGTTGTCCTGCCGGGTGAAGTGGTGGCGGCCGGAGCTGTCGAAGCCTGCGGCGATGCGGGCTCGGAGAAGGAGGAGGACGGGGAGTCGCTGGTGCAGGCGGTCGTGACCAGCAACAGGGCGGCGGCCGGGACCACGCGGACGAGAGCAGGAAGGGGTACCGGTTTCACGGGGGCGTCCTGTGACTAGCGGGGCAGAGGCTCGGCGTAGTGGCGGAAGCCGTCCCGCTGCTGGTGGATGTCGTACAGCCGCTGTGCCAGCACCTCGGGGCTGCTGTGCTCGGCGTCGGGCCGGATGGCGCCCGGGATGATCAGCTGCGCGGCGTGGATGTTCTCCCCGGCGAGCGTGTCGTGCAGTGTGCGGGCGTAGGCGCTCTCGGCGGCGAACGCGATCGAGGTGCCGGCCACGTTCGGGTTGGGGCGTACGGCGCTGGAGCCGTTGACGAACAGCAAGGTGCCGCGGCCGAGGGCGCGCATACCGGGCAGGACGGCGTTCACACAGGTGACGGGGCCCTTGACGGAGAAGGCGAGCGGGGCGTCGAGGTCGTCGGCGCTCGTGTCGAGGACCGGCTTCATGAAGTCGGCGTGCGGCACCGGGCTGTACTGGAGGATCTCGATGGGTCCCAGGGCGGCCGCAGCCGCGTACAGGGCCGCGGTCAGCGACTCGATGTCGAGGACGTCGGCGGTGAAACCGCGCGCCTGGATGTTGCCACGGGCGAGGTCGGCGGTCAGGTCGTCCAGCTTTTCCGCGTTGCGGGCGATGAGGGCGACGGTGTGGCCGGCGGCTCCGAAGCGGCGGGCGGTGGCGAGCCCGAGGCCGGGGCCCGCGCCGACAAGGGCGAAGGTCGTCATGGTCTGTCCTTGAGTGAGTGGGGGTGGTTACGGTCCGAGGGCCACGCCGACCCTGAGCGCGCCCCCGGCGTGGACGCGTCTGCGCTCAGGGCTTGAGCAGGGCCTTGATGGCGCGGCGCTCGTCCATCGCCCGGTAGCCCTCGGCGACTTGGTCCAGGGGCAGGCTGAGATCGAAGACCTTGCCGGGGTTGATCAGCCCGGTCAGGACGCGCTCGATCAGGTCGGGCAGGTAGCGGCGGACGGGTGCGGGGCCGCCGCGCAGGCCGACGTGGGAGAAGAACAGCTCCTGGCCGCAGACCTGCACCTCGTGCGGGACGCCGACGAAACCGACGTTGCCGCCGGGCCGGGCCGAGCGCAGCGCCTGCCGCATCGACTCGGCGGTGCCGACGCACTCCAGCACCGCGTCCGCCCCGATCCCGTCGGTGAGGTCCTTGACGCGGGCGACGCCGTCCTCGCCGCGCTCGGTCACGATGTCGGTGGCGCCGAACTCCAGGGCCAGCTTCTGCCGGGACTCATGACGGCTCATGGCGATGATCCGCTCCGCGCCGAGTTCCTTGGCGGCGATGACGCCGCACAGGCCGACCGCGCCGTCACCGACCACGACAGCCGTCGAGCCGGGCCTCACTTCCGCGGCGAGGGCGGCGTACCAGCCGGTGCCCATCACGTCGGACACGGCGAGCAGGCTCGGCACCATCTCGGCGTCCGGGTGCTCGTCGGTGGCGACTAGCGTGCCGTGGGCGTTGGGGATGCGGACGTAGTCGGCCTGGCAGGTGCTCATGAACTCGCGGTGCAGGCAGTTGGACTGCCAGCCGCCCAGGCAGTTGGCGCAGGTGTTGTCCGAGGTGGCGAAGGAGCCGACCACGAACTGGCCCGGCCTGACGTTGGCGACCTCGCTGCCCGCCTCCTCGACGATGCCGACGTACTCGTGCCCCATCGGGTGCGGGTCGCCGATGGGTTCCACGCCGCGGTACGGCCACAGGTCCGAGCCGCACACGCAGGTGGCGATCGTGCGGATCACCGCGTCGGTCGGGTGGACGATCTTCGGGTCGTCGAGGTTCTCGAAGCGCACGTCGCCGGGGGCGTAGATGACTGCTCCGCGCATGGGGGTGCTCCCTTCGGTGCGAGGGTCGGTGAGCCGCAGCCGGGGTCGGGACGGCTGCTCACCGTCGACCCTCACACGCGAGGGCAGGCGCGATAAGCGGAGAGATCCATCCTGGGAGAGGAACATCCAGGGAGGAAATTCTCCCCCTTTCCCCGGGCCCCTCCGGTGCCATGCTGGGAAGCATGACCAGCAACGTCCCCCTCAATGAGCTGGGAGAGTTCCTCAAGAAGCGCCGCTCCGAGCTGAGCCCGCGCACGGTCGGACTGCCCGAGAGCGACAGGCCCCGCCGGGTGGAGGGGCTGCGCCGCGAGGAGGTCGCCCAACTGGCCAGCATCAGCACTGACTACTACACCCGCCTGGAGCAGGGCCGCATGCAGGCGTCGGCCCCCGTACTGGACGTCCTCGCCCGCGTCCTCCACCTGGACGACGACGAGCGCGGCTACCTCTTCCAGCTCGCGGGCAAGACCACCACCCGCACCCGGCGCCGCGGCCGGCAGAAGGTCCAGCCGCAGCTTCAGCGGGTCCTGGACGACCTCACCGCCACTCCCGCCATTGTGCAGGGCCGGCGCGGGGACATCCTGGCCTGGAACGCGCTGGCCGCCGCCCTGGTCACCGACTTCTCCCGCATCCCGGAAAGGCACCGCAACTACCCGCGGCTCATCTTCACGGATCCTGCCCTGCGCACCCTGTACGCCGACTGGGAGACCTCCGCGCACATCGCCGTCGCCCAACTGCGCATGGAGGCCGCGAAGTATCCCGAGGACCCCCGCCTGATCGAGCTGGTCGGTGAACTGTCCACGCGCGACCATCAGTTCGCCAAGTGGTGGGGCGACCACAAGGTCGCCGCCCGCACCGTGGGCACGAAGACCCTCAACCATCCCGTCGTCGGCGAACTCGTCCTCGACTGGGACACCCTCACCGCCAACACCGACCCCGACCAGCACCTCACCGTCTGGACCGCCGGGCCCGGCTCCCCCACCCACGAACGGCTCCGCATCCTCGCCTCCTGGGCCGCCGACCAGCACCTGCCGGCCTCCTCCCCAGTCAGCTGACCGCGACGGGCCGCCGCCATGGAGGCGGCCTGGGGAGCCCCTCCACGTCGTCGACTACATCCCGGAGTTGCCGCCGAAGACCTTCGGGACGGCACCGTACGCTCGCCCGCGAGCACGCCTGTTGGTCCTTTCCTCGTGCTCGGTCACCTTCGCGCGAGGATCGCGGACAGGCCGAACTCGAAGCGCTCGCCAAATGATTCCGCGTCGAGATGGCCGAGGACGCGATGGAGGGCGGGGTGGGCCGTCTCGGAGACCGCGTTCGCCAGCCGGCCGTTCGGGGACTGGTGGACCGCCGCCTGTTCTTCCTGGGTGAGGCCGAGGGTGAAGTAGATGATCGTCCACGTGGTCCAGGCGGTCTCACGCTCGTCCAGGCCGCCGTCCAGCAACGCGCTCACCAGGGTGTCGGCGAAACGCAGGGTATGTGGTTCGGCGGCATAGGTGCCGACGACGAGCGCGGCGCCGTCGCGGTGGGCGAGCAGGGCGTGGCGGTACCGGCGGGCCAGTTCGCGGACGCGCTCGTCCCAGGAGGCCGGAAGGTCGTTGAGCGGGGCTTCGCCGACGACGGCGTCCGCCATCAGCTCCAGCATCCGGGCCTTGGTCTTCACATGCCACAGCACGGTGTTCATCCGTACGCCGAGCCGGTCGGCGACCGCCCGGGTGGACAGGGCGTCCAGGCCCTTTTCGTCCAGCAGTTCCAGCGCGGTACGGATCACCGTTCCGGGGTCCAGCCGCGGGCCGCGGTCCTCACTCGCTTGCCTATTGGTCATTGACCTAGTTTACTGCGCACAAAGGTTATTGGTCACTGACCAAGGATGGTTCATGGAGCAGCAGGTTGTCATCGCCGGAGGAGGCCCGGTCGGGCTCTGGCTCGCCGCCGAACTGCGGCTGGGTGGGGTTTCCGTCACCGTCGTCGAGGAGCGTGCAGACATCGACCAGCGCTCCAAGGCCCTCACCGTCCACCCACGCACCATCGAGGTCCTGGCCTCGCGCGGCGTGCACAAGCCCTTCCTCGCCGAGGGCCTGCCGATCCCGGGCGGCCACTTCGCCATGCTCGACGACCGGCTCGACTTCCGGGCGCTGGAGACCCCGTTCCCGTACACGCTCGCCCTGCCCCAGGCCCGTACTGAGGAACTACTGGAGGAGCACGCGCTCGCGCTCGGTGCCACGATCGTGCGCGGTCACCGCGTCACCGGGTTCACCGAGCACGCGGAGTCGGTGACCGTGCAGGTGGACGGGCCGGACGAGTCGTACGAACTCCAGGCGGCGTTCATCATCGGCTGCGACGGCTCCCGCAGCACCGTGCGCACCGCCGCCGGCATCGACTTCGTCGGTACGCCCTCCACCGTCTTGGGCTGGATGGGCGACGTCACCCTTGACAGCCCGCCGCGGCCCGGGTTCAGCACGTTCGGGCTCCGGGGTGGGGTGATGGTCGCGCCACTGCCGGGTGGGCGGTACCGCGTGGTCGGTGTCAGCCCCGACAGCCTTACGACGCAATGGCCCGGCGACCTCACCCTGGAGGAGCTGCGGGCCAAGACCGTCGCCATCACGGGCGAGGACTTCGGGATGCGCGACGCGGTCTGGCTCTCCCGATTCGGCAACGCCACTCGGCTGGCAGCCCAGTACCGGCGAGGCCGGATCCTGCTCGCCGGTGACGCCGCACACCAGCACTTCCCGGCGGGTGGCGTCGGCATGAACGTCGGCATCCAGGACGCGCACAACCTCGGCTGGAAACTCGCCGCCACCCTCCGCGGCTGGGCCCCTGACCACCTGCTCGACACCTACCACATCGAGCGCCACCCCGTAGGCGCCCAGCTGATGGAACACAGCCGCGCCCAGACCGCCCTGATGACCGGCTTCACCCCCGAAGGCATCGACCTGCGCTCCCTGTTCAGCAAGATGATCGCCACTCAGCCGGCACTCAACAAAGCGCTGTCCGAACGTCTCACCGCGCTCGCCGTCAGCTACCCCACGCCGGACCCAACAGCCCACCCGCTCACCGGCACCCGCGCCCCCGACCTGGCCTTCACCGGCTCCGAGAAGCACCTGTTCTCCCGTTTGCGCCCGGACAGCCACCTCCTGCTCGATCTGACGGCGGGCGTCCTGGCGGACCGGACGCGGCCGGGGCTCGCGGTGCACACCGCAACCCTCGACCGGCCCCCGGCCGCCTGGGCCACCGTGCGCGCCGCCCTCATCCGCCCCGACGGCCACGTCGCCTGGGCCGGCATCGATGAGGACGACACCACACTGTCCGCCGCCGTGGACCGGGCGCTCGCCACCACCCACCGCACTGCGGCCCGCTGAGCAGCCGGTGCCGGCGTCTTGCGCTGCCGCGCGAGCCCGGGGGGCAAGCCGGTAGGACTCAGTTCCGGTCTCGATGATGTTGCCGCCGAAGGTGCGCCGGTCCACGATGACCGCGCAGAGCCGCGGATCGGTCGCGCGTGTGCAGTCGGGCGCTTGACCTGCGCTGTCACAGGGAAAACAGACCGGCTGCGGTCTCCTTGAAGCCGCAGGCGCCGAAACAGAACGGACGCAGGTGCTCCTCGAAGTCGACGTGAAGCCATTCGCACTTCGCGGCGCGGGCTTCACGCGCTGCCGCTGCGACCAGCGCGGCCCCAACTCCTTGCGCCCGGTGATGCTCGCTCAAGCCGTGTTCGCCAGTCGGGCTGAGCGACCGGGGGTCCGAAGCCCTCGGCGTGCAGCGCGTTGAGAGCAACGTTGCTTGACTGCCCCTTCGACCGGGCCGGAGTTCGAGTCGGTGGTCAGCCCGGCCGTCACCGCGGCGAAGCTGCTGATCCCGGAGCCGTGCCGCCGTTCATGAAGATGAGCGACACCAGCGCCAGCCCCACCACGGCGCCGATCACCTGCATTCCGATGAACGCCGGCACGGAAGCCGGCTCGATGCCCGCGAAGGTGTCGCTGAACGCGCGGCCAATGGTCACTGCCGGGTTGGCGAAGGACGTGGACGAGGTGAACCAGTACGCGGCGCCGATGTACGACGCGACCGCGACCGGGGCGAAGCGGAGCCTGTCGGTGCGGGCCAGGCCGAAGATCAGCAGGATCAGACCGGCGGTCGCGACCACCTCGCCCAGCAGCAGATTCCCTGCCGAGCGGTCATGCGTGGACCATTCCACCAGCGGCTCGCCGAACATCGCGTTCGCCAGGACGGCGCCCGCGATCGCGCCGACGATCTGCGCGGGGACGTACACCGCGGCCTCCCGCGCGGTGACGCCGGATCCTCCTCGCCGCGCGGTCCACCACTCGGCCAGCGTGACGGCCGGGTTGAAGTGCGCCCCGGAGACCGGACCGAGCAGCACGATCAGCACACCGAGCCCGAAGACCGTGGCCAGGGAGTTGGCCAGCAGCTGCACCCCGACGTCCTGGGTCAGCTCGGTGGCCTGGATGCCGGAGCCGACCACGACCGTGACCAGGGCAGCGGTGCCGACCAGCTCGGCGGCGGCCCTGGCGAGCAGGGGTGTACGGGGCGGCGTCGCTCCGGGCGCGGGCTGCGGCTCGCCCGCGGGTATGACGGACTCCGCGGCGGACTCGTGGGTGGCGGTCAACGAAGACTCCTTGGTGCTGTCGCCTCAAGCGGCGGGGATCAGGGGCAGGACCGCTTGTTGTCGGCCGCGGTGCGGGCAGACTCGGCCAGCTCGGCGAACTGGTCCGCGAGCGAGGCGACGACGTCCGGGCGAAGCTTGTAGTACGTGTAACGGCCGCACGGTTCCGTCTCGACGACGCCGGCCTCGCGCAGCACTCTCAGGTGGTTGGAGAGGTTGGTCTGGCGAGCGCCGGTCTCCTCCACCAGGTGGGTGGTGCAGAGGGTCTCCTTGGCGAGCAGGGTCACGATCTGGAGCCTGAGCGGGTCGGCCAGAACCCGGATCAGATCAGTGTCGACTGACGTCATCATGGGCTGATACTGTCACATCATCCACGGTTGATACCACCCTGGGCTGATCCTCGCCGATCACTGGGACCCGCACCCAACACCCGTTGGGCCCCTGACCCTTTGAAAGGGGTCACCATGACGTCCTCCTCACCCCCCGTTCTGCCTGATGAGCACCTCGAAGCCAGCGTGGCCCGGCTCGCTCTGCGCTACCGGGGCCAGTTCTCCGCGGAGACCATCCAAAGCGTCATCACCGACTCGTACGAGCGTCTCGCCGAGCACGCCCACGTCCGCACCCACCTCGTCGTGCTGAGCGAGCACCTGACGAAGGACCGGCTCGACGCCCTCGCCCACATCCAGGGCTCGCCAGGCGTCGGCCTGCCCCGAGTGCTGTTCGTGTGCACCCACAACGCCGGACGGTCCCAGATGGCAGCCGCCCTCCTCGCCCACCGGGCCCACCGCCATGTGGTCGTCTCCTCCGCGGGCACGCGTCCCGCCGCCGAGGTCGAGCCGGCCGTCGGGCAGGTGCTGGCCGAGGTAGGGGTGAACCTGAGCGAGGCCGCCTTCCCCAAGCCGCTGACCGACGAGGTGGTCCAGGCCGCCGACATCGTCATCACCATGGGCTGCGGCGACGCCTGCCCCGTCGTGCCCGGCCGCCGTTATCTGGACTGGCCGACCACCGACCCCGAGGGCGCCCCGATCGACGTCGTCCGCGGCATCCGCGACGAGATCGACGCCCACATCACCGAGCTGCTCGACTCCCTGCCGAGCACCTGAACCCCGTACACCTGCTCAAGAAGAAGGAAGACCCGATGTCCTCGACCCCGCTTGCCTCCGTGCTGTTCGTCTGCGTCCACAACGCCGGGCGCTCGCAGATGGCCGCCGGATTCCTCACCCACCTCGCGGGCGACCGGATCGAGGTCCGCTCGGCCGGCTCCATCCCCGCCGATCAGGTCAACCCGGCTGCCGTGGAGGCCATGAAGGAGGTCGGCGTCGACATCTCCGGCCAGCAGCCCAAGGTGCTGACCACCGAGGCGGTCCAGGCCTCCGACTACGTCATCACCATGGGCTGCGGCGACGCCTGCCCGATCTTCCCGGGCAAGAAGTACCTCGACTGGGCCCTGGAGGACCCGGCCGGCAAGGGCGTGGAGTCCGTGCGCCCCATCCGCGACGAGATCAAGACCCGCATCGAGGGGCTGATCGCCGAGATCGACGCCACGCAGGAGGCGTGACCTCGGTGACGGGCAACTCCATACGTGAGGTCATCGTCGTCGGCGGAGCGCTGACCACGACGACATCGTCGAGGTCGGCTTCACGGGGACAACAAGACCGTCACCGACACCGCGGGCACCGCCCACCGGACCACGACCGTGATCTTCGCGACTTTCCGGCTACCGCAAGCTCGGCCTGCTGCGCGAAGACGAGCTGTCGGGCCGGGGCGTGTCCTGGTGCGCGACGTGCGACGGGTGCTTCTTCTGGGGCCGCGACGTCAAGGGCGCGGGGGCTTCATCGGACACCTCGACGAAGTCCACCGGCACGACGCGGCCGGCGGCCCGGCCGACGTAGCGACGCACGCGCGAGGCCTGCGTACGGCACTGCGCTGCCACCGCCCGTCGGCCCGTAGTCGGAGGTAGCCTGGGGTCAGGTGGTTGGACCTTCAATCAAACTCCTGCTGGAGGCCGCCATGGACGTCCTGGTACTGATCGGGCGCATTCTCTTCGCCGCCCTCTTCCTCGCAAGCGCGGTCGGCCACTTGACCCAGACCAAGGCGATGGCCGGATACGCGACGTCCCGAGGCGTACCGGCCGCGGTTCCCGCCGTGCTGGGCAGTGGCGTGCTGCTTCTCGCGGGCGGGCTGAGCGTTCTCCTCGGCGTGTGGCCGGACCTCGGGGCGCTGCTCCTGATCGTCTTCCTCGTGCCGACCGCCGTACTGATGCACGCCTTCTGGAAAGAGACCGACCCCCAGGCGCGTCAGATGGAGATGGTCCAGTTCCAGAAGGACATGGCACTCGCCGGCGCCTCGCTCATGCTGCTCGGGCTCATCGCCCATGCCGACGGCGAGCTGGGCCTGACCCTTACTGGGCCGCTCTTCGACATCGACTGACCAGGACGTGTTCAGCGGAGTTGAGCCGATGACCGCACATCGACAGGCGCTGCGAAAGGCTATCGCGCGCTGCTCGGACGGCAAGGTACGGGCGAAGTCGGACGCACCCGTGGTCGGTGTCAGCGGCCGGTGGATCCGTCGATCTGTTCGCGGAGGATGTCGGCGTGGCCGGCGTGCCGGGCGGTCTCTTCGATCATGTGCACCAGGACCCATCGCATCGATGGTGCCGGCCCTCGGCGCGGGGGTCGCGGGGCGGGAAGAGCCAGGTCCGGGCAGGCGTCGATGACCTGGTTCGCTCGCTCGACGGCCTCCCGGTAGTCGGCCAGGACGCCGTCGATGGTGTCCTCCGCGGACGGCCGCATGGTCGCACGCCAGTGGCCGATCTCCTCCCCGAGGAAGTAGAACCGTTCGACGAACGTCAGATGCTTGAGCAGCCCGAGAAGGCTGGTACCCGAAGGCACTCCGCCCGTTCGGACCTGCGGTTCCGGCACGCCCGCAGCCTTGTCCGCGACCGCGCTCCGCAGATAGTCGAGGAAGCCCCGCAGGGTGGCCTTCTCGTCGGTGCCGGTCGAGGGAGGCCCGGTGTCCTTCGGCCGAGTCCGCGGTCGCTGCGTACGGTTTCCTGGCATCAAGTCACTCCTTACGTTGTTGCTCGGGCCGCTCCCCGTCATTCGTAGGATCGGGAGGCCCAGGGGCAGCGGGTATGGCTGAGTTACTCCAGCCCTCGGTGGCTTGAACGGACTGGCCACCCGCTGCCCGCGACGACTCGGGCACTGATTGGGATGCGCGAACAAAATCGCTGTGTAAGGACACGCTGCCGAGGTCGTCTGCTGGGCTGTGCGACGGTTCGACGAGGGAGGTAGCCGTGCCCGAACTCTGGGCTGGTACGGATGCAGGCAAGGCAGAGCATCACTGCACGGTGATCGACGCCAACGGCACACGTCGGCTGTCGCGACGCGTGGCCAACGAGGAGAGCGCGCTGCTCACGTTGATCACTGATGTGCTGGAGCTGAGCGACGGGGATCCCGTGACCTGGGCGATCGACCTGAACGCAGGCGGGGCCGCGCTCATGATCGCCCTGCTCACCGACAACGGGCAGTCGGTGCTCTACATCCCTGGCCGCACCATCTACCACGCCTCGGGCTCCTACCGCGGAGACGGCAAGAGCGACGCGAAGGACGCGTTCGTCATCGCCGACCAGGCCCGCATGCGCCGAGACCTCCAGCCGGTCCGGAACAGCGACGAGATAGCCGTGGACCTGCGGATCCTCACCGCGCGTCGGATGGACTTGGCCGCCGACCGTACGAGGACGATCAACCGGCTGCGTGCGCAGCTGCTGGAGTACTTCCCCGCGCTGGAGCGAGCATTCGACTACAAGAGCTCCAAGGGCGCCCTGGTGCTGCTCACCAGCTATCAGACCCCGGCGGCTCTGCGTCGCATCGGTGAGAGCCGGCTTGCGGCCTGGCTGAAGAACCGCAGCGTGCGCAGCGGCAAGCATGTTGCCGCCCGCGCGGTCGAGGCTGCGAAAGCCCAGCACGTCACAGTGGCTGGGGAGAAGCTGGCCGCGGCCGTGGTGGCGAAACTTGCGAGGGAGGTGACGGCTCTCGACGAAGAGCTCTCGGAGACCGACGCTCTGATCGAGAGCCGATTTCGGGAGCACCCGTATGCCGAGATGCTCCTGAGCATGCCCGGCATGGGGCTCGTCCTCGGGGCCGAGCTCATCGCCTGCACCGGTGGGGACATGAGCGTGTTCGGCAGCTCGGATCGCCTCGCGGGCGTCGCTGGACTGGCTCCGGTCCCCAAGGACTCCGGACGCATCAGCGGCAACATGCGTCGCCCGCGCCGATACTGCCGGCGCCTGATGCGGGTCTTCTACCTGTCCGCCCAGGTCGCCGCCCAGCACTGCCCTGCCTCCATGGCGTTCTACCAGCGGAAACGGGCGGAGAAGAAGACGCACAAGCAAGCCGTCATCGCTCTTGCACGCCGTCGACTCAATGTCCTGTGGGCGCTTCTTCGTGACGGTCGCACCTTCGAGATCAGACGCCCCATCAACTCTCTTGCTTGACAACTTCATTGGGAGTCCGTTCCTGCGGGACATGGTGAGGGTCGGGCGGTCATCCAGCGGTCGGCTGGAGGCCGTCGGCGTCGAGAGGAATCCATCGGAGTCGCCCCTTCGTCGGCCGGCGTGCCGAGCGTGATCCGTGGTTCCGACAGCATCGCCACCGCTTTTTCGGTCTTGCAAGAGAAGTTGCGGATCCGCATCATCGGGCCATGGACAACCAGGACAACCCCGCGGGAGATGTTCTGGCCGGGGTCGGACCACGTCTGCGTGCCCTGCGCCGGGCGCGGCGCGCCACGCTGGCGGCGTTGGCAGACGAAACCGGCCTCACGGCGAGCACCTTGTCCCGTCTCGAGAACGGCAAGCTCCGCCCCACGCTGGAGCAGCTACTGCCCCTGGCCCGGGCGTACGGTGTCCCGCTCGATGATCTCGTAGCGGCGCCGCCCACCGGCGATCCGCGCGTCCACCCGCGACCCGTACGGCGATCCGGGCTGGTGATGGTGCCACTGACCACGCGGGCCGGCGGGATTCAGGCGTACAAGGTGATCCATCCGCCCGCCGGCCGTGCACCCACGATGAACCTGCAGACCCATGAGGGATACGAGTGGTTCTACGTCCTCGACGGACACGTCAGGTTCGTGCTCGGCGAGCGGGAGTTCCGGCTCGGTGTCGGCGAGGCCGCGGAGTTCGACACCCGCACACCGCACTGGATCGGCAGCGCCGACAGCCGGCCCGCGGAACTGCTCGCCCTGTTCGGCGCGCAGGGAGAGCGCGCACATCTGGCACCGTCCAGGCAGTGATCACCTCAGTCGCCCTCCACCGGCCGTGATGCACACACGGTGGCGGCGCCTGTCCTGCCCGCTCACTCCAACGCCCCTGGCGCTCACAGCAGCGTCGGGGCGTGGAATTCGCCGAGGCCGGAGGTCAGGTCCCGGTCCAGCCAGTAGCGGCGCGGTTCGGCGAGCATGACGTCGACGCTGACGGTGAGGATGCCGGGGATCTTGGCCAGCTCGTGGTCGATGAAGAGTGCCAGGGCGGAGCGGTCGGAGACCAGGCCGGTGGCGAGGACGGACATGTCGCTGGCGACGTGGGCGGCGAGCCGGGTCTGGGGGAGTTGGTCGATGCGGCGCATGACGTCGGGGGTTTCGCCTGGGGCAACGCGCAGGCGGAGTATGAACGGGGTCTGGAAGCCGAGCCATTCCGACACGATCTCCAGACGCGGCTTGACCCATCCCTCGTCGAGGACCCGGCGGACGACGCGGTGCGCGGTGGAGGTGGCCAGGCCGGCGGCTCGGGCGATGCTCGCGGCGGATGCGCGGCTGTCCTGGATCAGCTGGGCGACGACGGTGCGTTCGGCCTCGCTGAGTGGTTTGGCGGGGGGTGTCGCGGTCGCGGTGCCCTCGGGGCGGGCGCCGGTGAGTTTCAGCAGGTCGGCGCGTTCGGTGTCGGTGAGGAACTGGGGGTCCCAGGTGATGCCGCGGCGCAGGGTGCTGAGGGCGGGCAGGGCGTTGACGCGGCGGACGCCGGGGATCGAGAACATCCGGTCGATCGCCTCGCTGGTGGCCGCCTCGGAGGGGGCGTGGACGACGGCGTAGAGGGGGTAGTCGCCGGAGATCTGTGCCAGGAGCTGGAGGTGGGGCAGGTCACGCAGCCGGTGGAGGACGGCGAGCGGGGTTTCGCCGGTGATGTCCAGGAAGACGTGGACCGGCATCGCCGTGGAATGCATGCCCCAGTCGGCCTGCCCGATCACCCGGACCATCCGGGCCTCGTGAAGGCGGTCGTAACGGCGTTTGAGCGTGCTGGCGTCGGCGGACAGGATCCCGCCGATGTCGTCCCAGGTGGCCCGGGGCGCCAGGTGCAGCGCGCCGATGAGGCGCCGGTCGAGCTCGTCGAGGAGAGGGCGGGTCATAGTGCATCACCTTAGACTGCCGATTAATCCCGCTGTTACATCCTTGGTCTAGAGAATCTCTCATTCGGCTGCCATTGTTCGCAGGAACATCCCTCAAGCGCACGAAGAGGTACCGATGAGTGCCACCGCGACCCCGCCCCAGCCGACCGAGCCACAGTCGAGAGTCCTGCGCGCCGCGTTCCGCGCGCTCGCGGCGATCGAGAAGGTCGGCAACAAACTGCCCAACCCTTTCTGGCTGTTCTGGATCCTCGCGGGGGTCGTCGCCGTGCTCAGCGCCGTACTGGCGGCGGTCGGGGTCAGCGCCGTGCACCCCGGCACGGACGAGACCATCAAGGTGGAGAACCTGCTCAGCAGGGACGGCATCACCATGGCCGTCGAGGGGGCCGTCGACAACTTCGCGGCCTTCCCGCCGCTGGCCACCATCCTCACCGTGATGTTCGGCATCGCCGTCGCCGAGAAGAGCGGACTGTTCTCCGCCCTGCTGCGCCGGATGGTCGCGCGGGTGCCGGGCAAGTACCTGACCTTCGCCCTGTCGATGACGGCCATGGTCAGCCATGTGGCCGGTGACGCCGCCTACGTCACCCTCATCCCGCTCGGCGCACTCGTCTTCCGCGCGGCGGGCCGCAGTCCGGTGCTCGGCTGCATCGTCGCCTACGTCTCGATCTCCGCCGGCTACGACGCCTCCCCCTCGCTCACCACCACCGACGTACTGCTGTCGGGAATCTCCACCACCGCCGCCCACACCATCGACGCGGACTACGTCGTCACCCCGGTGGCCAACTACTTCTTCGGGCTCGCCTCATCGGTCCTCGTGGCCCTGGTGATCACGCTCGTCGTCGACAAGGTCCTCGCCCGCCGTACGGACCTTGAGCCCGACGAGCCGGTCGCCGCACTGAACGCCGACGAGCGGGAGGCGATCGACGTCACCGAGCAGCAGCGCCGCGCTCTGCGGGTGACCGGACTGGTCGCCCTCGGCTTCATCGCGTTCCTGGTGGTGGCGATGATCCCTTCGTCCTCACCGCTGCGCGGCGAGCACGGCGGCATCGTCGACTCCTCACTGATCGGCGGGATGGCACTCGTCCTGGGCCTGTTCTTCGCCGTGCTCGGCACCGTCTACGGCCGGATGACCGGCACCTTCTCCGCCGCCCGCGACATCATCGCCGCGATGGTCGACGGCACCCGCTCGATGGCCCCGATCCTCGTCCTCTTCTTCGCGATCTCGCAGTTCCTCGCCTACTTCAAGTGGACGAACATCGGCGACATCCTCGCCGTCAAGGGCGCCGAGACGCTGCGTGACCTGGACATGAGCGGCTGGACCGTGCTGGTCGGCGTCGCCGTGCTGATCACCTTCATGAACCTCGTCATCACCAGCGGCTCCGCACTGTGGGCGCTGGCCGCGCCGGTGATCGTGCCCATGCTGATGCTCATCGGCATCGAGCCCGAGACCACCCAGGCCGTCTACCGCGTCGCCGACTCGGTCACCAACTGCGTCACCCCGATGAGCCCGTACTTCGTGATGGCGCTGGGCTTCATCCAGCAGTACCGCAAGTCCGCCGGCATCGGCACGCTGGCCTCCTTCACGATCCCGATCGCCGCCGTCGTCTGGGTCGTCTGGGTCGCGTTCTTCGTGGCCTGGTACCTGCTGGGCATCCCCTTCGGCATCAGCTGACCCCACCCCTGCCGCCAGGAAACACCACACCCACACCTCGTACGAGAAAGCAGATCATGACCGTATCGCCCGCTGCCGCCCTCACCGCCCGCGCCCAGGAGGTCTCGTCGGAGATCGTCACCGACATCCTGACCCTCGTCCGCCACGAGACCGGCAGTTACGACCTGCCCGGCCTCGCGGCGGGTCTGGACCTCCTGCGTGAACTGGCCGTTCACCGGCTCGGTCGGCCCGACCACGAACAGCGCCACCCCGGCGGCGAGTGCGGGGACACCCTCACGCTGACCTACACCGGCACCGGCGCCGGGCACGTCGCGCTCGTCGGCCACTACGACACCGTATGGCCGACCGGCACCCTCGCCGGATGGGAGCAGCCGTCGGTCGAATCCGGCGGCCGGGCGAAGCTCAGCGGTCCGGGCATCTTCGACATGAAGACCGGCCTGGCCCAGGGCATATGGGCACTGAAGCTCGCCCGCGAGAGCGGCGCACCCGTGCCCACCGTCACCTTCGTCTTCAACGGCGACGAGGAGATCGGCTCCCTGTCCTCCCGTCCGGTGATCGAGGACGTCGCCAGGAAGGTCGACGTCACGCTGGTGCTGGAGCCGACCGCCCACGGCGCGGTCAAGACCGCCCGCAAGGGCTCCGGGATCTTCAAGGTCACCGCCACCGGCGTCGAGGCGCACGCCGGGCTCGCGCCCCAGGACGGGGCCAGCGCGATCACCGCATTGTCGGAGTTCGTCCTCGCCGCCGCGGCCGTCGCCGCCCCCGAGAGGGGCACCACCATCAACACCGGGCTCATCAGCGGCGGTACCGCCACCAACGTCGTGGCCGGACAGGCCACCGCGAGCATCGATATCCGGGTCAGCAGCGAGAGCGAACAGGACCGCGTCGACGCCGAGTTCGCCGCCATCAAGGTCAGCGACCCCCGCGTCCGCATCCACGTGGACCACGCCTGGAACCGTCCGCCCATGACGCTCAACGCCGCCTCCGCGCCCCTCCTCGACCTCGCCCGCGGCGTCGCCCGTGCGCAGGGCCGCGACCTGCCCGATGCCGCCGTCGGCGGCGCCAGCGACGCCAACTTCGTCGCCGCCCTCGGCCTGCCGGTGCTGTGCGGCCTGGGCGCGGTCGGCGACGGCGCCCACGCCCAGGGTGAGTACATCTACCCCGACACCGCGCCCACCCAGACCGCCCTCATCGCCGGACTGCTCGGACGACTGGCCCAACCGGTGCACGACGGAGCCACGACGTCCTGACGCACGACACACAGGCGCGGTGGTTGTCGACCGCGTATCCGTGACTGGTTGCGCAGTACGACCAGGGTGACCGGCACCCGGCCGGTGAAGACCATCTGATGGTTCGGGCCGGCGCCGACGGAGCGTCGCCGGGGTCCGGCACCCCGCTCCTGGAGGGCCGACTCGCACCGAGCGGCGGAATACGACCAACGCATGCACGCTCCATGACTGCCGACCGCGAAGTTCACGCCCTAGAGCTGCCGTGTCAGTGCTCAGCGGATTTCCACCACGCCAGATTGGCGGCCACCTGGGACACTCCTTCGATGATCTCCCACGCCTCGGCGATCCGCCCGTCGTCGAACCGCAGGATGTCGACGACGGCGATTCCCGGACCGGCACCGGGAATCCAGCGCCGCGAGTACATCGCGACGTGATCACCGTCGGCCAGCACGTGATGGACCTCCACCCGCATGTCGGCGAGCGGCACCGTGCGTAGGGCCGCGAGCCATTCCGCCTTGGTCGACGAGGTTGAATCCGGCGTGTGATGGACGAAGTCATCGCTCAGCAACGGCTCAAGCGCATCGACGTCACCCGTCCCGATCAGCTCCGCCAACGCCCGTTCCACGATGCTCTTGTTCTCTGTGGTCATGCACGCAGTGTTTCCGGGGCCCGCGTTGGTTGTCGATGAACTCGGATTTCATGGCGTACGGCGCCACGAGGAGTAGCCTCGGTGATCGTGTCCACGATCGGGGAACTGTTGCGGCAGTGGCGGCATCGCCGCCGACTCAGCCAACTTGATCTCGCGCTCGCTGCCGACGTATCGGCCCGTCACGTCAGTCTGGTCGAGACCGGCAAGTCCAACCCGAGCGCCGACATGGTCCTGCGGCTCGCGAAGCAGCTCGATGTGCCGCTGCGTGAGCGCAACCGGCTGTTGCTCGCCGCCGGCTTCGCGCCCCGGTACGCCGAGCGGCCGCTCGACGGCGACGCGCTGTCGGCGGCCCGGGACGCGGTCGGCAGGGTGCTCCGCGCGCACGAGCCGTATCCGGCGCTGGTCCTCGACCGCCGATGGAACATCGCGATGACCAATCGCGCGGTCGACCCATTCCTCGCAGACGTCGCTCCCGAGCTGCTGCGGCCGCCGATCAACATGCTGCGGCTGGGACTGGACCCGCGCGGGCTCGCCCCTCGGCTCGTCAACCTGGACGACGTGCGGGCGGTGCTCCGCTCCCGCATCACGCGTCAACTGGCAACCGCCCCCGACGCCGAACTCACCGCGCTCTACGAGGAACTGCTGGTCCCCGACTCCACGGACACACCGAGCCGGCCGGCCGAATCCGACATCGTGATCCCGATGATCTTCCGCTTCGACGGACGAGAACTGCGGCTGTTCTCGACCATCACCACGTTCGGCACCCCGATGGACATCACGCTGGACGAGGTCGCGATCGAGTCGTACTACCCGGCGGACCCGGAGACCGTCGCCTATTTCACGAAGGTCGACCAGGATCAGCATGGGTGATTTGAGGGTCGGCCGATCGGCTACTTCCCCCGCCACACCGGCGCCCGCTTCTCGGCGAATGCCCGGGCGCCCTCCTGGGCGTCGCTGGAGGCGAGGACAGGGGCGGCGATTTCCTGCTGCTCGGCGTAGTCGCGGGCGTCCGTGTGGCCGATGGACGCCGACACCATGCGCTTGGCCGCGCGGACCGCGAGTGGTCCGTTGGCGGTGATGCGGGCGGCCAGTTCACGGGCACCGGCGAGGGCTCCGCCCGGCTCGGTCACCATGTTGACCATGCCGTGGCGGTGGGCGGTCTCGGCGGAGATCGGGTCACCGGTGAGCGCGAGTTCCATCGCGAGTTGATACGGCAGAACCCTGGGCAGCCGCAGCAGTCCGCCGGCAGCCGCGACGAGGCCTCGCTTCACCTCCGGCAACCCGAACTGAGCGCCCCGTGCCGCGACGATCAGGTCGGCGGCCAGCGCCAGTTCGCAGCCACCGGCCAGGGCCCAGCCCTCGACCGCCGCGATGAGCGGTTTGGCCGGCGGTCGCTCGGTGATCCCCGCGAAGCCACGGCCCGGTATCGAGGGGCGCTCGCCCCGAGCGAAGGCCTTCAGGTCCATGCCCGCGCAGAAGGTGTTTCCCGCCCCGGTGAGGATGCCCACGACAACGTCGTCTCGTGCCTCCAACTCATCCATGGCTCGGGCCAGTTGCACGGCGACGTACAGGTCGACCGCGTTACGGACCGCAGGCCGGTTGATCGTGACGACACCGACGCCGTCGGCGAACTCCGTCAGCACACTGCCCTGATGGTCATCCGTCATCTGCCCTCTCCCTCACCCTGGCTCCCTTACTTATCGCTCGCTAAGGTACGGGGCAGAACGGCAGCGCGCGCAAGAACGCCTACCGCTCCTCAAGGGGCCCTCGCAGGAAGGGAGTTCCATGACCGACGCCGTCATCGTCGATGTGGTGCGCACCGCCTCCGGGAAGGGCAAGCCCGGCGGGGCACTGGCCGGCCTGCATCCCGCGGAGCTGCTCGCCACCGTCCTGCGCGAGCTGCTGGATCGCAACGAACTCGACCCGGCTCTGGTCGACGACGTGATCACCGGCTGTGTCTCGCAGTCCGGTGAACAGGCCCTCAACCTCGGGCGGACGGCGCTGCTGGCCGCCGGCTTCCCGGAGTCCGTGCCGGCCACCACGGTCGACCGGCAGTGCGGCTCCGGTCAGCAGGCGGCGCACTTCGCCGCGCAGGGCGTGCGGGCCGGGGCCTACGACGTCGTCGTTGCCTGCGGTGTGGAGTCGATGAGCCGGGTGCCGATGTTCAGCAGCGCCCAGGGCCGGGATCCGCACGCTCCCCTTGCCCGGCGGTATCCGAACGGACTGGTCCAGCAGGGGGTCAGCGCCGAACTCGTCGCGGCCCGCTGGAAATTGAGCCGTGGTGAACTGGACGAGTTCGCGACACGCTCGCACCGGTGCGCCGCCGCCACCGCGGCGGCAGGGGGTTTCGACGGCGAGATCGTCCCTGTCGGCGGCCACGCGGTGGACGAGACCGTCCGTCCGTCGACCACGGTCGAGGGCCTGGCCGACCTGAGTCCCGCCTTTGCCGACCCGAGCCTCGCCCGACGCTTTCCGGAGATCAACTGGTCGGTCACGCCGGGTAATTCCTCGCCGCTGACCGACGGGGCGGCGGCCGCGCTCATCATGAACGCGGAGCGGGCCGACCGGCTGGGTTTGCGGGCGCGCGCCCGCTTCCACTCCTTCGCCGTCGTCGGAAGCGATCCCCTGCTGATGCTCACCGGTGTCCTGCCGGCGACGGAGAAGGTCCTGGCCCGCGCCCGGCTGTCGCTCGACGACATCGACGCCTATGAGGTCAATGAGGCCTTCGCACCCGTCCCCCTGATGTGGCGGCGCGAGTTCGGGGCCGACCCGGCACGCCTCAACCCGCGCGGCGGGGCCATCGCACTCGGCCACCCGCTGGGCGCGTCCGGCATCCGGTTGCTGGCCACTCTCGTGAACCATCTGGACGCCACCGGGGGCCGCTACGGCCTCCAGACCATGTGCGAGGGCGGCGGCATGGCCAACGCCACGATCATCGAGCTGCCCTGAGAAGCGACCACGACTCTGCGAAGCGGTTCGAAAGGGGAACGGCACCATGAACCTCACCGGCACCGATATAGCGCTGGTCACCGGCGGCGCTTCCGGCCTCGGTCTGGCCACCGTACGGCGGTTGGTGGCCGACGGCGCCCGGGTCGTGGTCGTCGACCTGGCGTCCTCCGACGGCAAGGCGGTGGCCGCCGGTCTCGGCGGCCGTGCGGTCTTCGCCCCAGCCGACGTCACCGACGAGGCCCAGATCACCGCCGCCCTGGACACGGCCGTCGGCCTCGGCGCGCTCCGCGTGGTCGTCAACTGCGCGGGCATCGGCACCGACGTCTTCCGCGTCGTGGGCAAGCAAGGCCCGTTCCCCTACGACGAGTTCCGCCGCACCGTCGAGGTCAATCTGATCGGGACGTTCAACGTCATCCGCCTGGCAGCCGCGCGCATGATCGCCACGGCGGAACCGGTCGGCGAGGAGCGGGGCGTCATCGCCAACACGTCCTCCGTGGCGGCTTTCGACGGGCAGATCGGGCAGGCCGCGTACGCCGCCCCCAAGGGCGGCATCGTCGGCATGACGCTGCCCGTCGCCCGCGATCTGGCCCAGCATCTGATCCGCGTCGTCACGGTCGCGCCGGGCCTGTTCGCCACTCCCCTGCTGGCCGGCCTCTCCCAGGAGGCGCAGGACTCGCTGGGCGGCCAGGTGCCGCACCCCAGCCGTCTCGGAAAGCCCGAGGAGTACGCCGATCTGGTCGCCCACATCATCGCCAATCCGATGCTGAACGGCGAGACGATCCGTCTGGACGGCGCCATCCGCATGGCACCCCGCTGAGCGAGCCCGCCAAGTCCCGTGCCCGCTACGGCCGCGTCCGCTTCGCGGGGGGGCGACTGCGGGGGTGACCGCGCGCCCCGGTCGCCTTCGGTGGCCGGCTCCGGCGGCCGAGCACGTGGACCTTGCCCGCCGTTCGGCTGCGACCCGGCTCGGGACGCGGCCCCCGCTACGGTCGGTGTCCCACGGCATCCAGGGCGATCGTGACGTACCGCTCGGCGATCCGGTCCGGTGTCAGGGGCCCGTCGGGCCGGTACCACTGGGCCACGGCCTGGCACATCGCCAGCACCGCCCGGCCGGCATCCACTGGCACGGGCGTGGTGAACACGCCCGTCGCCACCCCGTCCCGCACGGCCTCACGCAGCAGCCCTTCCAGCTCGTCCCGCAGAGCGACGTAGCGTGCCCGATTGTCGGACTCCAGGCTGCGCATCTCCGTGTCGAGGAAGGCGAGCGGCGCCCGGTGGGTCATGTACAGCACGATGCACTCGACCAGCGCCGAGAAGCGGTCGATCGGGTCGTCGCCCGCCTCCGCCAGGGCTGTGCGGCAGCGCCCCAGCACGGACTCGAGTGAGCCGAAGAGCAACTCGACCAGGATCGCCTGCTTGTTGGCGTAGTGGTAGTACAGGGCGGGCACGGTGACGCCCACGCGGCGGGCCAGTTCTCGGACGGTGGTGGCGTGATAGCCCCGCTCCACGAAGGAGTCGAGGGCGTGCGCGAGGATCGGCGGCAGTTCCAGCGGGGCGTACGTCCGCCAGTCGGTGTGGGTGTCCGAGCGCAGATCGGCGACGGTGTCCGCCATGTCCCACGCCTCCGCACATCCGCTCGACTTCGGCCCTTCAGAGTACCGGGTGGTCCGATCCGGAGCACTTGCCGAAGTCATAGCCGGGAACCGGACAATCCGGCGGTGAGGGCCCGCCGCAACGGGCCGCGTGCGGCGCCCGACATTGGGGGTGATTCCCGACAGAAAGCGCCTCACAGAAACGGGTCGCGCGTCCTTGAACAGCACTTACCGTGAGTCAGCTCACAGACCGAATAATCCTTGTGATTTGTGGCCGACTTCGAGTCGTCCCATAACAAGCGTGCAGCCTGCACCGTAATCAACCGGCAACAGAAAAATCGTTCGTGATTCAGCGACCTCCCGTCATGGTCCGCACATAGCCGAGAAGGCTCGATGACCGTCTGCCGTCGACAAGCCCGGAGATACCATCCCCATAACCGCGCATCACCTAAGGGGAATTCCAGCATGGGCGTGATGATCGTAGACAGCCACCCTTCCATGCGTCTGGCACTCAGCACACTGGTCGAATCCCACCTCCGCATGCCCGTTGTCTGTTCCGCGGCCACCGCGGAGGAGGCCTACGCCGCACTGCTGAGTCAGCGTCCCAGCATCGTCGTGACAGAGCTGGAGCTCGGTGCCGCCCATGAGGGTGCGGCGCTGTGCCGACGCGCGAGGTCACTACCGCTGAGGCCGCGGGTCATGGTCTTCTCCGGCAGCAGCTCTCCCGACCAGGTCGCCGCTGCCCTGACCTCCGGCGCGGACAGCTTCGTCCACAAGAGCGCCTCCGTCACCGAGCTGGTCGACGCGATCCGGCAGACCGCGTGCGGCCGGCGGGTGTGGCTCCTCGGCGACACGGGCCGGCGACAGGAGTCGGACCGCCGCCGCATTTCTCCGCTCACGCCACTGACCGAGCGGGAGGAACAGATTCTCGCACTCCTGCTGCGCCGCTATACGAATGACGAGATCGCGCGCGAGCTGACACTGGCCGGACAGACCGTCAAAAACCATGTGAGCAATATTCTGCACAAGGTCGGAATCCGCAACCGCAGGGAACTTTTCCTCGACCAGTCGGCGTTGTCCGCGTGAACGCGTGCAGGTGAGCCCCGGAACGTCTTCATTCGGAGGACGGGACGGGGCTGACGCACACATCGGTGCCGTCGAACACCTCACACCATTCCTGCCTCGTCCGCGTGCGAAAGACGCCGGCAAAGAGGCGTCTCAGCTCCGCCCAGACTGAGGGATCCCGGTGATCGGGCACCATCTCCCAGACGTCCAGCAGACGGACGAGCTCCCGGTAGCCGTCCGGTTCCAGGGCGCGGACTGCCATCCGGTGACCGTCGGCGGTGCGATAGTCGGCGTGGAAGGGGCAGCCCACGAGGGTGTCGTCGACGATCCCGCCCTCCCCGGTGCGCGCCACCTGTGCCAGTGCCGCCAGCACGGCCACCGCGAGGTGGAGCGCGGCTGCCGGCTCGTCCGGGCCGCGTGCTGCCAGGGTCGTACGTCCATGGACGAGCCGCGGATTGCGGGCCAGGCACCGTTCGGGGCCGGGCCCCCGGGCGTCGGCCGGTGACTCCACCAGGACGTCGGCGCCGGCGGCGAGTTCGAGCACCGCCTCGGCGTCCGCGGACCGGTCGACGCGTACGATCTCGGCGCCGAGGCCGGCGAGCAGCACCCCGCACAGAGACGTGTCGCCCGGTGGTGCCAGATCGACGACCCGCAGCCCTTTGAGTGGTGCCGTCGTGAGATCGGCAAGAGGGGCTCCGCCTTGGAGAGCGGACATGTCTCACCCCTCCCGGTCCCCGGTCAGCCGGGTGATCGACGCGCGGGTGCCGGCCCGGCTGGTCGTAGGACTCACGTGGAGCACCGGGCCCACGCTCACCCGTGGCGGCCGGGTCACCGCCCACAGCACGGTCTCCGCCACGTCCTCGGGGGTGAGCAACTCCTCTGTGCCCACGCCCAGTTCGTCGGGATCGGCCGACAGCTCCGTACGCACCCAGCCCGGGCAGATCGCCACCGCCCGCACGCCGTGGTCCCGGTTCTCCAGTGCCACCAGCTCGCTGAGCACGTTGAGGCCCTGCTTGCTGACGGCATAGCCCGCGGTGTGGCTGAGCGTCTCGCGGGTGATGGAGGAGCCGATGTGCACGATCGTCCCTCCGCCGTTCTTGCGCATGTACGGCAGCGCCGCATGGCACAGCAGATACGGCACGGTGAGGTTGAGGCGGATCATCAACTCCCAGTGTTTCGACGGGAGTTCGTGGACCTGGGCGAGCCGCACCACACCGGCGCAGTGCACCAGCATCGCGGGGGCACCGAACAGTTCCACGGTCTGCGCGACCACCCGCTCCGGCTCGCCCTCGGCGGCCAGGTCGGCGGGGAGGACACTCGCCCGTCCGCCACGGGCGTGTACCTCCTCGGCCACCCGGGACAGCGGCTCGATACGCCGTGCGACCAGGACGACGTGCGCCCCGGCATCGGCCAGCGCCCGGGCGACGGCCGCTCCGATGCCCGAGGAGGCGCCGGTCACCACCGCCGTTCCGGAGACTCCGGCGGTGCTCATGCCAGGCCCCCGTTCCCGGCCAGCGGTGGCAGTCCGCCCAGGGCAAGGCCGCCGTCGACATGTAGGACGGCACCCGTCACATACGCGGACGCGTCCGACACCAGATAGGCCACGAGCGGCGCCACATCGCCCGGCAGACCCGCCCTGCCCTGGGGAATCCGGGCGAGCCACGCGTCCTGGAAGCCTTCGTGCGCCGACGCGTCGGCCATCGGGGTGGAGATCAGGCCGGGCTGTACACAGTTGGCCCGGATCCGGTGGCGGCCGCCGGAGACGGCGAGGCTCCGGGTGTGCTGGATCAGGGCGGCCTTGCTCGCGGCGTAGCTCTCCAGCCCGGGCACGAAACCCGCCCCGGCGGAGCCGATCGCGACGACGGCGCCGCCGCGCCGGTCACTCGCCCAGCGTCGTACCAGCGCGTCGGCGAGCGTGACGTATCCCCGGTAGTTGACGTCCAACGCCCGCTCCCGCAGGGCGGGTTGGTGGTCCGGGGCTTCCGGTTCGCACAATCCGGTCGCGTACACCAGGGCATCGATCCGCGCCGCGGACCACAGCCGCTCCACCAGTGGCTCGAGCGCGTCGAGATGGGACACGTCCTGCCGCACGGCCTCGGCCCGACGGCCCAGGGTGGCGATCTCGTGGGCCACGGCGAGGATTTCACGCTCGCGCCGCGCCACAACTGTGACGTCGGCCCCCCGTCGCGCCAGCTCCAGCGCCGCCTCCCGTCCGATGCCACTGCTCCCGCCGACCACCAGGCAGTGCCGTCCGCTCAGGTCGAACAGGTCGGCTCCGCCCCGGGACTGGTCGAACGGTTCCGTGCTTTCGGTGCGTGCGCGGGACGGGCGCAGGGGCGGGACCATCGTCAGTCCCATGCCGCCGTCGACCGGGATCGTCTCGGCCACCGTGTAGCCGCAGCCCTCCGACGCCAGATGCAGGACGGCGGCGGCCAGGTCCGCGGGCTGGGCGACGCGGCGCAGGGGCAGGTGGCGCAGGACGGCGGCGGTGCGCTGCGGGCCGGGCCGGTGCGAGAGGCAGGGAGCGATACCGACGCGGATCTGGTTGGCGAGGACGCCGTGGCAGGACAGACGGGCCGCGAGCTGCCGCCACCAGGCCAGGTCGGCTGCCCGCGCCGCCGCCTCCTCGGCCGGGACGCCGGTGTGCAGTCCGCCCCCTCCGTCGAGGACGAGGATCATCCGGCCCGATCCGCGGCCCGCCATGGCCGCGGCGATCCGTGCGAGGTTCCCGCGGGGCAGGGGCGCGGACGGGGTGGCGCTGTCGAGGACGGCGGTGCCGGTGAGCAGGGCGCAGCAGATGTCGGGGACCGCCACGTCCTGCCCACCGGTGTCGTCGACGAGCTTCACGCCGACGCTCTCGAAGGCCTCGCGGAGCACGTCGTACGCCGTCCCGCGCGGCCCCAGGACGACTGCGGTGGAACCGTGGATCGGCAGCGCGTCCTTGGTCATCGTTCCTCCAGGTGCTCGATCAGCAGGGACGTGGCGTCTCCCCCGCCGCCCGCCACCATCACGAGGGCGTGCCGCCCGGTCAGCGGGGCGCGGTCGCCCTGTACCGGGGTCGCGTCGAGCCGTGCGTAGGGAGTACGGCAGCCGGCCACGGGGGCGACCGTGCCGTGGCGGAACATGAGCGCCGAGGCGACGAACTTCATCAGCCCGACGAAGCCGAAGACGTGCCCGAAGGCGGCCTCCTGATTGGTCAGCAGCAGCGGCCCGTCGTAGTCCATCGCTTTGCGCAGGCCGTCCAGGGCCTCGCAGAAGAGGTTCTCCACGTGACGTGAGCCGTCGGCGAAGCTGTTGACGAAGGCCAGCCGGTCCATGCCGATACCGGCCGCGGTGAGCAGGGCGTGCCCGTCCCTGGCGAAGTTGTCGGGTGGTCCGGAGATCATCGGGTTGGTGCCGTTGCTGCGCGAGGAGCGGAACGCGAGGCGCAGCGGGATACCGGCCGTACGACCGGATTCCAGTACGACGGCCAGGGCGCCCTCGCCCGGAGCGTTGCCGTCCTGCTCCTCGTCGTGCGGGCGTACGGACCGCGGGTCCGGTGACCAGGTGGAGATGCGGAAGCCGCGGCTGCGGCTCTCGTACGTGGTGCTGGAGACGCAGACCGGGTCGAGGGTGGCGTCCGCGCCGACGACGATCGCCCGGTCCGCGGTGCCGTCGCGCAGCAGGGCGGCCACCACCTCCAGGGCGCGCAGGGAGCAGTTGCAGGCGCCGGAGACGGTCAGGGTCTGCGGGCCGATGCCGAGGACGGAGCAGATGCCGCTGGTGACGCTTCCGGGGGTACCGGTGAGCCAGTACTCCATGCCGAGCGCGTCCGGGCCGCCCCGCTCGTACAGGGTGAAGTAGCGGCGTGCCTCCTGGAAGGCGAACTGCAGTGAGGCGACGACGAGGACGGTACGGCCGTCGTCGATGTCCTGGGCCGTCAGCCCGGCGTCGGCGAGAGCGTTCTTGACGGCGCCGGTGGCGAGCGCGGTGACGCGGGCCATCCGGTCGCCGACCCGCTGGGGCACGCCGAGTGCCGTCACCGGATCCCAGCCGGTGACCTGGCCCGCGATGCGCAGCGGGAGGTCGTCGAGGGCGAAGGGCGTCAGACAGGTGGCGCCGGTGCGGATGATGTCCCACAGGTCCGGGACGTCCGTGCAGGGCCGTCCGTCTCGGCCGGGCAGGACGGCACCGATGCCGGTCAGGGTCAGCGGCTCAGTGCTCATCGTCACCCGCCGGGTGTCCGTACTCCGCGGCGCACGGCTCCGGCGCCGCGAGCAGCAGCGCGCCGGCGGCGCCCATCTGGTAGTTGAAGCTCAGGGCCAGGTCGAAGGAGAGCGGCCGGGCCTCGCCGGTGACGACCGTGCAGGGCGCCTCGGGGACGACTTTCTCGCAGTTCGCGGTGGGGCAGACCTGTCCGTCGCGCATCATCAGCAGGGTGGTGGCGGCGCCGATGACGCCGAGCGGTGCGCCGTTGTGCCCGAAGCACGCCTCGTGGTTGGTCAGCAGCGGCCCGTCGGCGGGGTCCGGGCCGTAGAGGGCGCGCAGGGCGCTGAACTCCATGAGGTGGAAGAGCGGGTCGCCCTCGGCGCCGCCGTTGACGACGGGGACGGCGGCGGGGTCGATCCGCTCGTGGCTGTCCGTGGCGCGCAGGGCGCTGCGTACCGCGCGCACGAGGGCGTCGCCGTCCTCGTCGGGGGTGAGTGCGCTGCCGGTGGCGGCGCGCCGGACGGCCTGGCCGAGGATCCGCCCGTAGGGCCGGCGGTTGCGGCGTTCGGCGTGCTCGCGGCTTTCGAGGATCAGGGTGGCCGCGCCCTCGCCGAGGTTGAAGCCCTCGGCGCGTTCGTCGTAGGGGCGCATCGGCCGGTCGTAGCGCAGCCGGGTGGTCGGGCCCGAGTAGGAGGAGGTGCGGCCGGTCCGCTCCGCGGCCCGGCGCAGTTCCTCGAAGTGGTCGATGTAGTCGAGGCTGTACGCGTCGACGCCGGTGACCACGGCGAGGTCCACCTCGCCGGAGGCGATCTGCTGGGCGGCGGCGCCGAGCAGCGCGTTGGTGGAGGCGCAGCCGCAGGACAGGGAGTAGCTGGGGCCGCCGCTGCGCAGCAGGGCGGCCTGCACCGAGGCCACGTCGGTCGCGGTGACGGACAGCAGGATGCGCATCAGCAGCGCGCGGGCCTCGGCGGGGCCGGTATGTGAGGGCTCGGCGGTCACGCCCGCCATGTACGTCTCCAGGACCGTGTCGAACCCGGCCCGCCCGGTGAGGACCGCGGCGTCTGCGAGGTCGGTGCCGCGCCAGTTCAGATCCGCGTCCTCACAGGCCTCGACCAGGGCGACGAGGCCGTAGCGGTGGACGTCGTTGTAGTGGGCCCGGAAGCGTTCGTCGAGTTCGGGGACCGCCGCCGCGAACTCCTCCTCGTCCAGGTGGACCCGGCCGTAGAACAGGCCGTCGTTGTCCAGGTGGGACGCCGCGCGGGACACCGTACGCCACAGGTCGCCGCCGGTCCGGCAGACCGTGCGGTGGGGTCCGGGCAGGCAGAACCCCATGCCGGTCACCAGCACGTCGCGCCATCCGGCCGTCACACTCACCACGTCAACTCGCTTCCGTTCAGGGGACATTGATGACCCGGGGCAGCCCGAGCTCACAGCCGGAACAGCAGCCCGCCCTCGTAGAACCCGGAGCCGATCGCCGGGGTGAGGTACAGCTGGCCCGGACGGGTACGGCCGCTGTCGATCAGCTCGGACAGGGCGATGGGGATGGAGGCGCTGGAGGTGTTGCCGCGCGTCTCCATCGTGACCACGAAGCGCTCGGGGTCGATGCCCGCCTTCTCCTGTACGGCGGTGTGCAGCGGGTCGGTGCCGGGGTGGATCAGCACCCAGTCGATGTCCTCGATCTCCAGGCCGTTGCGTTCCAGGAGGAGTTCGATGGCCCGCAGATTGCCCTCGATGGCCCGCTCGATGAGGTCGGGCGTGCTGGTGAGCCAGCCATTGGGGCGCCGGGCGTGGATGACGCGCGCGTCCTCGCCGTCACTGAACAGCACGGAGTCGATCAGCCGTGGGGCGGTCGGCGCGAGGCCGTCGGTCCGTTCCAGGACGACGGCTCCCGCCGCGTCGCCCGCGACCAGCTCGCCCTTGCTGCCGGGCCGGGTGCCGCGCGAGAGCTGCTCGGAGCTGACCACGACGGCGGTGCGCCAGGGGCCGGGCGAGGACAGCATCGCGGCGGCGGACTGCACCCCGTGCACGAATCCGGCGCATGCCCCGCACAGGTCGAAGCCGAGGGCGCGCCGCGCACCGAGCTCGTGCGCCACTTGAGGCCCGTACTCGGGGATGAACTGCCGGTCGGTCCAGTTGGTGACGATGACCAGGTCGACCTCACGCGCCGTGCGGCCGGCCTCGCGCAGGGCATGCTCGGCCGCGCGGACGGCCATGTAGTCGATGGTCTCCGCCTCGTCGGCGACGTGCCGCGACTTGACGTTCAGCCGGCCGATCACGGCCTGGTCGATCGCGTTGAAGCGCTCCTCGGCGCCGACGGCGTCCGGGGTGTTGTGCACGACGCGTTCGGGGAAGTAGTGCCCGACGCCGGTGATGCGGATTCCGGTCCCCGCCCAGGTTCCTCCGGTACGGATGGGGCCAACTGCCGTGTCGGTCATGGGTGTTCGATGTCCTCTCGGTGGATGGTGACCGGATCGCGGCGGACGGTGTGACCGGCCGTCACTCGGTCCCAGGTGTCGGCCGTGACGCCCGCTTCGCGCAGCAGGTCCTTGCGGACCTTCCCGGTGGGCGTGACGGGCAGTTCGGGCAGGGTGCGGATGTAGCGGGGAAGCATGAAGTGGGCCATGCGCGGGCGCAGGAAGCGCAGCAGCGCGGCAGGGTCGAAGTGCCCGCCGGGTACGGGGCTGACGACTGCGAGGACTTCCTGTTCGCCGTGCTCGCCGGGAACCCCCACGGCCGCGGCGTCGCGGACGGCCGGGTGGGCGCGCAGTTCCTCCTCGACCTCGAAGGACGAGATGTTCTCGCCGCGTCTGCGGATGGCGTCCTTGATCCGGTCGACGAAGTACAGCTCGCCGTCGGCCTCCTGACGGAAGGCGTCGCCGGTGTGGAACCAGCCGTTGCGCCAGGCGGCCGCGGTCGCCTCCGGCATGCCGTGATAGCCGTGGCTGAACGCCCAGGGCACGTCCGCCCGCAGCACCAGTTCGCCGACGCTGCCGTGCGGGACTTCTCGGTCGTACGAGTCGACGACCCGTGCCTCGATGCCGGGGCGCGGCCTGCCGCAGCTGCCGGCCCGGGTCGGCCGGGGGTCCGACATGACCGGACAGGACGTCTCGGTCATGTTGAACAGCGTGCGCACCTCGACGCTGAACCGGGAACCGAAGGCAAGGGCCGTCTCCGTGAAGGGAATGACGTAGGCGGTGCGCAGCGGATGCCGGGTGTCCTCGGGAGTGGACGGCTGCTCGGTCAGGAAAGCCGTCATGGCGCCGAGGAGGGTGCAGGCAGTCGCCCCGAGGTCGCGGACCTGCTTCCAGAACGCCTCGGTACGGAAGTGCGACACGACCGCGACCGATCCGCCCAGGCCCAGCATGCCCAGGATGCCGAGGACGCCCCCGGCGTGGAAGAGCGGCAGGGTGACGAGGTAGCGGTCGTCGGCGGTGAGCCACTGCCCGTAGGCGGCCGTGGCGCTGGTGTGGAGGTGGGCGTGGCTGCACAGGACGCCCTTGGAGCGGCCGCTGGTGCCGGAGGTGTGGATGATCGCGTGGGTGTCCCACGGCTCCAACGGCGTTTCGAGAGCGGTGAGTTGACCGGCATGGGTGGTCAACGGGTCGCCCGACGGGCCGTCGACGACCAGCACCCGGAGGTCCGGTCCCAGGTCGAGGCCGTGCAGGTGCGTCACCAGGTCCTGGCAGGTGATCAGCAGCCGGGCGTCCAGGCCCCGTATGACCCGCTCCAGCATCCGCCATCGGTAGGCCGTGTTGAGCGGTGCCCACACGCCTCCGGCGGCGACGGTGCCGAACCAGGTCCGCAGCTGGTCGGGGCCGTTGGGCAGCCAGCTGATCACCACGTCACCGCGGCTCACGCCCTGCTGTCGGAGCGCCGCTCCCGTCGAGCCGGCCTGCCGCCAGGCGTCGGCGTACGTCCATCGCTCGCCGTCCTCGAACAGCGCGAAGAGCCGGTCGGGATGGCGGGCGGCCCCTCGGGCGAGCTGCTCGCTGACGACGCACTCCTCGCGCGCGGTCACGGAGCTGTGCGGGCTCATCCGTCGTCCTCCCCCGGCCGTCGGCGGCCCAGCACGGGCAGTCGTAGCAGCGAGGGCCGGACGGCGTCGTGGAAGACGGACTGTCGGGCCACCACTCCCTCGGTGTCCTGGCCAGGGCGCCGGCCGGTGTTCATGTTCCGGTCCAGATGCGGGAAGTTGCTGCTGGTGACCAGCAGCCGCAACCGGTGTCCGGCCTCGAACCGCCAGGCGGTGTGCCCGAGGTCGACCGTGCACCGCTCGGGCACCGACGGGGTGAGGGGCTTCTCGCTGTCGAAGCCCTCGCGGTAGCGGGTGCGCAGCGCTCCGTCGCAGACCAGGATCGAACGGCCGTCGGGGAAGACGTCGGTGAGCTTCACGACGATGTCCGTGTCGGGCGCCGTGCTGGCGAAGCAGAGGGAGGCGGTGACGTGCCCGACGGCCTCCACGGCGACGGCGAGTTCGGGTCCGGTGTAGACGACGGTGTCGGCGCGCGCCTCCAGGTGCCGCTGGTTGAGCGGGCCGCCCACGAGTTCCCCGAGGGCCAGGACGCGGCCCCCGTGGGTGGGGGACGGATCGTCCGGATCGTAGGTGTAGGTGTCGGCGGGCTCGTCGTCCTGCGGCGGATGCAGGGCGAGCCGGCCGCCCTCGCGCAGATACCAGAGGTTGGCGGCCGACTCCTCAGGAGGCCAAGTCCGGGCCGTGCGCCATTCGTTGGCGCCCATCATGAAGTAGCTCACGGGCTCGGCCGCGCGCTCGACGCCCTTGAGGTGGGTGTCGAAGAAGTCCAGGACCCGTTCGGCCACCGGGCCGTACTCCCCCGCCGCGGTGAGGCCGAAGTTCAGCTCGCCCTGGTACTGCGGCAGGGTTCCGGAGTGGCTCCAGGGCCCGATGACGAGCCGGTGGCCGCCCGGATCGCGGCGTGCCAGCTCGTCGTGGAGGGCGATGCTCGGCCCGTTGTAGATGTCGAACCAGCCGGTGAGCGACAGGGTGGGCACGGCGACGTCCGTGGTGCGGATGTCGGGCCCGTGCGCGCGGCCCCGTTCCACCATCGCCCCCAGGGACAGCGGGCTGTCCGGCACGTCCAGGATCCGGCCGAGGGGAAGCCGACGCAGTTGCTCCTGCGGGGAGTTCAGGTAGCGGACTACGGCCGAGAAGCCGTGCCTGCGCCCCTGGGCCGTCTGGCGGCGCATCCAGTCGACGGCCATGAAGCCGAGCCATCCGGCGAGTTGGGACAGGCGCAGCGCACCACCGGTGGCCCGCGGATCGTGCGCGGCCGAGGTGGTCATCGCCGGGGCGATCGCCCGCAGGTGCGGGGGCTTCAGCATCGCCCCGACCCACTGCACGATGCCGAGGTACGACGTCCCGCTCATCCCTATGGCGCCGTCGCACCAGTCCTGGGCGGCGACCCACTCGACGGTGTCGTGGGTGTCGCGGGCCTCGGTGGCCCACATCCCGGTGTCCCACGCGCCGTCGGAGGCGAAGCGTCCCCGGGTGTCCTGCACGACGGCCGCATAACCCGCCCGGACGCAGCGTTCCGGAGGCAGCGGGTCCATCCTGGTCGCCGTCTTGTCGTACGGCGTGCGGTAGACGATCGCGGGGCGGGCCTCGCCCGGCACCCGCCAGACGTCGGCGCGCAGCACGGTGCCGTCGCGCATGGGGATCTCGACGTCCTGGTCGACGACAATTCCGCTCGCCAAGGGACACCTCCGTCAAGGGAGTTCGGTCGTACGAGGGGAAGTTCGGTCGTACGAGGGAGGGGCGCCGACCACGCTAGGCAGCGCGGACGGCGATCACATCGGCCGCCGAGTACCTCCTCGGCGGGCCGGCCGGGACTTGCGGTACTGGTCACCGGCCCAAGGGAGTTGCAGTGACGCCCGTCGGTTCAGGGAATGCGGGCCGGGAACCCCCCTCCGGCGACCTCGATCACAGTGCCGGTCAGGTACTGGTTGGTCACGGCGTGCAGCACCGTCTCCGCGACCTCGTGCTCGGCGGCGAACCGGCGCAACGGGACCTGTTCGCGCAGCCGCTCCATGTAGCGGGCGTGGGCGGGGTGCCGCGCGCCCTTCTCGCGCAGAGCGGCACCGTCCACCACACCGGGCGCGACGGCGACGACCCGGATGCCGAACTCGCCCAGTTCGAGCGCCCAGCTGCGGGTCAGCGACACCACGCCGGCCTTGGCGGCCGCGTACGCCGACTGGCCCCAGGAGCCCTGCCAGGTGCAGCTGACGACAGGGACGAGCACGCCACCGGTTCCCGCTTGCGCCATGGTGAGCGCGGCCTCGCGGCCCGCGAGGAACGTGCCGGTGAGGTTGAGGTCGACAGTGGCGTGCCACTCCTCGATGCCGTGCGCGCTCCAGGCGCCGCCCGCCTGACGGGGCGGACGCAGCAGCCGCTGGGAGAGGTTGCGGCCCGCCGCCATGACGCACACGCCGAGTTCGCCCCGCTGTGCCAGTTCGGCGAACAGGCGCCGCACGTCGGCCGGCGCGAGCGTGTCGACCTGTGCCGTCGACAACTCCACGCCCCGCTCGGCGGCTTCCTTGCGGCAGCGCTCCAACTGCTCGGCGTCCCGGGCCGCGACGGTCGTCGGCCATCCCGCGGCGCCGAGCGCATACGCGATCGCGGCACCGAGGCCCCGGCTGCCGCCGATGACGACGGCCTGTCCCCGCCTCGGCATCACACCTCCCACGGGCGGGGGCGGCCGTAGCTGAAGAGCATCGCGCCCCAGCTGAAACCGCGCCCGATGGCCATGCTCAGGATGCGGTCGCCGGGCGCGATCGTGCCGTCGTGGACGTACTCCGACAGACAGCTGGGCACGCTGACGCTGGAGGTGTTGCCGCGCCGCTCGATGTTGAGCAGCACGCGTTTGTCGTCGCGGATGCCGAGGGCGTCCTGCACGTCGTGGATCAGGTTGATGTTGCCCTGGTGCGGGATGATCCAGTCGACGTCGTCGAGGCCGGCATCCGCCTGCCGCAGGACCCGTCGGGTCGCGTCCGCCAGCACGCCGGGCGCGAACTCGCCGACGACCTTTCCCTTCATCACCATCGTGTCGTGCTCGTCGATGTCGAATGCGTCGTAGTGGGTGGCGTCGGAGTGCAGTGTCACGGCGTGCAGGCCGTCGTCCGCCCCGGGGTTCGCCCGCCACACGCCCGCGGCGGCGCCCCCGCCGAACAGTACGGAGTTGCGGTAGGAGAAGTTGAGGATCGGCCGGGGGTTCTCGGCGCAGACGATCAGTACGGTGCGGTGGCCGGTGGCGATGAGGCCGCGGGCGACGGCGGAGGCGTGCAGGAAGCCGGAACAGGCGACGCCGGTCACGTCCAGGCACATCGCCTTCGGGGCGCCGAGGCGGCGCTGCACCGGCAGGGCGACGTCCATGTAGTTGTTGCCGGGGCTCGTGGGATTGACGCGGGGGCGCGCGGTGGCGCTGGTGCCGAGGATGACGTCGACATCGCCGGGCTCCAACTCGGCCTCGGCGAGCGCCCGGCGGGCGGCGCGCTCGGCCATGTCCACGTGCCGTTCGCCCTCGGGCGGCCAGTGCCGGGCGGCGACTCCGGTGTGGCGCAGGATCCACTCCTCATCGACGCCCAGTTCGGGCCTGCTCGTGAAGTGGTCGTTGCGGACCGGCTCCCCGGGGAAGTCGTGGCCGATCCCGGCGAGCTGGACGGGCGGGCAGAAGAGGGTCATCGGAAGATCCCTTCGGGGTCGATCGAGCGCAGGAGGGCCAGTTCGTCGGCGGTCGGGGGCGGTTCGTGCCGCAGCGGGTCGGCGATCCTGACCTGCCATCCGGTGCGGTCCCGCACGGTCTCGGCAGGGCCCGCGGCGTCGGTGCGGACGAGGCCGGGCGGAGGTGCCCAGGTCGCGAGGCGAAAGGGCTCGCACGTCTTGTCCCGTTCGAAGCAGCCGAACTCCGTGACCACCTGGCTGACGTTGCGGCCGGGGCTGGTGACGAAGCCGACCGTCTCGGGGCAGCGGCGCGGTGATGCGGCCGTCACCACGATCGTCTCCACATGGCTGGCCACGTCGTTGGCGCCGCCGGAGCCGACCAGGAAGCCGCCGCCGGGCGTACGGCTGGTGTTGATACGGCCCTGCTGGTCGATCTGCGCGGCGGACAGGACGCCCAGGGTGCGCTCGGCGCCGCCCGCGACGAGGCCGCCGAGCACCTCCCACGTCCCGGCGTGCTGACGGCACCCCTGCACATGCCGTTGGGAGAACAGGAAGGTGTCCCCGGCCCGCGGCAGGAAGTCGATCATGCCGAGTTCGTTGACGACCTGGACGTCGACGCCCTCCTCCCGCAGCAGGCGTGCGGCCAGCCAACTGGCCATGTGGGCCGTGCCGATGCCGGCGAGGACGGTGCCATAGCCCCGCGTTCGTATGGTGCGGGCGATGGTGCGGGCCGCCAGCACCAGGTGGTGCTCGCGGTCGGTCGGTGGCGCGGAGCGCGCGATGACGTCGGGCACCGCCGCGGTGACCGGCGAGGCCGGGTGGAGGCCGGCCAGCCGCGCCTCCCCCAGCCGGGCCAGGTATCCCTGGTGTCCGGCCGTTCCCGTGACCCACCGCTCGAACCACTCCTCGGTGAGCGCGGGATCGGCACACGCCTGGGCCAGGTCCTCCAGGAACAGGTAGTCGTCGAGGTAGCCGTCCACTCCGGCGTCGGGCAGCGGCGTGAGGCCCTGCGGGTGGGCACCGTACGGGCAGGGGGCGAGGCCCAGCACCCGCTCGGCCGGGATCTGGCAGACCGCGCCCGCGGGTGGGTCCGCGCGCACCGTCTCCACCGTGGCGAGGACGCCCTGCTCGGCCGCCAGCGCGCCCCACCAGCCCTCTGCGACGGGACCGGAGAGATACAGGTTGCCCCGCTCGTCCGCGCACTGTGCGTGCAGCAGCGTCACGTCGGGGCGGAGCGCGGGCACCAGCACCGCCTCCCCCGCCTCATGCCGCAGGGCGTCCACCTGCCGGTGCCCCTGCGGCAGATCGGAGCCGGACAGTGAGGTGCTGACCGCGAACGGGGCGCCCGTGGCTCCCGCGATCAGCCGTTGCAGCAGGGAGAGCAGGCTCCACTCCTCGACCGGGAACGGGTCGCCCTCGGGCAGCCTCGCGTAGAGCCGGTTGGGGCGGGACGTCGGGAAGGTGTCGCCGGCGAAGCCGATGACGGCGTGCTCGACCACTCCCGCCATGGTCAGCGCGTGCACCCCCGCGTGCAGGGCGTTGACGCTGATCCGGAACCGGCCCGTGCCCCGGAAGACCCGGGCGAGCGCCAGCACCAGGGCGTTGGGGCGGGACATGGTGGAGGCGATGTGCACCCGCATGCCCGGCGTCAGGAACTGCCTGCACAGCTCGTCGGGGTCGGCGGCCACCACCGGGCTCATCCGGCGGCCTCCATGATCAGCGCGGAACTCTGGCTGCCGATGGCGAAGGCCAGGGACATCGCCAGGCGCACCTCGCCGGGGCGGGCGCCTTCGGTGACGTGGTCGTGGTCGCACTCGGGCTCCACGGTCTCGCAGTTGATCGTCGGCGCCAGGCACTGGTGTTTGAGCATCAGGGCGAGCGCGGCGCAGTTCACCAGGCCCGCGGCGCCCAGCAGATGGCCGTAGACCGGTTTGACCGAGCCGAGCGGTGTCCAGTCGCCGCGCCGCGGTCCGAAGAGGTGGCCGAGCGCGTGGCTCTCGGCCAGGTCGTTGTAGCGGGTCGCGGTGCCATGACCGCAGATGTAGTCCAGCTCCCCCGGCAAGACGCCCGCCGTGTCGAGGGTGTCGGCCATCAGCCGCGCCGTGCTCTGCCCGCTCAGGTCCATCCGGGTCGCGTGGGCGGCCTCGCTGATGCTGTGGCAGGCCCGCAGCGCGGCGTAGACCGGTGCTTGCCGGGCCTCGGCGTGCTTCCTGCGTTCCAGTACGACGACCACGGCGCCCTCGCCGAGCGCGAAGCCGTCCCTGCGCAGGTCGTACGGCTTGATCGCCCGCCGGGGTTCGGTGTCCCGGGACAGCACGCTGGTGCCCGATGCCGAGTAGACCTGCAACACCTCCGGGGTGAGCGGGAGTTCGTGGCCGACGACGAACATCACGTCGGCGGCGCCGCGCTGGATCTCGTGGGCTGCCAGGGCCAGCGCCTGATGGCCGCCCACGCAGGCGTTGCTCACCGTGGAGACCAGTGCCTGCGCGCCCAGCCGGATGGCGCTGAGCGACGCGGGTGTCCCGGCGAGTGAGGCGAAGACCGCCTGGGCCGGGGAGACCGGCGGGCGGGCCGGGTCCCACGCCGTGCCCGAGGCGGTCTGGGACCACCACTCGGCCGGTCCGCGGGAGCAGGAGGCGACGACCCCGGTGCGCGGCGGGTCGATCACTCCGTCGTCCGCCAGGCCGGCGTCCCGCGCGGCGTTCTGCACGGCCGAGAGGACGACGAGGATCTCCCGGCTGTACCGCTTGGCGAAGTTGTCCGGCAGGTCCGGCAGGTAGGGCGTGTGCTCGAAGTCCCCCAGCCGGCCGGCGCTGTGGATGCCCGTGCCGGAGGAGAGGACCGGCGGCAGCGCGCTGAGCTGGGAGTCGCCTTCCCGTAGCTGTCGCCAGACCACCTCTGGGCTGTCGGCGCCTGGCAGTACGAAACCGAGTCCGGTGATGAGCACGTCCTCGAACGCCGTACCGGTTACGCGGGCCGAATGCGGCATGGGGCCTCCCTGTCAACAGCGGTGGGTCGCCGGAGCGTTGTGAGTGAGCCGGGAACGCGCTCCCCATCAGCACATCCCGTCACGACCCGGGCGGCCAGGCACGACAGGTACCGACCGGACCGCCGCGCCGGGACTCGCGGTACCGGCCGCGCCGCCCGCCGGAGAAACCTCGTGCGCACCGCCTTGACAGTCCGTACATCCTCCCGGACATTAATGAACATTCATTAACCCTCGTGAAGCGGGGTCTTCCCATGGATGGAACGGGAGTTGTCATCGCCGGCGCCGCGATCACGCGGCACGGCTTCTTCCCGGCGCGGGACTGGAAGGACCTCGTCGTCGAATCCGCGTTCTCGGCCCTTCAGGACGCATGCCTCGACGCCGGGGACATCACCGACGGCTTCGTGTCGGTCTCGCTGCCGGAGACGTTCGAGCAGCAGAACCTCGGTGCCGTCACCGCCGACGAACTCGGCCTCGCCCCGATGGCTTTCAGCCAGGTCAACGCCGCCTGCGCCGGAGGCACGGTGGCCCTGCGGAGCGCCGTGGCCGCCCTCGCCTCGGGCATGGCGCGGGCCGTGCTGGTCATCGGCGTGGAGAAGGTGTCGGACGCGGCATCGACCGCCGATTCGATGCTGCACTTCCCCGACGCCGAGTTCGAGGCGCCGGCGGGCTTCGACTACGTCGACCTCATGGCGCTGATGCACGACCAGTACATGCGCAAGTACGGCGCCACGCACGAGGCGATCGCCCAGTGGGTCGTACAGGACCGCTGGTACGCCACGCGCAACCCGAACGCGGTCGACTACGGACGGCCGGAACTCACCGTGCCGCAGGTCCTCAACGGTCCCATGGTGTCGCGGCCGATCACCCGGGCGGCCTGCGGCCGGGCCTGCGACGGTTCCTCGGCGGTCGTGCTGATGCGCCGCGACGACGCTCCGGGAGCGTGCGAGCCGGTGGAGATCGCGGGCATCGCGCAGGCCACCGGGCCCAACGTACTGGCCACGAAGTTCGGCCATCCGGCCTCCGCCGGCGCCGACATCGCCGAGGCGGTCCCGACCGCGGTGGCCGCCAAGGCCGCCTATGCGCAGGCCGGCATCGAGCCGCAGCACGTCGGGCTGGCCCAGGTGCACGACTGCTTCAGCGTGATGGGCGCGCTGCACCTGGAGGGGCTGGGGATCTTCCCCACGGGCAAGGCCGCGGCGGCGGTGGCCGACGGGGAGACGACGCTGGAGGGCCGCTGCCCCGCCAACACCGACGGCGGCCGGATCGGCCTCGGTCATCCCACCGGTGCCACCGGAATCAGCGTCGCCGTGGAGTCGGCACTCCAACTGCGCGGCCGGTGCGGGGAACGCCAGGTCCAGGACCCGGATGTCGCGGTCTGCCAGTCCATGGGCGGCTCCAACGCCACCAGCGCCGTCGCCGTGCTGCGCCGCCCGCGCTGAACGACCCACGCAGGAAGGAGGGACAGCGCTCCCATGTGGTCCCCCACGGAACCGGTCTACCGCATCGCCACCCCGACCCCCGCCAAGGCCTGGCGTTCACGCGCCGGGCGCTACCGCCTCGTCGGCAACCACTGCACGGGCTGCGGGCTGACGTTCTTCCCCGCACGGCGCGTCTGCCCCGACTGCCGCTCGCGCGACCTGCCCGAGACCGAACTGGCGCCCTTCGGCCGGGTGGTGAGTACGGCGGAGGACTACACCCCGCTGATCGGTCACGCCGGACGCGCCGCCCGGCCGTTCGCCATCGTAGAGCTGGAGGACGGACCCCACGTGCTCACCGAACTCGTCGACGTCGACGCCGGTTACGACGGCGATCCCCCGGCTGTGGCCGAAGGCACCGAGGTCGAGCTGGTCGTCCGCAAGTGGCGGCGCGAGGCTTCGGGGCCCTACCAGTACGGCTACAAGTTCCGGCCGCGGAGGGCGCGATGAGCGGCGACTGGCCCCGGCTCACCGGCATCCCCGTGGACGTCACCGACGCCACCGGGAACACGCCCGGTCCCGCCACGAACGACGTGGGGATCTCCGCGATCGGCACGGCGCTGCCCGCCGGCCGGCTCGCCGTGGAGGAGATCCACGAGGTGTGGCGCAATGTGCCGCTGGACGTGGTGCGGCGCAAGGGCGTGACCCACCGCGCAGTGTGCGACCCCGACGCCGACGCCGTGACGCTGGCTGCCGAAGCCACGGCCATCGCCCTGCGCGAGGCGCCCGCGACACCTCAGGCGGTCTTCTTCGGCTCGCAGACCGGCCCGTACCTCACCAAGGCCGGCGCGGCGCTGCTGGCCGACATGGCCGGGCTGCCGCCCGCGTCCTTCGCCGCCGACGTGCAGTTCTCCGGCAAGTCCGGGACGGCCGCCCTGCTGTGCGCGCTGGCCTGGGTGCGGGCCGGATTCGCCGAGGCGGCACTGGCGGTGGGGACCGACACGCTGGGACCCCATATCGCGCCGGGCGATCCGCAGGAGTACACCGCGGGCTCCGGAGCGGCGGCGCTCCTGGTCACCCGCGACGCCACGCTGGCCACCGTGGACGCCGTCGGCTCGGCGGTCTCCGACACCAACGACGGCTTCCGCGCCGACGGCGAGCGGCACATCCGCACCGGTGGCGCGGTGATGACGGCCACCGACATCGGGCTGTACGACCACTGCGTCACCGCCTGGGAACAACTCGGCCCGCCGACCGAGCCGTTGCGCTTCCTGGTCGGCCCCCAGCCGGACGCCATCACCCCGATCCGGCTGGCCCGGCGCCTCGGGCAGCCCGACCGCTCTGCCCTGCCCTGCGTCGTCGCGCACGGCATCGGCGACACGGGCGCGGCCGCACCTCTGCTCGGACTGGCCCGGGCACTGGAGTTGGCCGTCCCCGACGACCGGATCGCGGTCCTTGGCTACGGCTGCGGCGCGGGCAGCGACGCCCTGCTGCTGACCGTACGCAGCACGGCCACGCACACCGGACTCGAAGCGGCGCTCACGCAGCGGCGCCTGGTGAGCTACGCGACGGCGAGCAGGCACGAGAGGCACTTCCAAGCACTGGAGCGACTCGTGGGGAGCTACGAATGAACGAACTGTTCAAGGGACGCACCGCGCTGGTCACCGGCGGTGGCAGGGGCATCGGCGCGGCGATCGTCACCCGGCTCGCCGAGGAGGGCGCGACGGTCGCGGTCAACGACATCGACGAGGAGGCCGCCGAGCGCATGGCCGCGCAGGTGGGCGGACTCGCCGTACCGGCGAACATCGCCCACGAGGAGCAGGCCCACGCCGTGGTGGAACGCGTCGAGCGGGCCTGGGGCGGACTCGATGTCCTGGTGAACAACGCGGGCATCGGATTCCGCGGAACGCTCGCGGACCACACGCCGAAGATCTGGCACAAGGTGCTGTCCGTCAACCTCCACGCTCCCTTCTTCCTGTCGCGCCGCGCCGCGCCGCTGCTCGCCCAGGCCGACGGCGGCGCGGTGGTCAACCTCTCCTCCGTGGCATTGATCGGCAACGTCGGACAGGTGGCGTACGACGTGTCCAAGGGCGGGCTCGCCACCCTCACGCGGTCACTCGCGGCCGAGCTGGGCCCGGCCGGCGTGCGCGCCAACGCCGTCTGCCCGGGATTCGTCGACACCCCCATGCTCGCCATGGCCGAGGACCTCGTCCGGATCGGCGAGAAGCACGTACGCACCCAGCCGATCAGCCGTTTCGGCACTCCGCAGGAGGTGGCCGCAGCCGTGGCATGGCTGGCCTCCTCCGAGGCGAGCTACGTGACGGGCCAGTGCCTGTTCGTCGACGGCGGATGGATACGGTCATGACACCGCCGGTGCGGATCCTGGCGATGGACGATCCACGGGTGCCGGACGCCGCGTCCTGCACGGTGGCCGGACTGCTCACCGCCCGTGCCCGCGCGCACCCCGACCGGGTGTTCGCCGTCTTCGCCGACGGTGAGAGCTGGACGTACGGCGAAACGCTCCGGCGCTCCCTCGGCGCCGCGGCGGCCCTCGCGGCATCCGGGGTGCGACCGGGCGACCGGGTGCTCTCGTGGCTGCCCAACGGGCCGGACGCGCTGCTGGCCTGGTTCGGCACCAACCTCGCGGGCGCGACCTGTGTGCCCGTCAACACCGCCTACCGGGGCCGGATGCTGGAGCACGTACTGGCCAACTCCGGGGCGGCGCTGGTCGTCGCGCATCGCGAACTCGCCCCGCGACTGGCGGAGATCGAGCCCGGGGACCGGCGCCCCACAGTCGTCGGCCCGCATGAACTCCATGCCGAGCCGGGCGACTTCGAACCGTATCCCGCGCAGCCGTGGGACACGTTCGGAATCATCTACACCTCGGGCACGACGGGCCCCTCGAAGGGCGTGCTGTGCTCCTACGTCCACCACTACTCCGCGGCCGTCGCCGCCTTCGCCGGCCGGGCCGGGGAGGCCGACCGCTACCTCGTCCAACTGCCGCTGTTCCATGCGGGCGGGACGATCGGGGTCTACGCGATGCTGCTGCTCGGCGGGTCCGTTCTCGTGGTCGACTCCTTCGCCACGGACGCGTTCTGGGACGTCGTCCGCGCCCACCGGGTCACCTGCTGCACCCTGCTCGGAGTCATGGCGTCCTTCCTGCTCAAGCGCGGCCCGGCGGAAAAGGACCTCCAACACCCGCTGAAGTGGGTGTGGTTGCTTCCGCTCGGCGACAACAGCGCTGAGCTGTCACAGCGCTTCGGCATCGAGGTCCACACCTTGTTCAACATGACCGAGACATCGGTCCCGCTGATCTCCGAGCCGGATCCGAAGGAGAGCGGACTGTGCGGAACACCGCGCCCCGGCATCGAGATCCGCGTGGTCGACGCGTACGACCGGCAGGTGCCCCCGGGCCACAGCGGTGAGCTCGTGCTGCGCGCCGACCGCCCCTGGTCGCTGTCGCACGGCTACCACGGGATGCCGGAGGCGACGGCCGCGGCCTGGCGCAACGGCTGGTTCCACACCGGAGACGCGGTGCGCCAGGACGGTGCGGGCCGGATCTTCTTCGTCGACCGCCTCAAGGACGCGATCCGCCGCCGAGGGGAGAACATCTCCTCCTTCGAGGTGGAGTCCGAGGCGATGACCCACCCGGCGGTGCGCGAGTCGGCCGCGGTGGCCGTCCCGAGCGAACACGGCGAGGACGAGGTCCTCCTCGCGGTCGCCCTCGCACCGGGCCGGGCCGTCGACCCGGCCGAGTTGATCGAATACCTCGTCCCGCGCATGCCGCACTTCATGGTGCCCCGCTATGTCCGCGTACTGGACGAACTACCCAAGACGCCCACCGCGAAGGTGCTCAAGCACGCGCTGCGCGCGGAGGGGCTGACGGACGACACCTGGGACCGGCGGCAGGCCGGGATCAAGGTCAAACGTGAGTCCCTCGGGAGGAGCCGACAGCCATGACCACGCCCCAGGCGGAGACGATCGAGCGCGACGTGCCCGCCCCGATGCGGGACGGAGTGGTCCTGCGCGCCGACGTCTGGCACCCTCCCGCCGACGGCCCCACGCCCGCACTGCTCTACCGCGGCCCCTACGACAAGCGCCGGATGCCCATGCTGGACGTCCTGCCCGCCTCCCTGGCCGTGGAGGCCGGCTACACCGTGGTCCTGCAGGACAGCCGGGGCCGGTTCGCCTCCGACGGCGACTGGCAGCCGGTCATGTGGCGACAGGAGGCGCTGGACACCCACGACACCGTGGAGTGGATCGCCACCCGGCCGTGGTGCGACGGCAACGTCGGCATGGTGGGGCCCTCCTACCTCGGCATCGTGCAGTGGGTAGGCGCCGCGCTGCGCCCGCCGCACCTGCGCGCCATCGCCCCGGCCATGTGCGCGGTCGGCGACTACGACGCCCGCGCCACCGGCGGAGCACTGCGGCTGGACCAACTGGTCAGCTGGGCCGCGGTGTTGATGGCGCCGGAGTGGCTGCGCCGCCGACTGGCCGGCGGCGAATCGCCACCGCGCAAGACGACCGAGGCGATCGCGGACTGCGCCAGGAATCCGCGGCGCGCGATGGAACAGCTCCCCCTCACCGACATCCTCGACCTGGAGGAATTCCCGCCGCTGCTCAGGGACGTCCTCGCGGGCCAGGCCGAGATCCCGGACGTCCACGCCGAGGACATCGACATCCCCACGCTCTCCATCAGCGGCTGGTACGACATCTACGCCACCGCCACCCTCGGCCTGCACCAGGACCTGACATCCCGCGCGGACCATCACCACCTGATCATGGGCAGCTGGGCCCACCTGAGCGCACTGCTGCCGATCCAGGGCGAAGTGAACTTCGGCCTGGCCTCCTCCGCGCGCTTCAGCGGGCTCGCCGAACAGCACCTGGCGTTCTTCGACCGCTATCTGCGGGGCGCGCAGAGGGAGTTGCCCAGGGTGCGGTACTTCCTCATGGGCGCGGGAGAGTGGCGTACGAGCACTCGGTGGCCGCCGCCCCGCGCGGTGACCCGGCGGTGGTACCTGCGGCAGGGCGGCATCCTGGGCGACCCGCCCGAGCGGCACGAGCCGGCCACCCACTACCGCTACGATCCGGCCGACCCGGTGCCCAGCCACGGCGGACGGGTGCTCAACCTGGGCGACCTGGTACCCGGGCCCCTCGCCCAGAACCATCTCGAACACCGCCCGGACGTGCTCAGTTACACCTCCGAGCCGCTGCCCGAAACCCTCGATCTGGCGGGCCCCGTCCGGCTGGTGCTGTCGGTCCGAAGCAGCGCACCCGACACCGACTTCACCGGCAAACTCCTCGACGTCCTCCCCGACGGCCGAGCCCTGCTCGTCGCCGACGGCATCACACGTGCCCGCCACCGCCACGGTCCGGACACGGAGCGGCCCCTCACACCCGGCACGGTCAGCACGCTCCGACTGGACCTGGGCCACACGGCCTGGCGCCTTCCTGCCGGGCACCGCCTGCGGATCCACGTCTCGAGCAGCAACTTCCCCCAGTACGACCGGAACCTCAACACCGGCGGCCCGATCGGTCAGGAGAGCGTCCCGGTCGTGGCCGAACAGACGGTCCACCACGACCCCGAGAACCTCTCCTGGCTCGAACTCACCATGCTCCACGGCACCGCCGTGACGGCCGAAGGCGAGCAATCCGCATGACCGGCACACACCCTGCCACGTCATCGCCCCTCTCCGCGGCCGACGGACCCACCCCGTCCGTCCGCCGCCCCCGCACGCTGCACTCGGCTCCCCGGAGGCGACCGGTGTTCCGCATCGGGCGCCGGCCCGGGCAGCCGGTGCATGCGACACCGCACACCGCGGTCCGGCCCGTACCGGAGGACCCACCGGTCCCCCACCACGGACGAAGACCGCTCCGACGGCCGGGCAGGGTCGGGACCCCGCCCGGCCTGACCGAAGGAGCCGCACTTGTCCAACCAAAACCCCTCTCGCACCCGCCGGATCCACATCCTCCTCCGGCTGGCGTGCGTGACCGCACTCGCCGCAGTGGCACTGGGAATGCCGTCCACGTCGTCCTCGGCCCAGCCCGAGCCGCACCACCGATTCGCGGCCGTCGACGACGCACCGTCCGCCCCACCACTGCCCGGAGCCAACGACTGGCGGTGCAGGCCCACCCGGCAGCACCCCGAACCGGTCGTACTGGTCCACGGCCTGTACGCCACACCGGACGTCAACTGGCCGTTCGTTTCGGAAAACCTTCATAAGGCCGGGTTCTGCGTCTACGCGCTGACCTGGGGCACCGGGCAGGGGAAATACCCGCTGCCGGGCGTCGCGCCTCTGGAGGAATCCGCCAAGGACCTCAAGGCGTTCGTCGACCGGGTCCGGATCACGACGGGCGCCCTCAAGGTCGACCTGGTCGGGCACAGCGCCGGTGGCCTGATGCCCCGTCAGTACCTGCGCTTCGAAGGCGGAGCCAGGTGGGTGGACGACTTCGTCGCGCTCGGACCACCCAATCACGGCACGACGTTCCACTCACCCTGGCACGACATGCCCGAGTGGGTCGCCACCGCGTTCTGCCCGTCGTGCCTGCAGTTCGACGTCGGCTCGGCGTTCCTCACCCACCTCAACGAGAGCCGTGAGGTGGAGCCGGGCGTCAGCTACACGACGATCAGCACCAAGTTCGACGAGTACATCCTGCCGTACACCAGCGCCCACCTGAAGGGAGCTTCCAGCCAGGTCACCAACATCACCGTCCAGGACAGGTGCCCGGGCAGCACGATCAACCATCTCAACCTCGCCTTCGACCAGGTCCCGCTGCAGTGGATCAGCAACGCCCTGCAGCGCCCCGGTCCCGCGGACCCGGAGCTCAGGCCCACGTGCTGAGCCGGAGCCGGCGAGCGACTGTTCGCCCCCGCCCGCCCCTTCCCGCCGACGAAGGGGCGGGCCCGGGCAGCGCCACCACGGAACGACTCCACCACGCACAGGTCCACCTACGCACAGGTCCAGATACACACAGGGAGAGGGAGCGCCATGCAACTGTCACGTCGCGATCTGCTGCGCAGCAGCGGGCGGTTCGGCCTCGCCGCCGCGATGGGGCTGGGGGCGGCCCCCGCCCTGGCCGCCTGCGGCGGCTCGGACAACGCCGGCGACACGGCCGGACAGGCCCGGCTCGGCTGGATCCAGCCCGCCTCCGGCGCCTTGGCGTCCGCGTACAAGCCGGCCTACGCCGCGGCTCGGCTCGCCGTGCGGGAGATCAACGAGGCGGGCGGGCTGCTGGGCCGGCCGCTGAAACTCCTCGAGGAGGACGACGAGGGCAAGCCCGGGACGCAGCCGATGGTGGCCCGGCGGCTGCTGCGCGACAAGCCGCAGTTCGTGCTCGGACCGACGGGCAGTTCCCAGGCGGTGGCGTCGGCCAGCGTGCTGGGCCGCGCGGAGGTACTCCAGTCCGCCTGGGGCGTGGCCGAACGGCTCGGCGACGGAGGGCAGTTCCCGTTCCACTACCAACTGGTCTTCAACACCCGGCAGCAGGCGGCCGCCGTGGGGCGCTACCTGTTCGAGGTGCGTGACCTCAGAAAGGTCGGGCTGCTGGTGGAGAACTCCGAGTACGGGGAAGCGATTCGCGACGCCTTCACCGCCGTACTCGACGACCGCTACGGCACGCGCCCCGTCTCCGTCCAGGTCTTCAACCAGGCCGCCCCCGACATGACCCCGTTCGTCAAACAGCTCGACCGGGACGGCGCCGCCGCCGTCGGCCTGTTCAGCGGCCAGCCGCAGACCTCCGTGCTGACCCTGCGGGCGATGGCCGCCACCGGCTTCGCGCCACCGACCGTCTCCCACGAACTCAGCTACATCAAGGCCTACGATGCCTTCCCCAAGGAGCTGATGGAGCGGCTGTACACCACCACCTACGCCGCCTTCAGCTACCGGCCTGGCGAGACGCCGGCCCAGGGCCCGGCGATGGAGTACGCCCGGCGGATCGCGGCCGAACCCACGGCCACCGGGCTGGAGTTCACCGCCGCCACCTCCCCGTACTACGACTTCCTCAAGCTGCTGGCCGACACCGTCGAGCGGGAGAAGACCCTGGCCCCGGACAAGCTCAAAGCCGCCTTCGACAAGGTGACCGACCACCAAGGTCCCCGGGGACGGATCTCCTTCACCTCCGCACGGCACACCGGCATCGACGACGGCGCCCTCGTCGTCGCCTCGCTGCTGTCCGCCAAGAAGGAGCAGTCGGTGCACGGCATCTTCCGCGAGCTGGCCCCGGGCGGCCAGACGTGATCAACGACGTGCTGGTGCCCGGTCTGGTGTACGGCAGCCTGTACGGGCTGGTGGCCGTGAGCCTCACCGTGCTGCACCGGCCGACCCGGGTGCTCAACTTCGCCCAGGGCGACCTGGTGATGCTGGGCGCGATGACCATGGCGGTGCTGACCACGCTGCCCTGGCCACTCGCGGCGGCGATCGCTGCCGCCGGGGTCGGTGCCGTGGCACTGGTCGAGGAGCGGGTGGCCGTGGCGCCCGTGCTGCGGCGCTCGCCGTACGGCAGCGCCTGGGTGATCACCACGCTGGCGTTCTCGCTGGCCCTCAACCAGCTCGCGGGCCGGCTGTGGACCGACGAACCGCGCACCGTCGAACCCCCCGCGCCGCTGTCCCTGGACCCCCTCACGTTCCTCGGCGTCCGCTTCAACAGCTACCAACTGGCCGTCGTCCTGATCACGTTGGGCGTGGTCGCCGCCTTGGAGAGGCACGCGCGGACCCGCACCGGCTGTGCCCTGCGGGCGGTGGCCGCCGACCGGGACGCGGCCCGGCTGCGCGGCATCGATCCCGCGAAGCTCAGCCGACGGGCCTTCCTGCTGGGCGGGGCACTGGCCGGGCTGACCGGTGCGCTGGCGGCACCGCTGACGCTCGCATCGGTGGCGATGGGCTTCGGGCTGCTCATCAAGGGCTTCTTCGCGGCCGTCCTCGGCGGGGTCGGCGATGTGCGCGGGGCACTGCTCGGGGGCTGGATCGTCGGCGTCGTCGAGGCCGCGGGCGCCGACTACGTCTCACCGGGCGCCCAGACCGCCGTGCTGTTCGCCGTCACGCTCGCCATCCTCCTGGTCCGACCCCAGGGGCTGCGCGGAAGCGAGGAGTTGCGCCGTGTCTGAGCTCAGGTCACCTTCCTTGCGACGAACGGGACTTGGCGTCGCCCTCGTCCTGGCCGCCGTACTGCCCCCCCTCACCCGGGACGGATATGTCCTCCACGTGGCCACCGTGGTCGGCATCTATGTGCTGATCGCCATGGGCCTGAACGTGCTGTTCGGGTACGCCGGGCAGGTGTCGCTCGGGCATGGCGCCCTGGTGGCGGTCGGCGCCTACACCGCGGCCGTGCTCACCGTCGACCACGGCTGGTCGTTCTGGGCGGCCGTCGGCCCCGCCATGGCCGTGTCGGCCGCCGTCGGCGGGCTGATGGCCCTGCCCGCGCTACGGCTGTCCTCCTGGCATCTGGCGCTGATCACCCTCGCCTTCGCCATGGTGGTGGGCAGTCTGCTGACCGAACTGCGGGACCTCACCGGCGGGTTCGCGGGCATCATCGGCGTCCCCCTGCCCGAGGCGGGCGGCACGCCGCTCACCGAAGAGCAGCTGTACTGGCTGGTGCTCGCCCTGGTCGTGGTGGCCACCTGGCTGGTCGCGAACGTGCTGCGCTCCCGGATCGGCCGGGCGCTCACCGGCGTACGCGACGCACCCGACGCCGTACGCACGGTGGGCGCGGCTCCTGTCCGGCTGAAGATCTTCGCCTTCTGTCTGTCTGCCGCGCTCGCCGGACTCGGGGGTGCGTTGCTGGCCACGACGCGCGGCATGGTCACCCCCGACGACTTCCCCATCGAGTTCTCGCTGTTCTTCCTCCTCGTGGTGATCATCGGCGGCGCCGGTCGCACGGCCGGGCCGTTCCTGGGCACGCTGGCGTTCTTCGTGGTGCCCGAGTTGCTGGACGACCTGGCCGAGTGGCGGCTGCTCATCTACGCCATCGCCCTGCTCGTGCTGATCGTGTACGTGCCGCACGGCATCGCCGGGGCGTGGGAGGAGCACGGACCCAGGATCGTGGCGCGTCTGACCGCGGGAGGACGACACCGCTCCGAGGGAGCAGGTGCGGTGCCGTCCGTGGACGCGCCCGCGCCGCGGCCCACTCCCATGACCAGTCGCCCGGGGAGTGGGCTGCGGCTGCGCACGACGGACCTGCGGCGCTCCTTCGGCGGTGTCCACGCGCTGGGCGGTGTCGATCTGTCGGTGGAGCCGGGCACCATCCACGCGCTGGTGGGCCCCAACGGATCGGGGAAGACCACGCTGCTGAACGCCGTGACCGGTCTTGTGCCCGCGGAGCGCGGCCGGGTGCTGCTGAGCGGGGCGGAGGTGAGCCGCCAGGCTCCCGAGCGGATCGCCCGCCTCGGGGTCGCGCGAACCTTCCAGACTCCCCTGCTGCTGCCCCGGCTGACCGCGCTGGAGAACGTCCTGCTCGGGGCGTATGCCAGGGAACGGGTGAGCGTCGTCGAGCACGCGCTCGCGCTCCCCCGGGGGCGGAGCGAGTCCCGCCTGCTGCGCGAAGAGGCCGCCGGCTACCTGGACTTCGTGGGCCTGACCCCGTACGCCCGGACCCCGGCCGGAATCCTGCCGCACGGCAACCAGCGGTTGCTGGAGATCGCCCGCGCGCTCATGGCGCGTCCCCGGCTGCTGCTGATGGACGAACCGGCCGCCGGCCTGTCGCCCGCCGAACTCACCATGCTGGACGGCCTGTTGCGGGAGATCAGGGCGCACGACATGACGGTGCTGCTCGTCGAGCACCACATCGAGCTGGTGGCGGCCGTCGCCGATCACGTCACCGTGCTGGACGCGGGAGTCACCCTCGTCTCGGCCGAACCCTCCATCGCGCTCCACGACGCCCGCGTACTCCACGCCTACCTGGGGGGCTGACGCCATGTCCACCGAGCAGGACGCACCGGAGGGAAACCGCATGTCCGCGACGCCCGAACCACCGCTGCTCCGCCTGAGTGGGGTGCACTCCGGCTACGGCCCCGTCCCCGTCGTCCACGACGTCACGCTCGCGGTGCGCGAAGGCGAGATCTGCGCCCTGATCGGCGCGAACGGAGCCGGAAAATCGACCTTGCTCCGCACCATCTCGGGGCTGCTGCGCCCGACCGCGGGCACGGTCGAGTTCGGCGGCACCGACATCACCCGCGACCGGCCCGAGGCGATCAGCCTGCGCGGACTGGTCCAGGTACCGGAGGGGAGGCGCGTCTTCCACGGGCTCACCGTGCGCGAGAACCTCGAACTGGGCCTGTGGAAGCGGAAGGTGACCGCACCCGAGGAACGCGAACGTCTGGAGTGGACGTTCAGCCTCTTCCCCGTCCTGGAACACAAGCTGCGGGCGCGGGCCGAGGTGCTCAGCGGCGGGGAGCAGCAACTCCTCGCCATCGCCCAGGCGTTGGTGGCCAAGCCGCGGATGCTTCTGATCGACGAGCCGTCGCTGGGCCTCGCGCCGCTCGCCGCCGAGCGGGTCCTGGCGACCGTCGCGAAGCTGCGCACGACAGGCCTGACCGTGCTCCTCGTCGACCAGGCGGTCGAGCGCGTCCTCGGCCTGGCCGACCGGGCCTACGTCATGCGGACGGGCCGGATCGTGACCGAGGGACCGGCCGCCCGGCTGCGCGAGGGACCGGCGCTGCAGGAGGCCTACTTGGGCACGCTCGCGGACAGCGACTGAATCTCGTCATGGCCGACCCCCGCCGCCTGCAGCACCAGGACGCCGTACTGCTCGGCGATCTCCTCGGCGCTGAGCCTGCCCTCGGGGCGGAACCAGAGTCCGGCGTGGATGCACATGTCCAGCAACGCCTTCGCGGTGACCGGAATGTCCGCCTCCCGCCCGCCGGGCAGCGCGGCCCGGAACGCACCCCGGGTCCGCCCCTGTTCCAGCATCCGCTCAAACTCCCGGCGTATGCGGCGCTCGCTGTCCCGGATCTCCGTGGACAGCGACGGCGGCAGGTGATGCGTCTCCGACCGGCTGACCACCGCTTCCAGGCGGTACGTCGTGTGGAAGACGGTCAGCGTCCTGGCCGCCTCCCACAGCTCGCGCACGGGATCGCCGCCGCCCCGCTCGAAGGCATCCGCGAGCTGCCGCTCCAGCTCGGCACAGGTCCGCGAGGCGATCGAGTGGAGGAGTTCCTCCTTGGACCTGAAGTGGTTGTACATGGCCGCGGGCGTCATGCCGAGGGCCGCCAGGATCTCCCGGACGCTCGTGTTGCCGTAACCCCGCCGGTAGAACAACTCGGCGGCGACCGACTCGATCTGCCTCCGCGTGCTCCCCCTGGGCGGCGGGGCGAACGCTCCCTCGGTCGACATGGCCATGGAGTGATTCCCGTCCCTCGGTGGCGGCCGGCCATCGGCGTGGCGGGGAGCCGGTGAATGGCCGTTCACCTGCTCACTTTACGGGCTCAACCGGCCGTATGGCGATCACACCGCCGCAGAAAGGTACGCCGGGTACTACCAGGCGGAGCCTCCCGGCGAGGAGGCTCACGGACCGAGACGGGCGCGTGCTCACCGCGCCCGGGACGGGAGCAGATCTTGAGGGTCCTCGACAAGAGCGAGGCGGACGGCACGGACGGGATCAGTGCGATCGACATGTGCGCCCTGGTGTACGACCGCGAGTCGTGGGGCGCCTACTTCCGCGACCTGGGCGGCCAGGCACCGGCCTATCTGCGGGCCTTCGGCCGCCATATGGCCACCGTCTTCGGCGCGGACTTCACCGAGTACCGCCGCCTACTGGACGCCGGCGACCTGGACGCGGCGGTCGAGGCCCTCGTGGCGAACCAGCCCGACGACATCGATGTGGCGGCCCATCTGCGCGCCATGGATGAGCAGGGCATGGCCTATCAGGTGCTGATGGGTTCCAGCGCCCGGCTGCCCGACGGCGACAGCGTCAACACCCGGGTGGCCGCCTTCGCGGCGCGTGCCCCCGGGCGGATGGAGGCCTGGGCTGGCCTGAACCTCAGCGATCCGCACGCCGCGCTGGCGGAGCTGGAGCGCTGCCATGCGCTGGGCATGCGCGGCGTCACCGTCATCGCGTTCCGGGACGGCGTCGAACCGCAGGCGCCGCGCTACGCCACCGTCTTCGCGACAGCCGAGCGGCTGAGGCTGCCGGTGTGGATCCACACCGGGCACCATCTGTGCACCCGACGTCCGAACGAGCTGTCGCATCCGAGGGTCATCGACGTGCTCGCGAGCCGCCACCCGGACCTGAGGATCGTCGCGGGCCACGGCGGCTGGCCGTGGCTGCACGAGATGATCTCGGTCGCCCAACGACACCCCCATGTCTTCGTGGAGTTCTCCACCCATCGCGCGAGCTGGATGTCGCGTCCGGGCTCGGGCTGGGAGCCCCTCCTGCTGTACGGCCGTAGCACCCTGCGCCGCAAGGTCATGTTCGGCACCGCGACCTGGGTCCACTCCGTGCCCGTGCGCACCCTGATCCGGGAGGTGGCCGAACTCGGCCTGGGCGAGGCGGTCACCCACGACTGGCTGCTCGGCAACGCACAGCGGCTGCTGGGCCTGGAAGCCGACCGACGACTTACGGCCGGATCGCTCGGGTATTCGGTCGACTTGGGGCGCACTCCTTGACGGTCCAGCCCGCGTGCCCCAGATTATTGGATGTTAATGAACATTCATTTACCCAGCTCAGGGGTGATGTTCATGGCTCCAAGGGCTCTACCGTCCGTCAGGTTCACCGACCGTCTCCGCGGGTCACCGAGCTTCAGACGTGACCCGCTGGCCTTTCTGCCTCGTGGCCGCGAGCGGTACGGCGACATCTTCCGCTTCCGCACGCTCGGCATCCCCATGGTGATGGTCAATCACCCGGACCACATCCGCCGCATCCTCGTCGACAAGAGCACGCAGTACGACAAGAACGCCTCCCTCTACAAAGCCGTACGTCCGGTGCTGCGCACGGGGCTGATCGCCAACGCGGACACAGAGCAGTGGCGTCGGCAACGTCGCATGATGGCACCGCATTTCACCCCGGGCGCGGTCGGCGCGTTCGCCCGGAACATGACGACCGAGACCGTGCGGATGCTGGACCGCTGGGAGCGCGACCCTCGCGACGAGCGGGTGATCGACGCCATGGACGAGTTCGGCCGACTCGCGCTCGCCATCGTCAACAGGTCCTTGTTCAGTGCGGATGTGAGCACGACGGCCCAGGGTTTCGAGCGGGCCTTCGGGGTGGCCAACAGCATCCTCGCGGCATTCTTCCGCTGTCCCTTCCCGCCGTTGAGCGTGCCCACCCCCAGCCGTCGCAGGCTCCGGCGCGCGATCGACGCCATGGACTCCTTCGTCTCCGGATTCGTCCAGGGACGGCTCTGCGCGGACACGGACGCGGAACCCGATCTGCTGACCCTCCTGCTGCACTCCGCCGACGAGGAAGACGGCAGGGGAATGGCACTCGAGCGGCTCCACCACGAGGTCCTCAACCTCTGTGTGGGCGCCTATGAGACCACCACCAACGCCCTCTGCTGGGCGTTCCATCTCCTCGCGCGCCATCCCGACGCCGAGAAGCGGCTGCACGAGGAGGTCGACCGGGTACTCGGCGACCGGATCCCGCAATTCGAGGACCTTCCCGAACTGGCCTACACACGCATGGTCGTCGACGAGACGCTGCGCATCTATTCCCCCGCCTATCAGTTCATGCGTCACGCGAGTCAGGACGACGAGATCGCCGGATACCGCATACCGGCGGGCAGCAACATGCTCATCAACAGCTATGTCCTGCACCGGCATCCGGACTTCTGGGACGAGCCGGAAACCTTCCGCCCCGAGCGGTTCGGCGCGGAAGAGATCGCCGGCCGCCCCCGGCACGCCTACATCCCGTTCGGCAGCGGGCAACGCGTCTGCATCGGCAGGCACTTCGCCCTGACCGAACTCACCCTGGTGCTCGCCACGGTCGCGCGTACATACCGTCTGGTCCTGCCCGTAGATGCCCCCGACGTACATCCGGAGGCCCTGATCACGCTGCGTCCCCGAGGCGGAATGCGGCTGCGCCTCGAGCACCGCTGACACGAGAAGGCCGTACGTTCATGGACACCTCTCAGCAGGGCATCCTCAGCCCGTTCCCGCACCGGCTCAATCCCCATACGGAGCGGACGCGTCGTCATGTGGCCGACTGGGTACGACGCACCCGTCTCGTCCACCGGGAATCGGCCTGGAGACGCTTCCAGAGAGCGGACTTCGGGTGGTTCGCGGCAGCGGTGTATCCGACCGCCGACGCCACTCGCCTGGACCTCATGGCCGACTGGTTCGCCTGGCTGTTCCTGGTCGACGACCAGCTCGACGACGGAACGGTCGGACGCGACCCGGCACGGGCACTGCGGATCGTGGACCAGATGTGCGCCGTACTGAGCGGGCACCACCCAACCGGCTCGGCAAGCCCGGACACTCCCACCGCTGTCTCCGCACTGGCCGATCTGTGGGAGCGCACCGCGCCGCTCGGACACCCCGAGTGGCACCGTCGATTCGCCGGGCACCTCGGGACATGTCTGAGGACAGCGGCCGTCTGGGAGGTGGGCAATCGAGTCCACGGCACCGTCCCGTCGGAGGAGGCGTACGTCGTCAACCGCAGACACACGGGCGCGATCTACGTCTGCATGGACCTCATAGAGATCGCGGTGGACGTCTCGGTGCCCGACACCCTCTACACCGGCGCCGAGTTCACCTCCGCCCTCAACGCCGCCTGCAACGTCGTCTGTTGGACCAACGACGTCTACTCGCTGGCCAAGGAGCGTTCGCGGGGCGAGGTGCACAACCTCGTCTTCCTCGTCCAGCACCATCGCGGACTGGACCGGTCGGCCGCGCTGGACCACGTCCACACAGCCATCCAGCAGGAGACGGACCGCTTCCTGCGAGCGGAGGCCCGACTGCTCACCGCCCATCCCCACCGGGCCGGGCAACTCGCCCCCTGCCTCACCGGCATGCGGACGTGGATGCGCGGCAACCTCGACTGGTCCAGACGCACACAGCGCTACGCCCGGTCCGTCGATGGCGATGCGGAGCGACCCGACGAATACCTCGAAGCCCGGCTCATGGCGACCGCGGATGCCGCTGACCGCCCTGCCGGGCGCTGTTGACGCCCGCTCGCTCGGCGGCAGGCCTCTGCCCTGGCCGGGCACCGGACTGCTCACGCGGCTCCGTCGACAGCCGTGGTCATGATGTGGCGGATACGTTCGCGTAGCAATTGATGCGTGCGGTCGTGGTGATTACGTGGGTGCCACGCCATGCCGATGGTCAGGGACGGCAGCGCCAGGGGGATCGGGAACGTGCGCAGCCCGAGTGTGTTGAGCATCGGCCGTCCGAGTCCGGCCGGGGCAACGCTGACGACGTCGGTTTCGCGGGCCAGGAACAGCGCGGTCGCGACGCTGGGGACCACGGCCACCACGCGTCGGCTCAGGCCCAGTTCGGCGAGCTGCTCGTCGATCGGGCCGTGAGCTCGGCCGCGTCGCGACACGACGACGTGGTCGGTGGCGGCGAGCCGCCGCGGTGTGACGGTTTTCGTCCTCGCGAGTGGATGCTCCGGCCGAACCACGCCGATCAGTGTCTCCGTGAGAAGTGTTTCCGAGCGGATCTCCGGATCACCGGGACGCACGATCCCGATCTCCAGATCCACCAGTCCTTCGCGCAGGGCCGGGGTGTCCTCGAGGCTCTCCGGCCGCAACCGCAGTGAGATACCGGGCGCCTGGACCCGTAGATCGTCGAGGAGCGACGGAATGAAGGTCGTGGACAGCATGTCGTCGACTTGCAGGTCGAACGTGCGCACAACGGTTCGGGGATCGGCGGTGTTCGACGGCGCGAAGAGTGCGCGCGCCCGGGTGGCGACCGCGTGCACCTCACCACGCAGTTCCAGGGCTCGGGGTGTGGGCACGAGGTCGCGTCCGGCACGCACGAGGAGCGGGTCGTCGAAGGCGCGGCGCAATCGGGCCAGGGCGCGGCTCATCGCCGGTGGCGAGGTGTGCAGGCGTTCCGCGGCCTTCGTCACGCTGTTCTCGGTGAGCAGCGCGTCCAATGCCTCGATGAGGTTCAGATCGACGTAGTCCATCCCCGGATTATCACTCACGAAAGAAGTACTTACCTAGGTTGCACTGGTGTGAATCGGCTGCGTTTCCTAACGTCGAACTCACTCGACGACATGAGGAGTTCGCAGTGGACATCCGCATCTGCCCACCTCGCGACAGCAGGCACATTGACGCTGATGGTCGCGGTTCCGGCGCGACCAGGGTCGGGCTGTGATGCGCGCGGTCGTGATCGGTGCCGGGATCGTGGGCCTGACAACCGGGCTCGCACTGCGCCATGCGGGGATCGAGGTGGTGATCTGTGAGCGCGCGCCGGAGATCCGCGCCGACGGGGCCTCGCTGGGGCTCTGGGCGAACGCGCTGGCGGTCTTCGACGACCTCGCCGTCGGCGAGGAGGTGCGCTGTATCGGTGTCCCCACAGAGATGTACTTCCACGATCCCGCCGGGCGGCTGCTCGACACCCCGGGGTTCGGTTCCGAGGACCATCAGTACCTGCTGGTCCACCGGGCCGAGTTGAACGATCTGCTCGCCGACGCCGTTGGGCGGGACAACATCCGCCTGGCCGCCGGGTTCACTGCGTACGAGGAGCACGCGGAGCATGTCACGGTCCACCTGGCCGACGGCAGCAGCGAGGAAGCCGACGTGCTGGTGGGGGCGGACGGGGCGTACTCGGCGGTGCGCGCGCAGTTGGTGCCGGGCACTCCGGCGCGGGAACATCCCGGCCACCACGCCTGGCGCGCGGTCATCCCGGCCACCGGGATCACGGTGCCCGAGGACCGGCTGATCCTGGGCACCCACGGCTGCCGGGGCGGCTACATACGTACCTACGACGGGCGCGTCTACTGGCTGTTGAACCAATTCAACTCGCCGCCGCTGACGGGCAGTCCGAAGCAGCAGGCCATGGAACGGGTCGTCCATCTGGAGGGGGAAGGGCGGGACGGGGTTCTGGCTGGGTTGATCGACGCGACGCCCGAGGATCTCGTCCTGCACAACCAGGTCATGCTCGTGCCGCCGCTCTCCCACTGGGTTTCCGCGCGGGTGGTCCTGGCCGGGGACGCGGCCCACGCGATGTCTCCGCACATCACCGCGGGCGCGACGCTGGGCATCGAGGACGCTGCCCTGCTCGGCCGCCTGCTCACCCCCACCGGCGACGTGCCCGTCGCGCTGGCCGCCTACGAGGCCGACCAGATCCCGCGGTACGCCCACATCGCGCGACTGTCCGCGGCGGTGGAACACGCGCCCACACCACAGGAGTTCGCGCAGAACTATGTCGCGTTCAGCCACTGGATGATCTCCCAGCGACCGCAGCGCCCCGGGAACAACCGGGTGGGCGCATGACATTCGTCGTCGAAGTGGACGTGCGGGTGCCGATGCGTGACGGCATCGCGCTCGCGACCAACGTGTGGCGGCCTGAAGGGCCGGGACCGTTTCCCGCGCTGTTGGTCCGTACCCCCTACGGCAAGGACGACGCCGGAACGTACGGCAACCCGAAGCTGCCGGACGTGTTCGCCTTCGTGGAGGCCGGCTACGCGGTGGTGGCCCAGGACGTCCGCGGGACCTCCCGTTCACCCGGACCGTTCGTGCCCCACGCCAACGAGGGCCGTGACGGTGCCGACACCCTCGCGTGGCTGGCCGGACAGCCGTGGTGCGACGGCGCGGTCGGCATGTGGGGCGGGTCCTACATGGGATTCGCGCAGTGGCAGGCGGCCGTGCACGGTGGACCGGCACTGCGGGCGATCGCGCCCGTGATGACCTCCGCCGACCCGTACGCGGCACCGTGGTACTCCCCGGGCGGAGCGCTGTCGCAGGACGCTGTCCTGACCTGGGGAACGCTCTCGGCCCTGCGTAACCTGCGCCGCGGCCTCGCGGGCGGACACGGCGATCCGGGCGACGCCCACGCACTTCTGTCCGGCCTGTCCGAACCGCGGCTGCTGCACGACCCGCTGCCGGTCGCCGACCGCGGCGCGGTCACCCGCCATCTGCCCTGGGTCGGCCAGGTGCTCGACCACCCGGAGCGGGACACGTTCTGGCAGGAGGTCGCCTCGATCGACCACTGCGGTGACATCGCCGTCCCCGCGCTCCACATAGGAGGCTGGTACGACGTGTTCATCGGCGAAACCGTGCGGTCCTACACGATGATGCGCCGCCACGGTGGCAGTGCCGCGGCCCGCGACGGTCAACGGCTGCTCATCGGCCCCTGGTGCCACGCCGACGGCGCCGACCTCGGCACCTTCCCCGACCGGTCGTTCGGACTCCACAGCGGCATCAAGTCCGCCGACGTCACCGGCGAGCACCTACGGTTCTACGACCGCTGGGTCCGCGGCCTCACGGACGCCCCCGACGACGCCCACCGGGTCCGGATCTTCGTCATGGGCGTCGACCGGTGGCGTGACGAGGTGGACTGGCCGCTGCCCGACACCCGTCACACCGACTTCTTCCTCGCCGGGGGCGGCCGCGCCAACACCGTCGGCGGTGACGGCGTCCTGACACGCGACGCCGTGTCGGTGGCGGCGGCGGACACGTTCCTCTACGACCCACGCCGCCCGGTCCCGAGCCTGGGTGGCACCGTGCTCGCTGCCGCCTCCGGCGCCTTCCCCGGACCGGCCGACCAAGCAGCCGTCGAAACGCGCGAGGACGTGCTGTGCTTCACCACTCCCGTCCTCGAGCATCCCGTCGAGGTCACCGGCCACGTCACCCTGGTCCTGCACGTCTCCTCCTCGGCACCGGACACCGACTTCACCGGCAAGCTCGTCGACGTGCACCCCGACGGCAGGGCGATCCTGCTGTGCGAGGGCATCCAGCGCGCCCGCTACCGCACGTCACTCACCGATCCGGAGCCCCTGGAGCCGGGAACGGTCTACGAGTTGGCCATCGACCTGAGCGTCACCGCGAACGTGTTCCTGCCCGGGCACCGCATCCGGCTCGAAGTCTCCAGCAGCAACTTCCCCCGCTACGACCGCAACACCAACACGGGCAGGACGATCGCGGCCGACAGCGAGGACGACCTGGCCATCGCGGTCAACCGGGTCCACCACGGACCGGCCCACCCGAGCCGCCTGGTCCTACCGCTGGTCGAACGGCCGGAGACCGAACACCCCACGGCAACGGAGGAGCCGACATGAGCGCACTTCAGGACCTGGTGGACCGGGCAGCCGTCGCCGATGTCGTCGCCGGTCTCGCCCACGCCCAGGACGACCGGGACTGGACCGCTCTGCGGCAACTGTTCGCCGACGCGGTGCGTCTGGACCTGTCGGCCCATCACCACGGCACCCCGCCGGCGACTGTGCCGGCCGCCGAGCTGGTCGAGCTCGCCCGTACGACCCTGGAGGGCTTCGACTGCACCCACCACGCGGCCACCGACCTCGTCATACAGCTGTCGGGTGACGAGGCCGAGTGCCGCGCGCACATGGTCGCCTACCACCACGTCCCCGCGGACCCCGGTGTCACCGACCACTGCACGATGCGTGGCCTCTGGCGGCTCAGGCTCCGCCGATCCGGCGGACGCTGGCTGATACACCACTGGGCCGTGGTGCGCACCGCCCCGTGGGAGGGCTCCCCCGGCGTCTACGAGCTCGCCGCCGCCCGCACCGGACCCGCGTCCTGACGGCAGCCGCGGAGGACGCAACGGAGAGGAACCCATGTTCTACGAGATACGCACGGAACGCGCCCGCGCCGGCCGCGGCACGGAAATGGCCCGCTACATGGACGAGACCGTCATCCCACTGCACCAGGAAATGGGGATGCACGTGGTGGGAGCGTTCACGGTGGCCGATGACGAGGACGCCTTCGTCTGGATCCGGCGCTTCGAGGACGCCGCCGACCGGGAACGCGTCCTGGCCGCCGTCCATGGGCATTCCCGGTGCGCAACCGTCGTCGACACCCTTTCCGCGCTGTCGGGCGGGACGGCTTCCACGGTCCGGCTGGAACCTGCCCCACGGTCCGGGCTCCGCTGACCCCGCCCGCCCAACTTTCCGTGCCGCGGCGCCGGCCACCCCATCCCTCCCGGCTGCCGCGGACCGGGACTGCGGTACACGACCTGGATCCATCGACGACGCGAAGGGAGGCTTCGAATGGTTCGACACGAACTGCCGGCGACACGGGACACCGTGGTGAACGTCTTCAGCCGGGACACCCCAACGGTTCTCACCGTGGACGCCGGCGACTCGGTGGTGGTCGGCTCGCTGGACGCCGCAGGGTACCTGGAGCCGATGCGAACACCCGGTGACCCGAGGCCGAGGATGTTCGAGGACCGGACCGGCCACTGTCTCACCGGGCCGATCGCGGTCCGGGGCGCGGAGCCGGGCATGGTCCTCGAGGTGCGCTTCGGGTCCGTCAGGGCCGGCACCTGGGGGTGGACGCTCGCCGGGGTGAAGGACAACCCGCTGACGCGCCGACTCGGCGTCGCCGACGGACCCCCGTCATGGCTGTTGTGGGACATCGGCGACGGGACGGCCACCAACGACCGCGGCCGGACCGTGGACATCGCGCCTTTCCTGGGTGTGGTCGGTGTCCCTCCGGTGGAGCCGGGCCCGCATTCCACCATCCCGCCGCGAGCGGGGAGCGGGGGAAACATCGACTGCCGTGAACTGGTGGCGGGTTCGACGCTGTACCTGCCGGTGACCGTGCCCGGTGCGATGCTCCACCTGGGAGACGGCCACGCGGCGCAGGGGAACGGCGAGGTCGCGGGCACGGCGATCGAGTGTCCCATGACGACGGAAGTGACACTGAACCTCCGGGAGCGGGCCCCGGTTCCCGGTATCCACGCCGAGACGCCTGAAGGGCGGGTCACCTTCGGTTTCGACGAGGACCTGAACGTGGCGACGGGGGATGCGCTGGACTCCATGCTCGTCTGGCTGCGCTCACTGTTCGATCTGGACAGGACAGCCGCGCTGGCCCTGGCCGGCGCAACCGTCGACCTGCGGATCACCCAAGTGGCCAACGAAACGTGGGGCGTACACGCCGTGCTGCCGTACGACGCCGTCCGGTGACCCCCACGGCACGCCGACTGGGCCTGTCGCGGGCCTTGTGGAAGCGAGTAGAAAGCAACCTGAATGATCACTCATGACCATCATGTGACCAGCGATGACGCAATCTCCGAGGCCCGTCCGCGCCGGATTTCCTTCGCGGACGTACGCGCCCGGATCGGCGAGCCCGAGGACCTGATCAAGCGCAAAATACACGACCGGCTCGACCGGCACTGCCGCCGTTTCATCGCCCACTCCCCTTTCCTGGCAATGGCCACGTCGGACGCGACAGGACTCCCCGACAGTTCACCGCGCGGTGACTTTCCGGGATTCGTCAAAGTACTCGATGAGCGCACGCTCGCCATTCCCGACCGGCCAGGCAACAACCTCGCCGACTCTTTTCGCAATCTCGCCGAGAACGACGGGATCGGGCTGATGTTCGTCGTCCCCGGAGTGCGGGAAGTGCTGCGTGTCAACGGTCGTGCCTATCCCACCGACGAACCGGACGTGCTCGCCCGGATGCGCACCGAGGGAAAGGGCGCCGAGCTGGCGATCGTCGTGGAATTGACTGAGGTCTTCTTCCACTGCGGCCGCGCGCTGATCCGCTCCCGGCTGTGGGATCCGGCGAGCCAGGCCCTGGCCGAGGAACTGCCGTCGATGGGTGAGATCGCCGTCGACCAGATGGGGCTCGCCGACGCGGATCCGACGGTGCTGGAAGAGATGCTCGAAGACGACTACCGGCACCTGTACTGAAGGCGATACGGCCATGCAACGAACAATCCTCGAGAAGGCGGAGCCGGTCGCCGAGGGCGCGGTGTCGCTCGTCCTGCGCGGCGCCGACGGCCCGCTGGCCCCCTGGGAACCGGGCGCGCACATCGATCTGGCACTGCCCAACTGGCTGACCCGGCAGTACTCGCTGTGCGGGAACCCGGCCGACCGCGACACGTATCGTGTCGCCGTCCGTCACGACCGGCTCAGCCGGGGCGGCTCGGAGTACATCCACCTGTTCCTCGACGAGGGCCGCACACTCGACGTCTCGGTGCCACGCAACAACTTTCCCCTGCTGCCCGCACCGGAGTACCTGTTCCTCGCCGGCGGGATCGGCATCACCCCCATCGTGCCGATGCTGACAGCGGCGGTCGAAGCGGGCGCCTCGGCGACATTGGTGTACGTGGGCAGGTCCCTGGCCACCATGCCGTTCGCCGACGAACTGCGGGCCGCGCACGGCAGCCGGGTGCGCATCCACGCCACCGAGCAGCACGGCAGGCCCGACTTCGCCGCGGAGGCTGCAGCGCTTGGCCCTCGGGCGCTGGTGTACTGCTGCGGCCCCACGTCGATGCTCGACGCGGCCGAGGCGGTGTTCCCCGCACAGCAGCTGCATATCGAGCATTTCCGGCCGGTGGCCAAGGAGTTCGCGCCCAACAAGGCTTTCGATGTGCGCTGCGCCCGGTCGGGACGGACTGTCCGGGTCAGTGCGGAGGACTCCATGTTGGACGCGTTGAACCACGCGGGATTCCGCATACCGTCCGGATGCCGTGAAGGCGTCTGCGGCAGTTGCGAGATCGCCCTCGTCGACGGAGAGCCGGAGCACCGCGACGACATCGGCACCCCACCCGGTCACATGTACTGCTGCGTCTCACGGGCCCTGTCGTCCGACCTCACCGTCGACCTCTGACCCTATCGAAAGAGAGCCCGTGACCATATATCCGCACCTGACGACGAAGGTCTGCCCCTTATGATCGACTGGCTCGAGCTGGCCGAATCGGTCATCTCCTCACCGTGGTTGTACGCGGTGCTCATCGCGGTGTCCTTCCTCGACTCCTTCCTCCCACTGATCCCGAGCGAACCCGTCGTGATCGTCGCAGGCGTCTACGCCGCCACCGGGCAGACCGACATCGCGCTCGTCATCGCCGCCACGACGCTCGGTGCCCTTCTCGGCGATCTCGTTCCCTACACGGTCGGACGACTGATGGGTGAACGCATACTCAAGCGCCTGCCACCCGGCTCCAAACGCCGGACGGCACACGACTGGTTCGCCCGCGAACTCGACTCGCGCGGCGGCTTCATCCTGGTGACCACACGGTTCATCCCGGTGGGGCGCTACCTGGCCACCTTGTCCACCGGCCTCGTCGGCTACCCGTTGGGGAAATACGTACTGTTCGTCGCGTTCGCCACCGCCACGTGGAGCGCCTACACCGCCCTCACCGGCTACTTCGGCGGCGTCGTGTTCCAGGAGAACACGCTGCTGGCCATCGCCGTCGGTGTCGGGCTGGCGTTCGTGGTGACCGGTGCCATCGAAGGCATACGTCACCTCCGCCGCCGCAGGACTGCCGTCGCAGCGGACACAGCCATCGACTGACCGTTCCGCTCCGCCGTTGATTGCGTCTGGGTAACTTATCAAGTCAGATACTTGCACTTGATGTTAAGTTGCGGGGTCTCTAGCGTTCTCGGCATGAACCTCACCGTCCTCGCGGCCTCCGGCCGGACCGGAATCGCCCTCACCCGACAAGCGCTGCGACGTGGTCACACCGTGACCGCCATCGCGCGTGATCCTCAGCGGATCGCTCTGCCCGACTCCCCGAACCTGCGCAAAGTGGCGGGTGATGTGAACGACGCGGCCAGTATCGCCGGCGTCGTGGACGGGGATTCCGTGGTCCTTTCCGCGCTCGGCACGGACCGGGCCGGGGTTCTCCTGACAGGCGCCCGGGCCGTGGTCGCCGCCGGCCCACGTCATGTCATCTGGCTCGGTGCCTACGGCACGGGCAAGTCGGCCGAAGTGGCAGGGGAAGGCGCAGATGTGCTCGCCAAGGTCCTGGGCGACCGGCTGGCGGACAAGGTCGCAGCCGACAACACCGTTCTCGCGGCCGGGGGCACCGTCTTCCATGCCGGGATGCTTGCTGACGGGCCGGAAAGCCCTCGTCGGCGCACGGTCGGCCTGGAGGCCGCGCCTCCCTTCGACCTCGGTGCGCGGGTCAGCCGGGAAACCGTCGCCGCGGCGATGCTCGACGAAGCCGAGGCGCCTGGTTTTCCCGGTGTCGTGGCCCTGCCGTTGGCAGAGTAGTCAGCAGGCGGTGATCTCCTCGATCGACGCCCGGACTTGTTCGCGGAGCCACGCGTGGGCCGGGTCGGAGTCATAGCGCTGGTGCCAGTTGCAGTTGATGGTCGCCGCCGGGAATTCGATCGGCAACGGCCGCGCGACCAGGCCGAACGCCTCGATGAGCGGGCGGCCGAGGATCGCCGTGCAGGTGACCAGCGCGTCACTGCGGGCGGCGATCTGCAGGGCGGTGGACACCGTGGCCACCGCCGCGACGACCCGGCGCCGCAAGCCCTCGGCGGCCAGCGTCTCGTCGATCGGCGCGGTCAGGCGGCCACGCCGGGAGATCACCACGTGCGGCTGCGCCGCATAGGAGGCCAGGTCCAGTGCGGCGGCGCAAGGGTGGTCGGCGCGCATCGCCACGACGAGCCGGTCGTCGCCGAGCGGCTCGGACCGGAACTCGGGCTGAGTGGGCCTGCCGCCACCGAGTTCCAGGTCGACGCGGCCGTGTCGCAGGTCGTCGGTGTCGACGCGGTTCTCCGCCAGCACCCGCAACTGCACCCCGGAAGCCCGCTGCTGGATCCTGCCGACCAGTACCGGTACCAGTGACGCGGCCACCGCGTCGTGGCACTGGATCGTGAACGTGCGCTCCAGTTCGGCCAGGTTCAGCTCACGGATCGGCGAGAGCACTTCGTGCGCCTGCCGGACCAGCCGGTGCACGTCCTCTCGCACCGACACCGCGTACGGGGTGGGGGCCATGGAGTGGCCGGTGCGCACCAGGATGTCGTCCCCGGTGACGGCGCGCAGCCGGCCGAGGGTGCGGCTGACCGCGGGCGAGGACAGGTGCAACCGCCGGGCCGCGCCCATCACGCTGCCTTCTTCGAGCAGGGCGTCCAGCACGGTCAGCAGATTCAAGTCCAATTGCATGAAAGTAAATCCTAGCCAGACACAGATCCACTTCAATCAACTCCAGGGGTATCCCCATGAACCAGAAGCTGCTTGCCGCGACCATCGTCGCCGTCCGCCACGCCGGCGCCCGGATGATGACGCGCTACTCCACCGAGTCCCGTCAGTCCGGCCTCCCCGAACTGCTCGCGAACCTCCAGGCCAATGACGCGGCCGTCGTCGACACGTTGCGTCCCGCCTTGACCGAGGTGCTGCCGAGCGCGGGCTGGCTGAATGACGAACACGGATCGGGACCGATGAGCGCGGGCGAGTGGTGGCTCATCGACCCGGTCGGCGGCAACGTCAACGCCGTGCACGGCATGCCCGACTGGAACATCGGCGTGAGCCTCGTCCGTGACGGCCGCCCGGTCCTGGCCGTGGTCTACTCTCCGGTCCTCGACGAGATGTTCACCGCGACCGAGGGCGGCGGGGCGTTCCTCAACGGTGTACGGCTTCACGTTTCGGCCAAGACGTCGCTGGACGGCGCCCTGGTCGGGACCGGCCAGGCCAAGCCGGGCCACGACCCCGACCTCGCCAAGCGGATGGGCGCCGCCCTCACCGCGATGCTGAACTCCGCTCTGTGCGTGCAGGTCTCCGTACCGGTCACCGGCCAGCTCGCCCAGGTCGCCGCCGGCCGGATGGACCTGCACTGGCAGTTCGACAACGTCCGCTCCCACGCGGCAGGCGTGCTCCTGGTCCAGGAGGCCGGTGGTCTCGTGACCGACATCGACGGCAAACCGTGGGACCTGGCCACCAAGAGCTACCTCGCCGCCGCACCCGGCGTGCACGCCGCCGCGCTGGCCGTCCTCACCGCCTGACAGCAGCCATTTCGATACAACCGGGAAGGAGTGGGGTTGGGGACAGAAGGCCCCACACCCACCCCCCGGCCGCTGTCGGCAGTCCGCGGCGGCTACCGCCGCACGACCGCCTCCTCGGTGTCCTTCCGGCGGGACCGCTCCCGGACCAACGAGATCGCGATCACCACGGCGGCGACGAGCACCGAGAGGAGCACCTGGCTCCGGCCACCGCCCTCCTTGTCGTCGGTGAGCATGTAGACGAGCACGAACGCGATCATGGCGATGGTCGCCCACGTCAGGTACGGGAACAGCCACATCCGCACGACGAGCTTCTCCGGGCTCTCGCGCAGGATGATTCCCCGCATCTTCAGCTGCGAGAAGCAGATGACCAGCCACACGAAGAGCGCGACGGCGCCCGAGGAGTTCAGCAGGAACTGGAACACCGTGTCCGGCCACAGGTAGTTGAAGGCGACCGCCACGAAGCCGAAGACCACAGAGGCCAGGATCGCGGCCTGCGGGACACCTCGCGTGTTCGTCCGGACGAAGGATCGCGGGGCGTCGCCACGCTGCCCGAGCGAGAAGGCCATCCTGGAGGCCGTGTAGAGGCCGGAGTTGAGACAGGACAGTACGGCGGTCAGCACGATGAAGTTCATAATCTCGCCGGCGTGCGGGATGCCGATCGAGTCGAGTGCCGCGACGTACGAGCCCTTCTTCTCGATCGCGGGGTCGTTCCACGGCAGCAGGGCGACCACGACGAGGATCGAGCCGACGTAGAAGACACCGACCCGCCAGATCACGCTCCTGGTGGCCTTCGCCACCGCCCGCTGGGCGTCCGAGGACTCACCTGCGGCGAGGGTGACGATCTCGCTGCCCATGAAGGAGAAGACGACCAGCAGGATGCCGGTGAGGATCGCGCCCGGTCCGTTCGGCAGGAAACCGCCGTGTTCGGTGAGATTGCCGAAGCCCGTCGCGGCGTTGTCGGAGCCGGGCAGCACACCGAAGATCGCCAGGCCACCGAGAACGATGAAGCCCGTGATGGCGACGACCTTGATGCCCGCGAACCAGAACTCGAACTCGCCGAAGGAGCCCACCGAGGCCAGGTTCGTGGCGGTGAGCACCACCATCACGATCAGGGCCCAGGCCCACTGCGGTACGGCCGGCACCCACCCTTCCAGGATCACCGCGCCCGCGGTCGCCTCCACGGCGAGCACGACGACCCAGAAGAACCAGTACAGCCAGCCGATCGAGAACCCGGCCCAGCGGCCGAGCGCCCGGTCCGCGTAGGCGGAGAAGGAGCCGGAGGTCGGGTTGGCCGCGGCCATCTCGCCGAGCATCCGCATCACGAAGACGACGAGAGCGCCGACCAGTGCGTAGGACAGCAGGATGCCGGGCCCGGCGGCGGTGATGCCGGAGGCGGAGCCCACGAAGAGACCGGCGCCGATCACCCCGCCGATGGCGATCATGGACAGATGGCGGTTCTTGAGACCGGCCTGGAGACCTGCCTGCTGCTCCGGAGGCTGACCACTGGTGGGTGGAACGGTGTCGGAGGCCAGAGAATCTGGGGGACGCGTTGTCATGTCGACATCCATTGAATGGTTGGGAGTGCCCAGGAGCGGGCGGTCAGGGCACTGACGATTTCCGCAAGCGTTCACAGTGCGATGCGCGGTATCCGGGTGCCGTGCTGGTGATGGGGTCGTCACCGCACGTCCGCGTTTCGCCCCGCCTCCTCGTGGGAGGTGAGCCGCATCACTGGCGGAAATGGATTTGCGCAAGCGTATGGAGCGTCATGGGGCCCTGTGTTTGTGAGGGTCGAACAAACTCGCCCTCAATGGCTGTACGTCCGTCCAATGCGGAACCGGGTCAGTCGTCGGGCGGCAGCCGCAGTTGGAGCATGGCCAGCAGACGCTGGTCGGGACGGCTCAGATCGAGGCCGGTCAGCTCCTCGGCCCGGCGAAGCCGGTATCGCAGGGTGTTGGGATGCACATGGAGCCGGGCTGCGGCCGCCCGTATGTCACCCAGGCAGTTCAGGTACGTCAGAAGGGTCTCGGCGAGCCGACCCTGGTGCCGATTGTCGTGCGAGACCAGGGCGGTCAGTCGTGGATCCCGTATCTCGCGGTGCGCGGCGAGCAACGTCAGTATCTCGCTGACCAGCACTTCCGCCTGGATGTCCGGAAGCGCGGCGACGGCGGTGGGCACACCGGCGCTCACCATCGCGTCGAGAATGCGGTCGGCCTCCCGGCGAGACTCGGGGACGTCTCCGAGACCGGGCACCAGGCAGCCGACCGAGCCGCGCAGTGGCAGGCCCAGGTGGCGGCGTACGGCGTCGGTGATCTCCTGGGCCCAGCCGCGCAGCGTGTCCGTGTCGATGCCGCGGGGCAGCTGAGGCAGGAGCACGTAGATGCGGGGATCGACCTGGGTGACCAGGGCGCTGCGGTGCCGGGCGGCGATGTGCACGGAGACCAGGTTGGTGACCTCGGTGTGGGTCAGCTCGGGCGCGGCGACGACCTCCGCGCTTTCCTGCGCCTCGGTGGTCCGGTACGAGAAGCCCAGCACGGCGGCCGGGCGGTTGGCGTCGAATCCCAGGTGGGTGGCGAGCGGCTGCGGTCCGGTACTGCCCTCCAGGAGTCCGGCCAGCAGGGTCCGGGTCAGCGTCACGTCCTCCGAGAGCTCTCGGCGTCGGCGTACGAGGTGGAGCGCGGCGACCCGGGCGGCGCCCAGCAGTGCCTGTCGCGAGCGGTCGGACAGCGGAGTCGAGCCCTCCTGCACCCAGATGGTGCCCAGTTGCCGGTCCCCGGACCGGATCGCCACCGCGAGACGGCGGCGGATGCCCAGCTCGGGGTGGCTGTCGATGGCGATCACCTCGTCGCTGGAGTGCAGATGCTGGAACACGCCCCACTCGCGCAGCTTCGCCAGATACCCCTCCGGTCCCTGCCAGCCGAGAATGGAACGCCGCCGCAGATCGTCCGCCTCGTCGGAGTCGGTAGTTCGGGAGTAGGCCAGCACCCGGTTCGCGGCATCCTCGATGCTGACGATGCCGCTGGTGAGGATGGCAGTGGTCTGGGCGAGCGAGAACAGGTCGCCCTCCTCGGCCCCTTGGCCGGACTCACCCGGCGGTGCGTCGTCGAGCGCCGCCCGGGCCAGCGCGTTCACCTGCTCCCAGCGCGCTTCGCTGCGCAGTGAGAGCAGGGCGACCCCGGCCTCGGCAGCGGTCTCGCTGAGCGGCGCGGCCTGTCCGGGCCCGTCCAGCTTGACCACCACGGCCGCGGCGCCGTCCCGCCCGGCCGCCCGCAGCGCGGGAGACGCGGCTCGGCCACGGGCACCGATGGCGAGGACCAGCTCACCCGGCTGCGCGGTCGGCGGATCCTCGGGATCGAGCAGCGCAACGCCACGGATCTCGACATCCAGCCCCGCCGGAGCGGCCTGCACCTCCACCAACGAGTCCCCCAGCGCCATCAGCAACTGACGCAGGCTGATGCTCGCTGCGGGGGGAGACACCGCGGCCGGATCCATGATCGTCGCCTCTGCTGGGAGCCACGCCGGACCTCTGATGCTATCCGCAGGGCGGGACGGAGACCGCAGGGCGATGAGTCACGCCGTGGTTGCCAGTCTGTATCCCCAACAGGCGATCAACCGCACTCGAGGAGAACGTCATGACCGCTACCTACACCTTCGACGTCTTTTCCAGCCTCGACGGCTTCGGCTCCGCCGGCGGGAACTGGACCGGCTACTGGGGCAAGCAAGGCCCCGAGCTCCTCACGCACCGCCTCGCCCTGTACCGCGAGGAGCAGCGGGTGGTCTTCGGGGCAAACACCTATCGGGCGTTCGCGCAGATGCTGGCCTCGAGCACCGAGGAGTCCGAGGTGCGTGACCCATGGGTCACGCAGATGAGGAACCTGCCGGCGACGGTGGTGTCGACCACCCTCGACGGCCCCCTCGACTGGCCGGATGCGAACGTCGTGCGCGGCGACGCCGTCGACGCCGTCTCCCGCCTCAAGGAGGAGTCCGAGGTGCCGTTGCGTTCGCACGGCAGCCTGTCCATGAACCGGGCGCTGATGGCCGCCGGTCTGGTCGACCGCGTCCAGGTGACGCTCTTCCCCGTGATCACCGGTCGGACCGGGCTGGCCCCGATCTTCCAGGGCGCAGCCGACTTCGACCTCGAACTGATCGAGCACCGGACCCTCGACGGCCACATCCAAGAGCTCGTCTACCGGCCCACCCTGCATGTCTGAGAAAGCGGTCCCGGCCGATTCAGCGGCCCGGAGCCAGGTCCGGGGCCTCGGAGAAGCAGCGGCCTCGGGCCGGGGGCGCCGGCTCGGGAACGGTCGCCGCGGGAACGGTCGCTTCGGGAACCCGTGATTCGGAGAGAGCCGGCTTACGGATCAGGAGCAGCGCCGCGTCGTCGTGCAGTCGACCGCCGACATGTGCCAGCAGTTCGTCATGGAGAGCGTCGAGGGTGCGTGCCGGTTCGCGGGAGACGTGGCGCTCCAGCCCTTCGGCAAGCGGATAGAACGCACGGCCGCGGTCCCGGGCCTCGGTAACCCCGTCGGTATAGAGAAGCAGTTGATCCCCGTCAGTGAAGGGCAGCACCCGGAGGCCGGGCGTCTCGCCCGTGAGGGCGCGCAGTCCGAGGGGCGGGGCCGGATGCGTGGGCTCGACCGCCGCGACGCTCCCGGAGGGACGGACCAGCAACGGAGGCGTGTGTCCGCAGTTCACCACCTCCAGATGCCCTGCTTGCGGGAACCCGACGACCACGGCGGTGACGAAGTCGTCGTGACCGAGATTGCGCGCCAGACTCCGCTCGATCCTGTCGACCACGGCGAGGAGATCGGGTTCGTCGTAGGCGGCCTCGCGGAAGACACCGAGCACCAGGGCGGCGGTCCCCACGGCCGGCAGCCCTTTGCCGCGCACATCGCCGACGATCAGCCGCACTCCGTACGGGGTGGGTACCAGGGCGTAGAGATCACCGCCGATACGGGCCTCGGCCGCCGCGGCGCTGTAGCGGACCGCCACCTGATACGGCCCGACGGTCGCCGGCACAGGCTTGAGCAGCGCATGCTGCGCCGTCTCCGCGACCGAGCGGACGGCCGCGAGCACCCGTTCACGACGCCCGCGCAACGCGCTGGCCAGGCCGCCGGCAAGGGTGACAGCCACCAGGGCGGACAGCACAGCGGCCAGTTCACGGCCCGGAACACCGTCCCGGGTGCCAAGCGTGGCGCACAGCACCACTGTGAGGAGCCCGACCCAGAGCACGCCGCGTGGTCCGTTGGTGGTGGCGGCCAAGGCGGGTCCCGCCGCGAGCAGGGGCAGCCAGATCATCCCCGCTCCATCGGCGAGATCGACGCATACGACGACGGAGACGATCAGCACGGGCAGGACGGCCATACCGGCGGCCAACTGCGCGACAGCGCGCCTACGGGCCGAAGCCCCGGCACCGGCCACTCGGTTTCCGAACAGCCGCATCGGCCAGTGGTTGCCACCATGGTCTCGGGCCTGACTCATGTTCGTCCGCAGTCCTCACCTGTGCGCAGGGCACACATCTGAAATGCCTGTTTCATCCAGAAAACGGGTCAGCCCGGCGACCCACAAGAAGAGGATTTTCAGATAGTGAGCGAGAGGCTCCTGGTGACGCGACTCGCTGTCGGGATCAGCCGTGCCCGAATCTCGGGTAGCCGTGACAGCCGGTCCGCCGGCAGTGACACTCCGAGCGAGCCGAGCATGTCCCCGCTGTAGACGGGTACGGCGACACAGACCGTGCCGAGGGCGTACTCCTCCAGGTCGGTGACGGCCGGGGCCACGGGTGAGGAGTCCAGTCGCCGAAGCAGTTCCGGCCGGCTGGTGATCGTCCGTGGGGTGAGGTCGGCGAGGTGGTGACGGGAGAGGTAGTCCTTGCGGTCGGCGTCGTCCAGTTCTCGGAGCACGGACTTGCCCAGCGCGGTGGCGTGCCCCGCGTCCTCGAACCCCACCCAGAGGTCGACGCGAGGCGCCCGAGGGCCGTCGACGATCTCCGCGACCCGGATTTCGCCGTCCTCGTAGAAGGTGAGGTAGGCGGCAGTCGCCAGCTCGTCCCGCAGCGCGGCGAGCGTGGGACGGACGCGGCTGAGCAGCGCCTGTCCACGGCCCGTGGTCTGCAGCGTCTGCAGCTTGTCGCCGAGGATGAACCCGCCGTCGTCCAGTTTCCGCACGTATCCGTCGTGGACCAGCGTCCGCAGCAGGTGATAGGCGGTCGCCAAGGGCAAGCCCGTCTCACGTGCCAGCTGTTTCGCAGGCGCGCCGTTCTCGTGCGTACTCACCGCCTCCAGCAGGCGCAGAGCCCGCTGGACGGACGTGATGAGCGTAGGGCCGTCCTCCGCACCCATACGACCAGCTTGCGCCAGGCACACACCGCGAGCAAGGCGGGTCCCCTCGGACGCCGGGCAGGTCAAGAGTTCTCCGTGTCGCGTGAGTGCGGGTGCGTTGCCGACCGGGGCCGCGATGTCCACCTCGCCTTCGCAGCCCACGGCCACCATCAGGGGCTCGTCTACGGCACGTAGATCGGGTCGCCTGCCTTGGCGTCTCCGAGCCAGATCTTCCGCTCCGGCTCGTCGATGTAGGAAACCTCCGCGCAGGGACCTTCCGGCTCCTTGTCAGCGGTCTGGAAGTGGCCTGCCGACCAGCCGGTGAGACGGTGCTTGGCGAGGAGCTCGCTGACCACGTCCCGGAACTCCGGGTGGCCGACGCAGTCGCGTTCGGCGAAGCGCTCCCTGAGTTCGGTTCGGAAGTGGGCAAGGTTCAGCTGCTCACGGGTCGGTCCGCGGTACGGATCCGCGCGGTGGCGTGTGCACTGGTCCCGACCGCCGGGGTAGACCTCGATCGATCCCTGCTCGGAGCTGTCGACGCAGGCGGTGAGCCTCTCCGGCGCCGGCTTCCCGAAGGACTCCTGCCACAGCTGCCGGCACACCTTGATCGGGTCGTCGGCGGCGGGATCGAACCCGGTCACGGCGTCGGACTGCTCGGATCCCACGCAGTTCAGCCCGCTCGAGTCGAGCGTGTGCCCCTCACCGTCACCGGCGACCCACGCATAGGTCGCGGCGGTACCACCGACCAAGGCCAGGGCAACCACGGGAACCACGACCATCGTGCGCTTGCGCCGCCGCCGCGTACGCTCGCGCACCCGGGCAAGGATCCGGTCGGCGAGCGGCGAGTCCGGGTCGGTCTCCGACGGGTCAGGGTGGGGATCGCGGGTCCGGAGCATCCGGACGAGTTCGTCATCGCTCAGCATGATCCTTCTCCTTGGTCGCATGCGGGTTGGAGCTCGAGGCTGCGAGCCGTTCCTTCAGCCGCTGCCGGGCCCGGTGCAGGCGTGTGTCGACGGCACCGACGGAGATGCCGAGGACCCCCGCGATCTCATGGCGGGACAGGTCGTCCCAGTAGGCCAGGCGCAACAGCTCCCGATCGGCGGCCGACCCTCGCTCCAGGGCGGCCAAGAGCTCATCGCCGGCGTCATGCTCCTGGTGGCGTGGGCGCGGGGGATCCGGCTGCTCCGCCACTCTCAGCAGCAGTCGGGACCAACGCCGTTGGCTGCGCGCCTGGTTGGCCAGCACGCGTCGCGCGATGCCCAACAGCCACAGCACCGCCTCTTCACCGTCGTCGGGCAGATGACGTCGCCGGCGCCACGCCACCGCATAGACCTCTGCCACGGCGTCGTGCGCCGCCGCGTCACCGGCCCGGCGCAGGCAGTACGCCATCACCCGACGAAACGTCTGCCGGAACAACTGCTCCAGCCGCTCACTGGATTCATCCGCATCCATAGCCAAGCAATGTCCGGCATCACTCGGTCGCTTACCAACCGGCAGCGACACTCTTCTTCTGTGGTCAGAACGGGCAGGTGTCCATCCAGCGCGTGACCAGGGATGTGTTGTTCTTGTCGGCGTCACGTACGGGACCGCACAGGAACGGGCTGAAACGGGTGTCGGCACGCAGCCAGAGACTGAGGAACGACACGATCCACTTGCCCTGCTTGGCCTTGTTGCCGGAGCCTGTCATCGGGCACAGATGGTCGCCCGGAACCTCGATGTAGAGCTTCTCGGCCCGGGACATGGAGTTGTACCAGGGCACCGCGTAGCTGTTGCCGTGGGCGACGGGGTCGCTTTGACAGGTCAGGAAGAACGTGGGATCGGTGACCGCGGAGAAGTTCTGGTTCGGGTAGTACGGGGCCGTGGGCACGCCCGCCCGGAAGCGCGAGTCGTCCCGGAGTGCCGCCATGACGCCCCCGCCGCCCATCGAGTGACCGACCGCCCCGAGCGTGCCGTTGACCTTCCCGGATATCGGATTGCCGGGGGCGCCGCCGAGCGCGAGCAACTGGGTGCCGGCGGCAGTGATCTGGCGACCGCGCGATGCGGGATCGTCGGTGAGTGTGTTGGTGCCGACGTTGATGACGACGAAGCCCCAGGAGGCGAGGCGCGGTGCGAGCCACTGCAGGTTCTGCTGTGTGCCCTGATAGCCGGGCATCAGTACGACGCCAGGGTACGAGCCACTGGCCGTGGGGTACGTGACCGTGCCGGAGCCGTACCCGGTTGGGCGGGGAACGGTGTAAGTGGCGGTGGTCAGCGGCCCGTTGGTGGCCTCCAGGGAGGCGGTCGTCGGGTCCGGGACAGCTGCGGCCGCCGGTGGGGCGGCGGCTGTCAGCAGAGTCAGCGCCAAGCCGATGGTGGTCGCCAGGGCGATCAGCGCCGTCAGGGCGCGAGGTCGGGTCCGTAACGGCGCGGTCGTGTGAGCGGAACGACTGGATGGACGCATTGCTTTACCTCCGGATAGCGGTGAGGGCGCGGTAGCCGGACAGCGGGGTGTGCGAAGGGGCGCGGCGTTCGACGGCTATCGGGACTGTTCGAAGAGCCAGTCGATGACCACGTCGTTCTCATACGTCTGGGCCCATGAGAGGTGCGGGTTCACCGGTGTCGTTCCGGGCGTGTAGCTCGTGAACAGGACGTGGCTGCGCGTGGCGCGGGCCTGGCGTAGGAGCGCCCGGGACCGGGCCTCGAATTGCGCCTTCGGCAGATCGTTGGCCCACTCTCCACGGGTGACCCGTACGCCTGCGCTCTCCAGCGCGTTCATCAGTGTCCAGGTGCCGGGCTTGCCGAACCGGCCCTCCCGGTAGGGGACGACCGGGTCGTCGATGGAGTGGTCGGCCCAGATCGGGATGTGCGTGATCCTTTCCATGGCGGCCGGGTCGCCCCAGCCGGCCGTGGGCAGCGCAGCCGCGAACACGTCGGGGCGCTTCGCCAGCAGGCTGTAGATACCGCGCCCACCCGAGGACAGGCCGACGAGATAGAGCCGGGCTGTGTCCACGTTGCGGGAGTGCTCGCTCACGAAGGTGTCTATGAGTTCGATCAGAGCGGCCTGGACCTTGGCGTCGGTCCAGTCCGTGCCGTCGGGTCCGTCCATGGGACGGGGCAGGGGGATCTGCGGAGAGAGGACGAACGCGGGGTCGCGGCGCTGTCGTTCCGGTTTGGCGAACGTGACCGCGATCCGGTTGGAGGTGAGCTGGGTCATGTTGTTGTCCGCGACTTCGCCACCGCCGTGCAGCGTGACGACGAGCGGGTACCGCTTGGGCGTCTGCGGGTTCCGTACGAATCCCTCGGGCTGGTACAGCCGGAAGTCCAGTTCGAAGCCTGCGGAGTCGGTGAAGGAGCCGGCGGCGAAGTCGTCGACCACGGGAGTGATGACGTCGTCGTTCCTGCTCGCGAACGGACCAGCCTTGAGTACGAGTTCGCCTCCCGGGGTACGCACGTCCTCCACCTGTCTCACGGAGTACGCGCGGTCGAGCGGAAGGGGATCGGTGCCGGCCGCCCGCGCGTTGGCGTCGTTCGGGTCGAGTTCAATGATCAGGCGGTCGCCCGGCCGTCCTGGGCGAGATCGGTCGTCCACTTCGGCGGTGGAGTTGGAGTAGACCCGGGTCACCGTGCGAGCCGCCGTCTGCCCGCCCACAGTGGCCTTCACCTGGAAGGCCGAGGGCGGGATCACCCCGCCGCGCAGGTCGAGGGGATGCGAGTACTGGAGGGCGACGGCTGTCACCAGCCAGTTGTTCCTCGGCGTCACCCGCGTGACGAGGTCCGTTCGCAGGACCGGATTGCGCCCGGAGGTCGCTTGTCGTCCTTGGGATGTGGCTGTCGTGGTGTCGGCGGCCGCGGCGGTAGCCGTGCCCACGGCCGGCGCCGCGACCGCACCCGCTGTGACTGCGAGCGCCGTGCGTCTGGTGATCCGTCTCATCACTCCTCGTCTCGGTCGGTGGGGCACCCGGACCGGGTGCCTGGTGCGTGTGAATCCGTCCGCCCTGCTCCGGTGGGCGGAGCTGAGGTGGGCTGAGTCAGGCCGAGAGGTGTTACGCGAGAGTTTCGGAGCACCGGCGGATCGGTGTCCAGCATCAAACCGAGATCTGTTCATGCGCCCAGCGCATCAATCAACTCTGGAACGGGACCCCCGCAACGTGCAGTTGACCGCGGCGGGCGTCGAGGTCCTGCGTGTCGCCGGGCAGATCGTCTGCTCCGGGTCAGGACCGGCACACCGTGGCGTGTCCTGGTCTACTCCAGGCGCCCCTGTCCCAATATCCTCATCCATAGCCAGTAGCACACCATCCCCCCACCCAGGTTGCGTGCTGGCGCGGGCGACACCCCTGAACCTGCCCAAGCAGCCGGGTGACCTCCCCGTTCACCGCCTCCAGGAGGATCACGGTGAAAGTACGCACCAGAAGCGCGGCGATCATCGGCACCGTCTGCCTCGTCGCGTCCCTCTCGTTAGCCACGGCGTCCGCCGGCGAGCCCGCCACCCCACGGCAGGCAGCGAAGGTCGCCCTCAAGAATGTGGCCACGGCCAAGAATCCGACCGCCGGCGCCGCCGGTCCCGGAGGCACGGTCTGGATCGCCGAACGCGCAGGCACCGTAAGGGCCTTGGACGATCAAGGGCTCGGCGAGCCCGTCCTCGACATCTCCGGCGAGACCACCACCGACGGCGAACGCGGCCTGCTCGGCATCGCGTTCGACAAGGAGTTCGCGCACTTCTACATCTCGTTCACGAACCTCGAAGGCACCAGCACCGTGGACGAGTTCGCCGTACGGGACGGCAAGATCCAGCCGGACACCCGGCGCACCGTCCTCACCCAGACGCAGCCCTACGCCAACCACAACGGCGGCGACATCACGTTCGGCCCCGACGGCTACCTCTACATCGCGTTCGGCGACGGAGGCTCGGGCGGCGACCCGCACGGCAACGGGCAGAACCTCGGCACGCTGCTCGGCAAGCTCCTGCGCATCGACCCGACCGGCGGCACACCGTACGCGATCCCGCCGGACAACCCGTTCGTGGACGACCCGAACGCCAAGGACGAGATCTGGGCGTACGGGCTGCGCAACCCGTGGCGGTTCTCCTTCGACGCGGGCACGGGCGACCTGCTGATCGGTGACGTCGGCCAGAACGCCTGGGAGGAGATCGACTGGGCCCCGGCGAGCAGCAAGGGCGGCGAGAACTACGGCTGGTCCCAGATGGAGGGCAACCATCCCTTCCGGGGCGGCACGGAGCCCGCGAACCACGTGCCGCCGATCCACGAGTACGACCGCAGCGGGCTGGGCTGCTCGGTGACCGGCGGATACGTCTACCGGGGCAACGCGATCCCGGACCTCAAGGGTCAGTACGTGTTCAGCGACTACTGCGACGGCACCGTCCGCTCTCTGCAGCTGGAGAACGGCAAGGTGACCGGCGTGAACGACCTCGGTGTCGACGGCGGTGAGGTCGTCTCGTTCGTACAGGGCGGCAATGGCGAGCTGTACGTTCTCGCCATAGGCGGCAGCGTCTCCCGCATCGACCCGGCTTGACGGCTACCGGAAGCAGTCGCCGAGCGGCGAGTGTCATCCAGGCCGGCCGGAGCGCCTTCGCGATCTCCGGTCGGCCAACCGCACGATGCGGCACGCTTTCAGCCGCGCAGTACGACCGTAAGGCTCCGGCCGTACGCGTGCCGGGTGTCGAACTCCAGGCGGGTCCCGCCCCGGACCGACCTCACGCGAACTCCGGCGTCGGACGTGACCGCGCGCAGCGGCCGGCCGTGCAGGAGGACGCCGACCGTGTCCCGGTCCATGGTCGGGTCGGACACGGCGATGGTGGTCGGGCCGTGCCGCTCGCGCCGCACCATCACCGAGGCGGGCCCCTCGATGCGTAGCCCGGCAGTCTCGTGGCGGCCGGGCGTGAAGCTGTTGGCGGCCGTCATGCCGAGGCCGGTGTGGGTGATGGCCTGGAGGCCCGAGGTGTTCGCCAGGACCTTCAGCGGTCCGTGCCGGTACGTCTGGAGTCGGGTCTCCCCCGCTTTCGGCACCAACGCGTAGGCCAGGCGGGCGAGTTGTGCTCCAGGGGCCTGGTCGACCGTGACACCGAACACGCTGCGGGTCACGGCGTTGTCGGGGTTCGAGGTGCGCACGACCCGGCGGCTCCGGGTGACCTCGTCCAGGGCGACCCGCACCGGCGGAGTGTCGAGGAAGACATAGCCGACGGAGGTCCGCTGCGTGGCATTGGCGTAGCGCAGCCAGCGCAGGTCGCCGGTGCCCGTGCCGGTCCAGGAACGGCCGTCACGGAGCCTCCCGGTGACGGAGACCTGGTCGTCCGGCGCGGCCATACGGGCGTCGACGGTCGTGGTCACGGCCCGCCCGGCGCTGTCCCCGACCCCCGCCGCGAGCACCACGATCTCCTCGTCGAGCAGGAACCACGACTTCGTCGCGGTCGCATTGCCGTAGACGATGAAATCGTCCGGCAGCAGACCTGCCGCCTTGTCGCGGTGGGCGACATCGGAGGACTGCACCATCCCGGCCGCCCCATACGTCCCGAGGACAGCGCCGCCGGAGTGCCGGTTGGTGCCGCGCGGGAAGTAGACGTACGTGTTCTGCGACTCGGAGGACGAGGTGAAGTTCAGCGGGTGGCCGGGATTGTCGTAGTACGGCTTCCCGTACAGCTCGGGGATCGTGTGCCGCTGCTCGACCGGTGCGGTGACGCCGGCGAGGCCGTACGGGGAGACCGTGGTGAAGTAGTCGATGCCGTACGCCTGGGTCTGGTCCTGTCCGGAGAGGTAGAGGTAGTACGCCCCGTCCCCTTGGAACCATGGCATGAGGTTCTCGCCGTTCATGTACTCGTACTTGCTGATCCGGTCGGAACTGCGGGCGAGCGCGAAGGCGTATCCGGGTCTGCGGTGCACGGTCCTGTCCATCGCGTTGAAGGCGAGGCTGCGCGAGGCGGGGCCCAGGTCCGCGGGCGGGATGGTCGCGTCGCCGATGATGTCGGCGTACCGCACGATGCTGACCGGGGAGACGAAACCGGAAGGGTCGGGAGCCGTGCGCGAGGTCGACCGGATGTGCTTGACGTAGCTCTTCAGGGCGGCGGCGTCGGCGCCGTCCGCGAGCGACGACAGATCGACTACGGCCTCGACGACCACGGCGACATCGCTGTAGCCGGTGTTCGTCCGCGAGACCGCCCTCCCCTTGACGATCTCCATCATCCAGCCCTCGAAGATGAGCGGGGCGAAGCCGTTCCGCACCCAGCCCTGGACCGTCGACACCAGGTCCTGACCATGTGCGAAGCCCGAGCCGTCGAGGATCTTGAGGGTCTGCACGACACGGGTCAGCAGGCCCTTGCCGTACGAGCCGGTGTAGGCCACCGAGGCGTGCTGGATGAATGAGCCGTCGGCGTAATGGCCGTCCGTGACACCGTGGTTGAGGTGGTACGGGTCGATGGTGGCGAAGACCGTCGACTGGTCGGTGAGGGCCTTGCGGATGCGGGCGTCGTCGTCGAGCAGCGCGCCCTGCAGGATCCGGTTCGTGGTGATGTCTGCGAGGTTGGCGCCGGTGTGGAAGCGCGAGTCGAGGTTCACGTCCCCGTCGATGCCGTTGCGGAGATAGGCGTCCATCGAGGCGACGTACATGCGCGGGAGGTCCGGGTGGTGGCCCCGCACCTGGTCCGCGAGGAACACGAGAGTCCTGCTGATGTGCTGCGACAGACCGATCTCCCAGTGGAACCAGTTGCCGTAGTAGCCCTGGGACTGGTCGCCGTAGTAGCGCTCATGCAGCCACACGAGACCGTCGATCACCCGACGCTGCACGGCGGTGTTCCCGAACAGGTCCGAATCGGCGGCGCCCGGTGTGCGGGTGGCGAGCGCGATCTCATACAGCCGCCGGAAGGCGGTGTCCAGGCGGGCCGGGTCGGCGCCGAGCACCAGACCGGCGAACAGCTCGCCCGCGCCGGCATCATCCATCGACCTCAGATTCGCCCGCGCGGTCTCGTGAACGGTCGCCACCTTGGCGGCCGTCTCCGGCCGGGAATTGGACTCGGCGGTCCCGGCGAAGACCGCCACCGTGTTGGCCAGAATCCGTGCCATGCCCGCAGCGGCCTCCTCCGCGCTCGCCGACCCGGAGGGAATCCCCGCCACCAGCCCAACAGCCGACAGCACTGACAACAGGCGTCTGCGGGTGATGTCCATGGCGTCCTCCATCGGCGAAGGGGCGTGGTGGAGTTGTTCAGACCAGTTGCTCGACGCACGCGCGTGATACGAGGGTGGCGTCGCGGATGTGTCTCAGCAACCGTGTCGCAGCGCCGCCATCTGCTCCTCCAGCGGCCCCAGGCCGACATCGCGGCGGCGTTCGTCGAGGCTTTCCGGCTGGCGTATCGGGTACGGGCGCAGCGTGGCCGGATTGACCCGGGTGCCGTAGAACTGCGGCAGGCGCTGCTCGACGGCGCAGTGGTCGGCGATGTACGCGAGATGAACGCCGGGGCAGCGGCCGTCCAGCGTGGCCTGGGCGATCAGGTCCCGGCAGGAGAGCTGGAAGTCGAGGTCCGGGGCGTGCAGCAGGATCATCAGGGCCGCGGTCGAGGCGGGGGCGCCCACCCGGTCGGCGGAGGGCCAGCCGTGGCGGTGCACGACGGCCTTCAGCGCGTCGGCGTTGGCGCGGCGGCACGCGACGATCTCGGACCGCCGCTGCGGGGTGGGGTCGGCCTGCGCCCGCCGCATGAGGTCCCGCTCGTGATCGGCCCGGTGCAGCAGTTCCGCGGCCAAGGCAGCCGCTAACGGCAGCAACGGGTCTGCTGTCTCGGTACCTGCAGCGTCGTCGTCGGAGCGCACCGACGTACCGGCGAGACGGCTCTCGTCCGCGGCCTCCACCTGCGTCTGCCGCCCCAGCACGCTCGTCACGGCACCCACCCCAACTCCAACGTGAACCACACCCGCTTGCCCGGGCTGCCGGGCTCCGGGGGTGCGACACCCCAGTCATCGGCCAGCGCGGCCACGATGGCCAGCCCACGACCCGACTCCTCGGCACCGCCCGCCGTACGCAGCCGCGGCAGGAGCGGCGAGTGGTCGCCGACCGTCACCCGGAGTTCGTACTCGCTGCACTCGATGGTGAGGGTGACCGTGTCGCCGTGGCCGGTACGCGCGTGCTGGACCGCGTTCGCGAACAACTCGTCCGTGGCGAGGACGGCGTTGTCCACGTACTCCGGCGGCAGCCGCAGCTGCCTGAGGTGCTCGGTGACCCTGTGCCGCACGTCTGCGGCGCGCGAGGGCTCGGCGGGGATCGTGGTGTGGAGGCGGGGAGGTCTGTTCACCGGGATCACGGTGGGATGGGGCTGACCGAGGGGCGCACGGTCTGCGTGGGGGACGTGTGCCGTGGAGGGCGACGGCTTGTGGCGCTGGGCCCTGGGTGCCGTCATGGAGCCTCCTTGTGGGTGCAGCGCGGTCGGGGATGTGTTGGCTGCATATGCAGCCAACAACCCGGACAGTCGGCCGGACCAGGGGGTGCGCGGGTTGTCCGGTTGCGGGTGCGTAGTGGTGCGGGAGGTATGTTCGAGGGCGTGAGGAACGTGCACGGCAGCCGGGCGGGGGCGCGCGAGGAGCCGCGTGGAGGGTCCGGCGTGCGCGGCAAGCGCCTGCTGGTCACGGGTGGCACACGGGGTCTGGGCGAGCAGATCGTACGGCTGCTGGTGGCCGAGGGAGCGCGGGTGGCGACGTGTGCGCGTACCGCGCGTGACCTGGAGGCGCTGGAGCTGTCGCTGCGGGGTGAGGACGGCAGGCGCTTGTTCACCCGTGCGCTCGACGTCACCGAGCCGGAGAGGCTGGAGCAGTTCGTCGCGGCATCGGCGAAACGTTTCGGCGGCCTTGACGGGGTGGTGGCGTGTGCGGGCGGCTCTCGCGGAGGCGGCTTCGAGCGGACGGACGCCGTGGACTGGGCTGCGACCTGGGAGCTGAACGTCGGCCATGCGGTGCGGCTGGTGCGTGCCGCGATCCCGCACCTGCGGGACGCGGGCGGCGGCTCGGTCGTAGTGATCTCGTCGATCTCCGGATGGAAGCCGGGACCGCCCATCCAGTACGGAGTCGCGAAGTCCGCCCAGATCCACCTGGCCGCGTCGCTCGCCCGTGAACTCGGCCCGGACGGGATCCGGGTGAACGCCGTCTCCCCGGGGTCGATGCTCATCCCCGGCCGACGCTGGGAGCGCATGCGCCGGGAGGATCCCGAACGGTTCGCCGAGTTCGCGGCGGCGGAGCTGCCGGGCGGAGAGCCGGTTGCGCCGCAGGAGGTGGCGCGGGTGGTGGCGTTCCTGCTGTCCGACTGGTCGAGCGGTGTCTCGGGGGCCCATGTGCCGGTGGACCGGGCGCAGAACGCCCCGTCTCCGGACGGGTACTGAGGCCCGCCGTCCGTTCACGCCGCCGCCCCCAGCACCGCGCGGGACCGGCGCTCGAAATCCCGTACAAGGGGTTCATCGCGGCGGGACTCCAGCCGCCTGCGGAAGTCGCGGAGAGCCTGTATGGAGCGTTCGCTGTGCACGGTGGCGAGGGCGTCGAGCGCCTCGGTGGCGGTACCGACGGCCTCGTCCAGCCGGTTCTGCTGCAAGTGGGCCGTGGCCAGTACGGAGCGGCTGATGGCCTGGCGCCTGCGCCGGTCGGCGTTGGCGCTCACCGACTCCCTCGCCGTACGCTCGGCCTGGGCAGCAAGCCCCAAGTCACGGAAACAGAGCGCTGATTCGGCCTGCAGATAGTGGTCGTCGAGGAAGCGTACCCAGGGGGACTCCTGTTCGGCACCACGGCTGGCGTCCAGGTGCCGCTCGGCCCGGCGCAGCGCATCGCCGGCTTCGCGCGCGTGTCCCTGGGACGCGTGTCCGCGGGCCGACATGGCGTACAGGCGCATCAGGCCCAGCGGGCTGCCCGCTTCCTTGGCGGTGACGATGCCCGCGCGGGCCAGGCACACCCCCTCGTCGGGACGGCCGAGGCTGGTGGCCAGGTGGGACAGTCCGGCCAGGATCTGCCCGCCCAGGACCCGGTCGCGGCCCTCGGCGCACAGGCGCAGCGCCTGGATCATGTAGCGCTGCGCCAGCCCGTACTCCCCCGCGTCGTACGAGCTCCAGCCGGCCATCGCGGCGAGCCGCGCCGCCGCGGTGTACAAGGGGCGCTGCACCTGTGGGGACGTACCGCGCCGCTGCAGCATCGGGACGACCTCGGTGGACAGGTAGTGCACGATGCTGGTGCGCACCCCGCCGCCGCCGAAGTGGTTGTCCATCTCGTCGAACATGGCGATCATCGCGTGCACCTGTTCGACGGGGCCGCCGTCGGCCACCGGCGTCAGCTGCCCGGTGTCCCGGTTCTCCAGCAGCCACAGCAGCCACTCGCGCTGAGGGTCGGTCAGGGCGCCGGCCACGAAGGGGACCGAGCCGAGCAGGCTGTGCCGGGAGATGTCGGTCGACCCCAGTTCGGCGAGCGCGTGCAGGGTGTCCGCCATGTCTTCGCCGTACGCGAGCGTCCTGGCCACGACCGGGCGTTGCGGGTCGGGATGGAAGCCGAGGTCCGCGGGTGACACGGCGCGGCCGAGCCGCTCGGACAGCACGGTGGCGATCAACTCCGGTGTTCTGCCGCGGGGTTGCTGTCCCTGCAGCCAGCGGGTCACCGACGCCTTGTCGTAGCTGGAGCCGGCGCCCTGGCAGTGGCCGAGTTCATTGACCCGAAGGGCGAGGGAGGCGTACGAGCAGCCGGCCTCCTTCAGCGCGGTCGCCAGTGCCGCATTGCCTCCGGCGGGGCCCTTGCCCGGGCTCCTTGCGTGTCCGTCGGTCACGGTGGCCATCCAGGTCTCGCATCAGATCGTGTGCCGCGCCTACCTGCCGGGCCGTCAAGTCACCGCTGCCCGGGCAGAGTTGACCTTCTTCGCGCCGCTCCGCGCGGGAGGTCCCACGAGAACTATGGTCGCGTAGATACTCGATACGCAACTGGCGTTCTGATAATTTCGTATCGATCCGCATCGCTCTGTCTGTGTCTTGGACCGCGTGGCACACTGCACGCTGTGATGGCCGCCGAGGGAGGTAGGACGTGGCCGAGAACCGCTCGAGCGGCAGTGCACCCACCGTCCTGCGGATGGTCCTCGGCAAGCGGCTGAAGCAGCTGCGGGAACAGGCCGGACTGTCCTTCGAGGACGCGGCGCGCGCCATCGAGGTCACGGCGCTCACGGTTCGGCGGATCGAAAAGGCCGAGGTAGGGCTGCGCATTCCGTACGTGAAGGAGTTGCTGCACACCTACGGCGTCCCGGCGGCGGAGATCGAGGACTTCCTCGACCTGGCCCGCAAGGCGAACCAGCCCGGGTGGTGGTACCAGTACCGCGACGTGCTCCCGGAATGGTTCAAGGCATACGTGAGCCTGGAGAGCGAAGCCTCGGTCATCCGTCTCTACGAACCCCACTACGTCCCGGGCCTGTTGCAGACACACGAGTACGCCGGAGCGCTGATGCGCGTCGGCTTCCCCGACGAGCCCAAGGAGGAGACAGCCCGCCGCGTCGACCTGCGACTCAAACGCCAGGACCTGCTCACCAAGCCGGACGCGCCCGCCCTCTGGGCCGTCCTGGACGAGACGGTGCTGCGCCGGGCGGTCGGCGGGGCCGAGGTGATGCGGGCTCAGGTCGACCGGCTGCACGAGGCCCTGGACATGCCGAAGGTCCGGATCCAGATCATGCGCTTCGCAGCGGGCGCCCACCCCGGCGCCTTCGGCCCGTTCCACCACTTTCGCTTCGGATTCTCCGAACTGCCCGACATCGTCTACGTGGAGAGCCTGGCCGGCGCGGTCTATGTCGACCGGCCCGAGGACGTCGGCGCCTACCTCGAAGTACTGGACCGGATGTCCGTGCAGGCGGAGCCGGTTGATCGAACCCGGGCCATCCTGGGTGAACTGCGTAAGGAGTTGTGATCCATGGGATCCAAGGGCCCCATCTACAGCGGTATGTCGGCCTCCGATCTGGGCACCGAGGGCTGGCACAAGCCCTGGAGCGGTACCAACGGCGGCAGTTGCGTCGAGGCCAAGCGACTGCCCGACGGCAGCGTCGCCTTCCGCCAGTCCACCGACCCCGACGGTCCCGCGCTGGTCTACTCGCGCGACGAGATGATCGTGTTCCTGGAAGGCGCCAAGGCCGGCCAGGCCGACTTCCTGGTCGCCTGACTCCGCCGCCCACGCGGCACACCACTACGCGCGCACAACCGGACAACCCGCACGCCCACTCCCGGCGTGCGGGTCGTCCGACCACACTGGACAGGTCCGTCGCCTCGAAGGAAGTGGTATGCACGCGTCACCCCGACTCCCCCGCCGGACCGTGCCTTCCACCCGCCCGGGCCGCATCGCTCCGCGCCGAACCACCCGGGTCGGTCCCGAGGCGACGGCATGAACCTCCCGCAGGCGCTCCTCCGCCACCGGACGCTGGTCATCGAGGGCGCCGACGGCATCCCCCGCAACGGCCTCATCGCCGCTCTGGCCGATCACGGCTTCCCGATCCAGCACCTGCCGGACCGTCTGCACCATGTGGATCCGACCCGGCCCTACCGTGAACTCCTCGCGGCACCGGGGCGCGTGGCGCTCGACGGCAGCATCATCCACGAACTCGTCTACGGGCCACTGCGCCGCGGCCACTCCCGGGTGACCTGGATCCAGGCACTCGACTTCGCCGAATCCGTGGCAGAACGCGACGGCGCCCTCATTCACCTGACGGCATCCGCGGGCTTCCCCCGTCTCGCCCCCACGGACTTCACCGAGGTGGCCGACGCCTATGCGCGCGCGATGCGGACCCTCGCCCAACACGTCCCCGTCGTCAGCCTCGACGCGGCCGACCTCACCCACCCGCCGCTCCGCCCCGGCACCCCCGCGCACCGCGAACTCGGGCGGAAGAAGCAGCAGTTGACGGTACGTTGGTGACAGACCTCGTGACGCACGGCAGGAGAACTCCCATGGCAGACGGCCGGCCCGCCCCCGACCAGGAAGCACTGTCCAAGATCGACACCACGGTGCCGCACTCCGCCCGCATCTGGAACTACTGGATGGGGGGCAAGGACAACTACGAGGTCGACCGGATCGCGGGCGACGCCTACCGCGAGACCGCGCCGAACATCGAGACCATGGCCCGCGCCTCCCGCCAGTACCTGATCCGCACCGTCACCTTCGTGGCGGGCGATCTCGGCATCCGCCAGTTCCTCGACATCGGCACCGGCCTGCCCACGTACGACAACACCCACCAGGTCGCACAGCGGGTGGCACCCGAGTCCCGCATCGTCTACGTCGACAACGACCCGCTCGTCCTCCGGCACGCCCAGGCCCTGCTCACCAGCACCCCCGAAGGCGTCACCGAGTACGTCGACGCGGACCTCCACGAACCGGAGAAGATCCTCGAAGCGGCGGGCCGGATCCTGGACTTCGACCAGCCGGTCGCCCTGATGCTGATGGGCATCCTCGGCCACATCCAGGACTACGAGGAGGCCAAGTCCATCGTCCGCCGCCTCCAGACGGCCCTGTGTCCCGGCAGCTACTTCGTGCACTACGACAGCACGGACACGGACGAGGAACTCAAGCGGGCCCAGCAGGGCTACGACGACACCGGCGCCATCCCGTACGTCCTGCGCAGCCCTCAGCAGCTCGCCGCGTACTACGAAGGCCTGGAACTGCTCGAACCCGGCATCGTCTCCTGCCCCCTGTGGCACGCAGAGCCCGGCACCACGCCGAAGCCCACGGACGTCTACGGCGGGGTGGCCCGCAAGCCCTGACCGACCTCAGGCGGAGGAAGCCCGTCAGCGGGCAGTCAACGCACGCCCCTCGTGAATGGCACCCACCCCGACGAAGAGCCCGCCGAGCATTGGCCCTTCAACGGCTCCGACCAGGACGAAGTGATGGCAGACAGCGCGGCGGGGTGCCACCTGGGCGCCCGCTGCGCGAGTGGAGCATGCTCAGATCCATCGCCGTGGACGAGCCTCGGGCGGCCGAGGATCTCACCGGGGCCCCCAACTCGACCGTCCCTCACAGGGCTTGGCCCGACTTGGTGAGGGTGTGCTCGACATCGGGCCGCACAGTGGGCCCGCGCCGCACCGTTCACCTCACCTTCACCGCCAGGATGCGCTGGCCACTTTCCACCACCCGCGCGTCCTCCTAGCGTCGGGCCCGGCCCGTGGCTGCGCTGTGCCAGTCGCTCCCCACCGGGCTCGGTATCCCCCTTCATGTGCTCCTCCGCGAAAGGCGACTGCTCATATGCGCCCTCCTCGACCGCGCACGGCAAGACGCTTCGGCACGAGATCCGCGACCGCCGTGCTGGCCACGGCGCTCGCTGTGGCCGCACCCTTGCCGGCCACGGCGGCCGACCTGCCGACCGAGCGCCCGTCCGCGCTCGTCGACCCGCTGATCGGCTCCGCGAACGGCGGCAACACCTATCCCGGCGCCACCCTCCCGTACGGAATGATCGCCTGGTCTCCGACGAGCACCACGGGAGACCAGACCAGCACGGGAGCGGCCAACGGCTACCAGTACGACACCACGCGCATCCGCGGCCTGAGCCTGACCCACGTCAACGGAGCCGGCTGCAATCCCGGTGCCGCGGGCGACGTACCGATCATGCCGTTTGTCGGGGAGGTCACGTCCTCGCCCTCCGCGGACACCAAGGACACCGTCTACGCCGCCGACTTCTCGCACGCCGACGAGAGGGCCGTGCCCGGCCGCTACACGCTCGGCCTCAAGTCCGGTGCCGGCGCCGACCTGGCGGTCAGCAAGCGTGCGGGCGTCGCCGACTTCACGTTCCCGAGCGACCGCCCGGCCAACCTGCTCTTCCGTGTCTCCAACTCCCTCAACGGCAGCGAGAACGCCCACGTCGACATCGACGCCGCCCATCGCAAGGTGAGCGGCTGGGTCCTGACCGGCGCCTTCTGCGGGCGCCGCGCCAACGGCGGGGTCAACAACCGCAAGAGCTACTACAAGCTGTACTTCAGCGCCTCCTTCGACCGCGCCTTCTCCTCGGTCGGCACCTGGAAGGACGGCACGCTCTCCCCCGGCTCGACCACGGCGTCCGGAGGAGAGGGATACGCAACCGGTGCGGACCGCGCGGGCCGCGGCTCCGGCGGCTGGGTCGGCTTCGACACGAGCTCCGACAACGATGTCCACATGCGGCTCGGCATCTCGTACGTGAGCCTCGACGGCGCCGAGGCCAACCTGCGGGAGGAGATCGAGCCGCACGCGAGCGTGGCCGACGTCGCGGGCGCAGGCGCACGGGCCTGGGACCGCGAGCTCAACACGGTGCGGATCGAGGGCGGCAGCGCCGCTCGCCGCCAGACCTTCTACACCGCGCTGTACCACTCCCTCATGCAGCCGAACCTGATCAGCGACACCGACGGCCGCTACTGGGGAATGGACCAGGCCGTCCACCGGCTGGCGCGCGGACAACGGGCGCAGTACAGCAACTTCTCCGGCTGGGACCAGTACCGCGCACAGATCCAGTTGCTCGCCCTGCTGAAGCCCACCGTGGCGGGCGACTTCGCCCAGTCGCTGTACAACTTCGCGCGGCAGAACGGCGGGGTGTGGGACCGCTGGGTGCACATCAGCGGCGCCACCCATGTGATGACCGGCGACCCGTCCGCGGCGACCCTGGCCACGTTCTACGCCATGGGCGTGCGCAACTTCGACTACGAGGGAGCCTTCGACTCACTCGTCCGCCAGGCCACGGTGCCCCACTCGGACGGCCTCTCGGACGCCGGCTGCCCGGGCCAGTGCGTGGGCCAACGCCCCAACCTGGCCCAGTACTTGAGCTCGCACTACGCCGCCCAGGACGCATGCCACTGCTGGGGCGGCGCCGCCGAGACCCTGGAGGACGCCGTCGCCGACTCCGCGCTCGCCAAGTGGGCGCAGTTGCTGGGCCGGGAGTCGGAGGCGAAGGCCTTCGCCGAACGCGCCGCCTACTGGCGCAACGTGTTCAACCCCGAGACCGGGCACATCCAAGCGCGCAAGCTGGACGGCTCCTGGGTCACCCCCTTCAACCCCGCCAGTGACGTCGGCTTCGCGCAGGGCACCAGCGCCACCTACACCTGGATGGTGCCGCAGGACGTCCAGGGCCTGGCGCAGGCGATGGGCGGCAGGGGCGTGGCGGCCGGCCGGCTGGACGGCTTCTTCCACAAGGCGGACGGCTCCTGGTCGGTCCGCGGCGGCGACCCGCTCCGCTACGACCCGACCAACGAGCCCGGCATCCATGCCCCTTGGCTCTACAACGCCCTCGGACAGCCCTGGAAGACCCAGGCAACGGTGCGTCAGATCGTCGACACCGTGTACGGCACCGGACCTTCGGGCCTGCCCGGCAACGACGACCTGGGCACCATGTCCGCCTGGTACGTCTTCTCCGCCCTGGGCCTGTATCCGCAGACCCCGGGCAGCGCGTCCCTGCTGCTGGGAGCCCCGGTCTTCCCAGCCGCGGTGGTAGACCGGCCCGGCCGGAGGGACATCACCATCAGCGCCCCCGCCGCCGACGACACGCACGTGTACGTCGACGCCGTACGGCTCGACGGGCGTCCCCATCAGAAGTCCTGGACGGACGCCCGGCTGACCCGAGCGGGCGGCTCCCTCACCTTCCGGCTCACCGAACAGCCGAACACCCGGTGGGCAACCGACCCAGCCGGTCTGCCGAACTGACATACCTGTGGGCCCGGCCTGCCGGGCCCACACGTGTGCCCGTTGAGTGCTGCGTACCGGTGCTCGCCGGAGTGCCGGACGCAGCCGCGCCTGACCGACTGCTACGTCCGCTCCATGACACGCTTGAGTGTGGCGAGGTCGGCCGAGACCGCGTTCGCGTCGCGTTCGAACTCCTCCTCGCTCATGCCCGGCCGCCGGCGGAGAGTGAACACGACCTCGCACCCGACGACGTCGGCGATCACCCTTACCGGGTTGTAGACGGTCTCGCCCGACGGCAACGTGACGTCATGATCGAGTACACCGAACTCGTTCCGGGGCGCGAAGTCGACCGCAACGCGCCCCATGGGCGAGTCCGCGACCCATCGCCCGTCGACCTCGTCGAACGAGCTTCCGAGCCCTGCGGCCCACTCCGGCCAGTGGGAAGGGTTCGACGCATAGTCGTAGACCTCCCCGGCGGGGCGATCGATGTGTGTGCTGATGTGCCGTGATTCCGAGGTGAACGTCTCCATGACCACGACGCTATTCAGCCGCCGCCGGAACGTCTTGAACAAAACGGACCCGGACACTTCCTCGAACCACCAGACCTGGAGGAGGGGCTGGAGTCTGCGATTGCCGCGGTCCCGGGAACCGCCCTGACCGCGGCCGGCGGCCGGGCATCGTGTAGTCGGCCCAGGCGTTGAGCTCACGGTCGGCGAGCCGGGCAGATCGGCGCAGGTGGACACCTGCCAGTCGTGCGTTTCCACGTCGGCGTCGGGTCACCATTGGGTGATGAGCGGCGTGTCCGGTCCGTGTCGCCGCCAGGCCTCGGTGAGGCGGACGAGGCGGGTGGGGGCGGCGATGCCGCGCACTGTTGCGATCCTGCCGCTCGCGATGTCGAACGTCGCGATGCCCATGACCTGGTCGCCGATCACGAAGAGGATGGCGGGGGCGGCGTTGACGAGCGCGTAGTGGATGGCGGGGGTGCCGCCTGCAAGTCGCCGTTTCGCGGCTGTGGGTTTGAAGCCGGCCCGTACGACGGCGGCGACGCGCTGCGGAGTGTCGAACTGCAACAACTTCTCGGCCAGACCGCCGACGCCGTCGGAGATCGCGATCGCGTCGTCGGTGAGCAGCGCCACCAGCCGTTCGGTGCGGCCCGAGGCGGCAGCGGCGAGGAATTCCTCAACGATCCTGCGGGCGGATGCCGGGTCGACTTCGCTGCCGTCGCGGCGGCGCGCGGCGGCGATACGGCGCCGGGCCCGGTGGAGGTGCTGCTGGCTTGCGGACTCGGTGACGTCAAGGATCTCGGCGATCTCGGCGTGGCTGTAGGAGAACGCTTCACGCAGGACGTAGACGGCCCGCTCGACGGGTGACAGGCGCTCCATGAGAGTCAGCACGGCCAGGGAGACCGATTCGCGCTGCTCGAACGTGTCGGCAGGGCCGAGCATGGGGTCGCCGTCGAGGAGCGGTTCGGGGAGCCAGGCGCCGACGGTGCGTTCGCGGCGGGACTGTGCCGAGCGGAGCCGGTCGAGACACAGGTTGGTGACGACCTTGGTCAGCCATGCCTCCGGCACCTTGATCAACTGTCGGTCGGCGGCCTGCCAGTGCAGGAACGCGTCCTGTACGGCGTCCTCGGCGTCGGTGGCGGAGCCCAGCAGCCGGTATGCCAGCGAGGCCAGCCGGTTGCGGCTGGCCTCGAACCGGCTGGTGTCGAAGCGATCGGTGGCGGTGCTGTCCATGCGGATCACCCTAGGCGGCAACCCGCTTCCCGGCGGGGGCATGTGGCCCGGCGACCAGGCGGTGCTTGCGCTTGGGCAGGCCGAAGGTCGGGTGCACGGTGGCCCACAGCGCGATCTTGAGGACGCCCGCCTTGATCCGCGCGGCATTCCGGCCACCCATGTACTTCGGCTTCGCCTGCCCTTCGTCGTCGACCATCTGCAGGATCCCGTCCCGACGCCCGAGGCTGATGTGGTTGCCCTCGTAGACCAGCTTGATGTTCTCGATCTTGCCGCCGGTCAGGCTTCCCACGATCGCCGCGACGGCCTGCCGGCCGGTGTAGCCGGCCGAGGCGCAGGACATCGGCAGCGGCAGGCCGTTGTCGCCGATGGCGTAGGCGCTGTCACCGATGGCGTAGACGTTCGGGTGCGAGACCGACCGCATGGTGCGATCGACGACGATCCGACCGTCCTCGGTGACCTCAAGACCGCCCGCGGCGGCGAGAGGGCTGACCGAGAACCCGGCCGTCCACACGGTCGCGTCGGCCGCCAGGGCGGTGCCGTCGGCGCAGAGCACCCGCGCGGCTTCGACGGCTTCGACCTCGGTGTGCTCCAGGACGGTGATGCCCAGCCGGTCGCAGGCCTGACGCAGGTGACCGCGGGCTCCGGCGGAGAGCTGGGCGCCGAGCTCGCCGCGTGCGACCAGGGCCACCGACAGGCCGGGCCGGGATTCGGCGATCTCGGTGACGGTCTCGATGCCGGTCAGCCCGTCGCCGACGACCACGACATCCCGGCCTTCGCCCCGCCCGCCCAGATAGTCCAGTCGCTCGCGCAGACGCCGCGCCGAGGGCCGGGCGGCGACGTCGAACGCGTGCTCGGCCACGCCGGGGACGCCATGAGCGTCACCGTGGCTACCGAGCGCGTAGAACAATCTGTCGTAGCCGAGTTCGCCGCCGCCGTCAGCCTCGGCCACCGCGACGACCTGGCGCTCGGGGTCGACGGCGGTGACACGGGCCAGACGCAGCCGTATCCCCGTGCCCGCGAAAACGTCGACGAGCTTCGGAGCCTCGATCTCCCGGCCGGCCGCCAACTGGTGCAGCCGCATGCGCTGGACGAAGTCCGGCTCGGCATTGACCACAGTGATCTCGGTGTCCTCCGAGGACAGCCGGCGGGCCAGGGTCCCGGCCGCGTAAGCCCCGGCGTAGCCGGCGCCGAGAACGACGATGCGGTGCTTCATGTGTTCGCTCCTGTCGGTTCGCTTGCTCCCGGTGACTTGAGCGGAGCAGCGCCCCGATTGCTGACAGGAACTGCATGTGGCGTGGGTCACAGGGCGGCAGGAGTGCCGTCTCTGCTTCTCTGCGAAGTCCCTTCTCTGCGGGGCGCCTGTCAGCGCCGCAGCGCCGCCCGCGCCGGCAGGGTCACTGCCAGCAGGCCCAGTCCCACCGCGCCGCCGGCGAAGGCTGCGTACACCAGGGGAGGTACGTACGGGGCCTCGCCGGTGAGGCCGCGCGTCATCGGGATCAGCGTCGCGGCGGCGATGGCCGTGCCGAGGACGATGCCGGTCACCGCCACCAGGAGGCCTTCCCAGCGCAGCATCCGCATCACCTGGCGCCGGGTGGAGCCGACGAGGCGGAGCATGCCGAGCTCGCGGCGGCGGTCGAGGACGGTCATCACGAGCGTGTTGACGGCGGCGACGGCGGCGAAGCCACCGAGGACGCCGGCCATCGTGTAGTTGGCCCAGGCGTTGAGCTCGCGGTCGGTGTTCTGCTCGACCGCGTAGCCGGAGGCGTCGGTGACCTCGCCGATCGGGGCGAGGGCCTTTGCGTCACCGCCCCGTACCAGGAGGGCGCTGTCGAAGCCCGAGGTGACGTGGGCGGCCAGGGACGCGCGGTCCATGGTCACCGCGGCGAGGCCGAGCCCGCGGCCGTACACGGCGACGATCTCGGGGCTGGTCCTGGTGCCGTCCGGGAGGTGGAGGGGCAGTTTGTCACCCACCTTGACCTTCGCCGACGTGGCGAGCGTCTTGTCGATGGCGATACGGCCCTTGCCGACCCGGTCCAGGCTGCCGCTGCGCACGTCGAGGTCCTGCACCTTCGCGAGCTGCGCGCCGGAACCGGAGATGCCCTGGGTCGCCGAGCTCTGCAGCCACCGGTCGCCGCCCGACCCGACGGGCACGAGCACCTGCGTGTCGAGCAGGCCGACGGCCGCGTCGACGCCGGGCGCGCGGGCCGCCCGGTCGACGGCGTCGGCGGGCAGCCCGGCCGGGTCCGTGACCACGTGGTCCGCGGTGACGCCGGCGCGCAGCTGCTTCGCGGCGACATGGCCCTCGCTCGTGTGCATGAAGACGAGCGTCGAGGCGAAGGCCATGGCCAGCACGATCGGGGTGATCGCGGAGGCCAGCCGACGGGCGTTCGTACGGGAGTTGGCGGCCGCGAGCGAGGCCGAGGCACCGCCACCGCTCAGCGGGAGCCCGAACAGCTCCGCGCACAGCCGCGCCACCAGCGGACCGAGCAGCGCGACGGCGAGCATGAAGAGCATGACGACGCCGAGGGCGGCGTTGGCCGCGTCCTCCCCGGCCGCACGGGCGGCGACGACGGTGAGGAACCCGCCGCCGACGAGGGCGCCCAGGCCCAGCACCGTACGGATCACACCCGGCCGCAGTCGCTCCACCGATGCCTCGGTGAGCGCCTGCCCCGGCTTGATCTTCGCGGGCCGGCGCCCGGCGGCCCAGCCGGCGGCGAGCGCGGTCAGCAGTCCCGTGCCGACGGCGACGACGAGGGGGATCCAGGAGATGTGCAGGTCCACGGCCTCCGGGACGGCCCCGCGGTCCTGCAGCTGTCCGAACCACCAGTGCGCGAGCCCGATCCCCGGCAGGCAGCCGACCAGTCCGGCGGCGGGCGCGACGAGCAGCGCCTCCGCGGCGACCGCGCGTCGGATCTGCCGGGGGGTGGCTCCGACGGCGCGCAGCAGCGCGAACTCCCTGGCTCGCTGGGCGACGGACAGCGCGACCGTACCGGACGCCGTGAAGACGGCGACCATGGCGGCGATCCCACCGAAGGAACCGCCGAGCCCGGTGAGCATCTCCCTGGCGTACCCGAGCCCACGGTCCTCGACGGCGCCGCGATCGTCGCCGGTGTGCACTCTGGCGCCGGAGCCGGCGAGCGCCTTCTTCACGCCGTCGGCGAGCGCATCAGCGTCCGCCCCGTCCTTCGCCAGTACGGCGATTGCGTCGGCCTTGCCGGGATGCCCGGCCAGCGCGGAGGCCTGGGCGTCGGCGAACCAGCCCTTGGCGCCCTCGACCTCGTCGCCGGGCCCGGTCTTCGCCAGCCCGGAGACGCGGAAGTCGGCGCGTCCGGTGGCGGTTTCGAGCGTGACCGTGTCGCCGACGCCGGTCTTCGCGGCCCGCGCTGCGGTGGCGTCGAGTACGACCTCGCCGGTACGGGGCGCGGTCCCGGAGGTGAGCGCGGCACCGGTGAAGGCGTGCGCTCCCCAGCCATGGCCCGTCACCGCGTCGCCGCCCTGGCGCACCGGGAACGTGAAGTCCGGCACCGCCCCCTCCGCGCCGGGCGCACGGGCCGCCTTGTCGGCCAGTGCGGCGTCCACGCGCGCCGTGTCCGGCAGCAGGTCCGCCGACTCGGACCGGCTGTCCCCGCTGCCCGTGACGAAGCGGGCGTACTGGTCCGCGGCCACGACCACCGGCGCCTTGGCATACCGCTCGGGCGGAACCGAGGCGCGGGCGCCCGTCTCCAGGAGGATGCCGCAGGCGGAGACGATCAGCGCGGCCATCATCAGCGAGACGAACGTGCCCGCGAACGACGCGGGTTTGAAGCGCACGGCCGCGCGGGCGAGGCCGTTGGGGGCGAAGCTCCTCACGCCGCCGCCCCCACCATCGCGCCCGTACGGGAGGTGAGGGCGGCCATGTGCGCCGCGATCTGCTCCGCCGAGCCGCGGTCGAGGCCGCCGGCGAAGACGCCGTCCGCGAGGAACAGCACGCGGTCGGCCCAGACGGCCGCGGCCGGGTCGTGGGTGACCATGACGACCGTGGCCCCGAGCGTGTCCACCGCGTGCCGGAGCAGGCCGAGGACCTCGGCGGCGGTGCCGGTGTCGAGGGCGCCGGTGGGCTCGTCGGCGAACACCACGTCCGGGCTGGTGATCAGGGCGCGGGCGATGGCCACGCGCTGCTGCTGGCCGCCGGACAGCTCGCCGGGCCGCCGCTTCGCCTTGTCGGTGAGGCCGACCTGAGCAAGCACCGCCTGTGCCCGTCGGCGGTCCTGGCGCTGCCCGGCGAGGCGCATCGGGAGCAGCACGTTCTGCTCGACGGTGAGGGAGGGCAGGAGGTTGAAGGCCTGGAAGACGAAGCCGAGGCGGCTGCGGCGCAGCTCGGTGAGCTGATTCTCGCGCATGCCCGTGATCTCCGTACCGCCGAGGCGCACAGACCCGGCCGACGGCCGGTCGAGGCCGGCGGCGCATTGCAGGAAGGTGGACTTGCCGGAGCCGGAAGGGCCCATGACGGCGGTGAACGTGCCGCGTGGCAGCGCGAGGTCGATGCCCGCGAGCGCGTGCACGGCACCGGCGCCGCGGCCGTACTGCCGCCGGACGCCGCGCAGTTCGACGGCGAGACCGGGTGTGCCCTGGGCCGCCGGCCGGTCGTCCGTCTTCTGCCGCTTGCCGCTGCGCAGCCTCATGGTCCGTCCTCTCGCGATCTTTTCGAGCCGATGACTCGAAGCTACGGATCACGGTCATTGCGGACCATGGCGGCTGCTGGCGGATCGGGGGTGGGGTTAACCCCACGCGCATTAGCTGCGTCTGCGGATCATTTCGCTGATGCCACGCGGTAGTGGAGGTAGACGACCTTCGAACTGAAGGTGCGGGTCTCGACGAGTTCGAGGTCCACCCGGCGCTCGTGCTGGGGGAAGTACGGAGTGCCACCGCCGACCAGCACCGGGTAGACCATGACCCGGTACTCGTCGATCAGACCCAACGCAGCCGCCTCGGCGGCGAGAGTCGCGCCGCCGATCGCGATCTCGCCCTCCCCCGGCTCGGCTCGCAACCGCTCGATCTCCTCCGCCAGGCCGCCGGAGGCCAGCCGGGCATTGCCCTGCACCGTCGACAGCGTGGTGGAGAACACCACCTTCGGGAGCGGATTCCAGAGCGCGACCCACTCGAGCTCGGCCTCGTCGAGCGATCGATCCTGGTCAGCGGTCTCCCAGTACAGCATCGTCTCGTACAGGCGTCGTCCCAGCAGGTGGACGCCGACCTGTCGGATCTCGTCGATCCAGAAGCGGAAGACGTCTTCGCCGGGCGCCCCCCAGTCGAAGTTGCCGTCCGGCCCCACGATGTAGCCGTCGAGTGAGGCGCTCATCGAATAGGTCACGCTGCGCATCAGCAGTCCTCCTCGGCAACGGGTTCGACAGTATGACCGCCGGACGCCGCAGGACTCATCGCGGCTCGCGGGATCCCTGGCCGGCTGCCGCCGGTTTCAGGACCAGGCGATATCGCCGTGCCGGGAGACGAAGCGTCCGGTACCGGCGCCGGGCCCCTCGGTGGCCAGGGCGACGATCGCGTCCGTGCCCTCGGTGACGGTTTGGGGGCCGCTGTGACCGTTGAGGTCGGTCGCGGTGTAGCCGGGGTCGGCGGCGTTGACGCGGATGTCCTTGAGCGCCTTGGCGTACTGGGTGGTCAACATCGTCAGGGCCGCCTTCGACGAGGTGTACAGCGGCGCGACGACACGCGACTCGGGCCGGTCGGGGTCGTGGGTGAGGGCGAGGGAGCCCATGCCGCTGCTGACGTTGACGATCACAGGGTCGTCCGAGCGGCGCAGCAGCGGCAGGAACGCGGTGGTGGTGCGGACCACGCCGATGACGTTGACGTCCAGGACGGCGCGTGCGTCGGCGGCGGTGAGGTCGCTGGGGTCGCCCATGGGGCCGTGCACACCGGCGTTGTTGATCAGGACGTCGATCCTGCCTTCGTGTTCGGCGATGTCGGCGGCCGCAGAGGCCACGGACGCGTCGTCGGTCACGTCGATGGGGACGTAGCGTGCGCCGAGCGCGGCAGCGGCCTCCTCGCCCCGCCGGCGGTCACGGGCTCCGACGAGCACGGTGTGGCCGTACTCGATCAGGCGGCGGGCGGTCTCGCGGCCGAGACCCTTGTTGGCTCCGGTGATGAAGGTGATCGTCATGCCTTCGATGGTGGTCCCGGCCGGAAAGGCGGACCAGGGAGGCTTCGACGGTAGGAAGACCAGTACCACCCTCGCGCCCACACATACGACCGGGGATGCAGGAGGATGGAGATCATGTCGACGTCACCCGGAACCGGACTGGGCGCGGTGCTCCGCACGTGGCGGGACCGGCTGCCCCCGCGGGCCGCCGGGCTGCCGGTGGCCCGCGGGCGCCGGGCGGCAGGGCTGCGGCGGGAAGAACTGGCTGACCTGGCCGGGGTGTCGGTCGACTACATCGTGCGCCTGGAACAAGGACGGGCCACGACACCCTCGGCGTCGGTGGTGGCGTCCCTGGCGCGCGCCCTGCAACTGTCCATCGCCGAGCGGGACCACCTGTACCGGCTTGCCCAGCTCGTACCGCCGGTGGACGGCGCGATCTCCGACCATCTCCCACCCGGCATGCAGCGGGTCCTCGCCCGCCTCGGGGACGTGGCGGTCGCCGTGTTCGCGGCGGACTGGCAACTCGTGTGGTGGAACCGCGGGTGGGCCGCCCTGCTGGGCGACCCCTCCCCCACGCCGCCCCGGCTGCGCAACTTCGCCCGCGACCGATTCCCGGTCGACGACGGCCCCGTCCGCCTCGCGCTGTGGCCGGTGACCGAGGCGGACCGCGACGCCACGGACGCCGCCGTCGTCTCCGACCTGCGCCGCGCCACCGGCCGCTTCCCCCGGGACAGCCGCCTGGCCGCGCTGATCCGTGAACTGAACGCGGGCAACAGGAAGTTCGCCGAGTTGTGGGCGACAGGAGAGGTGGCCGCGCACCGCGAGGACCACAAGACGATCGACCACCCGTCGGTGGGCCCCATCACGGTGGACTGCGATGTCCTGACCGACGGCGACTCCGAGCTCAAGATCGTCATCATGACCGCGGTGCCCGCCAGCGAGGACGAGACCAAACTCCGGCTCACGGCCGTCGCCGGCCCACCGGCCACCACGCACAACTGATCCCGCCCTACGCGTCGATCGACCGGCTGCGTGTGCGCGGGAGCATTGAGGTTCTCCGCTGGCGGTCACGCCGGTCCACCGCATACGGCCGGATCGCGCACGCAGCGTGAGGTGCCGTTTTCGAAGATCACATCCTGACCTGAGCCCGGTGTCAGAGCCTCCCGATAGCGTGCCGACAGCCAGATCCGACCCCTCTCCGGGAGAACTACCGTGGACATTCTGCTCATCGGCGGCCTGTGGCTCGACGGATCCGCCTGGGACGACGTCGTACCTGAACTCACCGCGCTCGGCCACCGTCCCGTGCCGCTCACCCTCCCGGGCCAGGGCGACGGCACCGCGTCCGCGACGCTTGAGGACCAGTTGGGAACAGTGCTCGCCGCGGTTGACGCGGCGTCCGAAAAGCCCCTCGTGGTAGGGCACTCCGCCGCATCGAGTCTGGCCTGGCTGGCCGCCGACGCACGACCGGAGAAGGTGGCCAAGGTCATCCTGATCGGCGGCTTCCCCGCCGCCGACGGGCGGGCCTACGCCGATCACTTCGCGATCGAGGGCGGCACCGTGCCTTTCCCGGGCTGGAGTCCCTTCGAGGGCGCGGACGCCGCCGACCTGGACCAGGAGAGCCGGGATCGCTTTGCGTCCGCCGCCGTTCCTGTCCCCGAGGCAGTCGCCAGAGGAGTCGTACGCCTGACCGACGAGCGCCGCTTCGACGTCCCCGTTGTGGTTGTCTGCCCGGAGTTCACCCCCGCCCAGGCCGAGGAGTGGATCGCCGCCGGTGAGAGTCCTGAGCTCGCCCGCGCCACCCACCTTGAGTACGTGGACCTCGACTCGGGCCACTGGCCGATGGTCACCCGCCCCCGCGAACTCGCCCACGTCCTGGCAAAGGCCGCCAACTCCTAGCGGTGCCGGGTTGGCTGGTTATGCGGCGGTGAGGCGTATGAGGCTATGTCACCGCCCTGATGGACACGCTGAGCTGAGCCAAAGCAGCCGGGGCGCGGGCACGGCGGCGAGCGCCGGGCACAGCAAAGGCAAGGAGTATGTACTCCTTGCCACTCTCAACCTATAGCGCACTGGGGGGCTTGCGGCAAGGCCCCGGTCCTCCCACAGAATGGGCGGCCAAAGCCAGAAGCTGCGGAAATGACGGATTCACGGATTACATGCGCTTTTCGCGCGAGAGGGCGTGCTGATGATTGACGTGATCGTGGTCGGCGGCGGACCGACCGGTTTAATGCTGGCCGGTGAGTTGCGGTTGCACGGGGTGCACGTGGTCGTGCTGGAGAAGGACGTGGAGCCGACCCCGATTGTCCGCTCGCTCGGCCTGCACGCGCGCAGCATCGAGGTGATGGATCAGCGCGGGCTGCTCGAACGGTTCCTGGCGCTCGGTCAGCAGTACCCGGTCGGTGGCTTCTTCGCCGGAATCAGCAAGCCCGCGCCGGAAGGGCTGGACACCTCACATCCGTACGTCCTCGGCATCCCGCAGACCACCACCGACCGCCTGCTGGCCGAGCGCGCCACCGATCTCGGCGCCGAGGTCCGGCGCGGCTGCGCGCTGGCCGGGCTGAGCCAGGACGACCATGGGGTGAGTGCCGAGTTGGCCGACGGCACGCGGCTGCGCTCGCGCTACGTCGTCGGGTGCGACGGCGGCCGCAGCACGGTGCGCAAGCTGCTCGGCGTCGGCTTCCCCGGCGAGCCCAGCCGGGTCGAGACCCTGCTGGGCGAGATGAAGGTGACCGCGGAGCCGGAGACGCTGGCCGCCGTAGTGGCCGAAGTCCGCAAGACCGAGAAGCGGTTCGGCGCCATGCCCCTGGGGGACGGCGTGTACCGCGTCGGCGTGCCCGCCGAGGGGGTGGCCGAGGACCGCTCCGTACCGCCGACTCTCGAGGAGTTCAAGCGACAGCTGCGGGTGACCGCCTGCACCGACTTCGGCGTGCACTCACCACGCTGGCTGTCCCGCTTCGGCGACGCCACCCGGCTTGCCGAGCGCTACCGCGTCGGCCGGGTGCTGCTCGCGGGCGACGCGGCGCACATCCACCCGCCGGTCGGCGGGCAGGGGCTCAACCTCGGCATCCAGGACGCGTTCAACCTCGGCTGGAAACTGGCCGCCGAGGTGGGCGGCTGGGCACCGCACGGGTTGCTGGACAGCTACCACACCGAGCGGCACCCGGTCGCCGCCGACGTGCTGAACAACACCCGCGCGCAGATGGAGCTGCTGTCCAACGAGCCGGGCCCCCAGGCCGTACGCAGGCTGCTGTCGGAACTGATGGCCTTCGAGGAGGTGAACCTGTACCTCACCGAGAAGATCACCGCGACCGGGATCCGCTACGACTTCGGCGAGGGCCACGAACTCCTCGGCCGACGGCTGCGGGACGTGGAGCTGAAGCGGGGGAACCTCTACGAGCTGATGCACGGCGGTCGCGGGCTGCTGCTCGACCAGACCGGCCGGCTGTCGGTCGCGGGCTGGGACGACCGGGTCGACCACGTCGTCGACGTGAGCGAGGAACTGGACGTTCCCGCGGTACTCCTCCGGCCGGACGGCCATGTGGCGTGGGTCGGCGACGACCAGCAGGATCTGCTCGGCCGACTGCCCAAGTGGTTCGGCGCAGCCGCCAGTTGACGCAGTCGCGTCGCCGCCGCCCCCCGGCAGCCTGCCGTGGCTTCAGATCCACGTGTCGAGCCACATCCTGGCGCGCCAGTCGCCGTACGGGATCGTCTGTCCCATGTAGATCGGGAAGAAGTAGATGAAGTTCCAGGCGATGAGCAGCACGAGCGCGCCCGCCGCCACCGCCCCCTGGATGCGGCGTCTTTCAGCCGCCCCCGGCGGTCCCAGCACCGCTCCCAGCATCATCGTCACCGCCAGGCTCAGGTACGGCACGAAGACGACGGCGTAGAAGGAGAAGATCGTACGGTCCTGGTACAGGAACCAGGGCAGATAACCGGCGCTCACCGCGCACAGGATGGCGCCGGCGCGCCAGTCGCGGCGCAGTGCCCATCGGTAGAGCAGGTAGATGAGTGCGCAGCAGGCCGACCACCACAGGAGCGGCGTGCCGAGCGCGAGGATCGTCTGTGAGCAGTCGGTCGTCGCGGTGCAGCCCTCTTTCCCGGGCGCCGGTGACTGGTAGTGGAAGAGCACCGGGCGGCCGAGGACCAGCCAACTCCAGGGGTTGGACTCGTACTTGTGGGGAGTGTGCAGCCCCACATTGAACTGGTAGACCCCGTACTCGTAATGCCACAGGCTGCGCAGCGGAGCAGGAATCCACGACCAGGTGCCGCCGCGGCCGTCGGCCCAGTGGCGTCCGTAACCGTTGTCGGACAGGAACCAGCCGCTCCAAGTCGCCAGATACGTCACCACACTGACCGCGGCGAGGGACAGTACCGACCAGCCGAGGTCCTTGCGCAACACGGCACGATACGGATGGCGCGCCCCCGCCACGCGGCGCGCGCCGACGTCCCACAGCAAGGCCAGGGCCACGAAGAAGACCAGGAAATACAGGCCGCTCCATTTGCTCGAAGCCGCCAGCCCCAGGAAGACGCCGGCAGCGAGCCGCCATGGACGCAAGCCCGTCCCGGCATGGTCACCCGTGTTCCCGTCCGGGCGCGTACGGCCGTCCTCGCCGACCGGCAGGGCCGCCGCGAGCCGGGCCCGCGCCTGGTCCCGGTCGATCAGCAGACATCCGAACGCCGCCAGCACGAAGAACATGACGACGAGGTCCAGCAGAGCGGTACGGCTCATCACCACATGCAGGCCGTCCATCGCCAGCAGTGCGCCGGCCAGGCAGCCCAGCATCGTAGAGCGGAACAGGCGGCGGCCTATTCGGCACAGCATCAGCACCGACAGCGTGCCCAGGACCGCCGTCATGAAGCGCCAGCCGAACGGGTCGAGGCCGAACATCCCCTCGCCGAGGGCAATCACCCACTTGCCCATGGGCGGGTGTGCGACGAAGGCCCCGGTGTCGGAGAGCGGGATCACCTGAGGGTCCGCGAGTACCTGCGGGTCGGCGATCTTGCGGTCCGGCCAGGTGCCCTCGTAGCCGAACTGCAGCAGGGACCAGGCGTCCTTGGCGTAGTAGGTCTCGTCGAAGACGAAGGCATGTGGACGGCCGAGCTGCCAGAAACGTATCGCTCCGGCCACTACGGCGACGAGTACCGGCCCCAGCCAGTCCATCGCCCTCGCGATGCGGTGGCCCGATTCCGGGCTGAAGCCCATGAATGCCCAGAGGCGAGTGGACGGCTCCCGAAAGGGCGGAACCAGGCGCTCGCGGGTGTCGGTCCGAGGGCCTGCGGTGTATCCGAACTGGCGAAGCCGATAGCGCCAGTTGCTGGGCGCCGTCGTCGGACGGGTGCCGTCGAGGACAGGGGAACGGGGCGCGTTGCTACTCGTCACTGGATGACCTTAAGCAGTGACGTGTGGGGCGGGATGGGCGGTCTTGCAGTTAGGGAGGGCAGCACGTCGTACGGCAGGTACGGAGCAGCGGTGATCTGGGGCCTTGTCGGGGGGCGTGCGAGGTCAGTTCTGGCAGGTGGTGACGCCGCCGCAACAGGAGTCGTCCGCCGCGCGCGTCGCGGCGGTGTCCGGGCCGGTGGCGGTGGTGGGCTTGGTGGCGTGGACGATCGCGGAGTGCATGCCGTCGGCGACCGAGTGGGTGGCGGTGATCTCGATGTCCGTGAAGCCGGCGGCCGCCAGGCCCGCGCGGTATTCGGCGAAGGACAGGGCTCCCGCGATGCAGCCGACGTAATCGCCGCGCTCGGCGCGCTGTCGGGTGGTGAGGGTGTCGTCGGCGACGACGTCGGAGACTCCGATCCGGCCGCCGGGCTTGAGCACGCGGAAGGCCTCGGCGAAGACGGCGGGCTTGTCGACGGACAGGTTGATGACACAGTTGGAGATCACCACGTCGATGCTGTTCGCGGGCAGCGGGATGGATTCGATGGTGCCCTTGAGGAACTCGACGTTGGTCGCGCCCGCCTTCTCGGCGTTGGCCAGGGCGAGGGCGAGCATCTCGTCGGTCATGTCCAGCCCGTATGCCTTGCCCGTCGGCCCGACGCGGCGGCCGGAGAGCAGGACGTCGATGCCGCCGCCGGAGCCGAGGTCCAGGACGCGTTCGCCCTCGCGCAGCTCGGCGACGGCTGTGGGGTTGCCGCAGCCGAGGGAGGCGGCGACGGCCTCGGCGGGCAGCGTGTCGCGCTCGTCCGGGGCGTACAGGGTGGAGCCGAAGTTCTCGTCGACCTCGACCGGCTGCGGCCCGCAACAGGCGGTTCCGCCTTCGGTGACCTGCACGGCCGCCGCCGCGTACCGCTGACGGACAGATTCGCGCAGGTCTGTGGACTGCTCGCTCATGGCTCACTCCCGGGTTGTGGGGCGCGGTGCGCCCCGGAACGGCCTGTATTGATGTCCATTGATGCAACCTTGCGCCTTGAATCGAGAAACGTCAACATAGAGACACATCGAAACAAGCGCTGGAGGTGATCGATGCTCGACCGGTTCCGGCTCCGCCGACGGCGCCTAAGAGACCTGGTGACCACCGTCGTCGACGGCTACGTTGTGCAGCGGGGACCGAGTTGGACGACGCAGCGGACATGGGGGGCGCGCGGGATGAAACGGCTGTGGGGGCTCGGCGCGGCGGTGGCCGTGGGGACGATGGCGCTGCTGCTCACGGGGTGCGGCACCCCGACGGATTACAGCGAGATCGTCACGTTCACGGACGAGCACGGCCGTGTCTGTACCGCGGCGGTGGTGGTCGACCAGGAGCAGAACGAGGGCGACGACTACGAGATCTCCAGCCTCGACTGCGACTACCCACCGGAGGGCCAGACACCTGGGCCCACCCGCTACTCGCCCCTGCCGGAGCGGGATACGGACTGACCGGCCTCAGCCGTCGAAGCCCGGCGTGACCGTCCCCAACTCCTCGTTGCCGGACCTGAGTCGGGCGCCCGATCCACGGCCCAGCGCCGCCAGGCAAGAGCGAAGCCCACTCCCGCTATCAGTGCGGGAACGGCCAACTCGGTCGCCAGCGATGCCACCCAGTCGGGGTTCATCTGCCGCGTCAGGCCACTGGTGTACTGGCAGGTCGCCTGAGGCGGGAAGAAGCTGTACTCAAGCGTCTTCGGTGCGTTGGTCCCCCAGTCCGCCCCGGCCGCGCAGGCCGACGACGGCCCCGCGACCAGCCGCCATCCGGCGAACGCGTAGACCATGAGGAAGACGGAGCCGATCACGAAGAACGCCGCCCCCGTACGGCGGAGTTTCTCGATCCTGGACATCGGCACGACCAGGTCGCTGCCGGGTCGCGGGTCGAGACACTCGGCGATCAGGGCCACGAGCAGGCAGGTGACCAGGGTCAGCATGCAGCCCCAGAGCAGCACGCTGAGCACTCCCCCGCCGCCGATCGAGGAGACCTCCCCATTCTGGAACTCGCAGATGGTGGCCGGCGGGAACGCCTGACCCCGCACCCGCCGAAAGGGGCCCGGCCCCTGCGTCAGCCCCTGCATGCACCGCTCGTCGAATTCGAGCATGCCGAACAAGGCGATCAGCGAGCCAACCACCACAGCGCAGAAGGAGATTCCTACCGCGGCCCATAGGCCGCCCGTCCGGTAGCCGAAATGCGTACGCGCGTGTGACATTCGCGCACCCTAACCGACCGCGATGCCGAGGCAGCGTCCGGCGGCGGAAGTGCGCCGCCGGACGCTGCCGTTCACCACCGGAGGCTCAGTCCACGTCCCCGTAGGACGTGCCGACCTTCAGAGCGTCCACGTAGTGGTCCACCGAGTTGGAGTCGGCGCCGTAGACGCCCCACTTCGGGTGGTTCTCACTGTCGAAGGTCCGGCAGTTCCAGCGCTGGGTGCCGCTGTTGAAGGTCTGCTTGGCGCCGTTGAACCAGAGTTCGACCCAGCCGCCGCGGGTCTGGTCGGACAGGTGGAGGCCGACGACGATGTGGTTCCAGGCACCGGCGGAGACGGACCTGGACCAGATCGTGTGCACGGTGCCGTCCGGTTGCCGCTGGATCATCGTCAGCTTGCCGCCGATCATCTTGAGCACGACGGGCCAGTTCTGCTGGTGGTCGCCGTACGACTTCCACTGGAAGATCGCGTTGTTGTCGACCGTGCTGGAGAGCTTGCTGGACCAGCCCAGGTAGCGGGTGCTGCCGTTGGTGAAGGTGTAGTCGTCGCCGCCCACGACGATGCCGCGGCTCTCGCAGCGGTTGGAGCCGGCCGGCTTGCGATAGCGCCACACCTCGCCCCGCGCGGAGTCCGCCACCGCGGTCACGTTGCCGGGTGCGGCGCAGTTGCTGCCGATGTGGCCGAAGACGCCGGTGCCTCGGGAGGCGTCGCCGTCCCAGATCACCGCGGCATGGGCCTGGCCTGCGAGCAGGGTCATGACGGCCGCGGCCGCGGTGCAGACCGTGGCGAGTGCTCTGCGCTTGCTGTGCATACGTGCCCTCCTGTGTCGATGGTGTCGATCGGTGGGGGGTCGGGCATCGCTACGGCAGGCCCCACGCGAGGGCGTCGCCGTTGGCCGGGACGTTCCGTGGTTCGAGCCGCGGCCGGTCGCCGCGCCGGGTCACCACAGCCGTGCGGCCCCGGCGCACGGCGACGGCGATGGTTCCGTCGCCGCGGTCGCGGTACGGGAGCCGGGAGCCGTTCGCCTTGTCGCGGACCTCGATCTCGCCGTCGATTCCGTGCCGCAGCAACAGCGGTTCGCCCGCCTCGCTGGTCACGGCGATCCAGTCGGTCCGGCCGCCCGACCGGGAGGCGTCGACGAGGAATGCGCCCTGCGTACGGACCTGGGAGATCGAGGCGTCGGGCCAGGTCGAGGAGACGGCGGGGAACACCTGCACCACTCCGCCGTGGCTCTGGGTGACCATGTCGAGCAGTGACTGGCCCGCGCTGATGGGGCTCTCCAGTGCGAAGTTGGAGCCCTCGCGGTACATGGTGTTCGGTGTCAGGGCGCAGTTGTCGACGACGTTGCCGTCCAGATAGAAGCGCAGATACGTCAGCGCCTCCTCCGCGTTGCCGAACAGGGTCTCCATGGACGAGGCGGCGGCATAGCTGTAGCCGTGCCAGCGGACCTGCATCGAGGTCCAGTGGTCGAAGGTGCGGCGCTCCAGCTTCTCCTGGAGGGGGTAGAGCCACAGCAGGTGGGAGAAGTGGCGGTGGGATTCGGCGAGAGGGACGCCGGCGCCGATCATCACGCCGTTCTCGTTCTCGTGGTAGGGGACCAGGCGGGCGAGGATGTCGCGCCATCGCCCGGCGCCCGGGTCGTCCAGCCGCAGTCGTTTCGCCGAGGCCAGCAGCGTCGCGCAGCCCCACCTCAGCAGCGACAGATCGTACGTGCAGTCGGTGGCGTTGGCGTATTCGGGCGAGCGGGTCTCGGGCAGGTGCAGCCTGCCGTCCGGGCCTTCGGTGAGGAAGCGGGCGTGGTGGTTGACCGCCTTCGTGAGCACCGGGTGGATGACGTGGCGCAGCACCTTGTCGTCCATGTGGTGGCGGTAGGTGACCCAGGTGTTGTGCAGTGCCCAGATGAGGTTGCCGGTGTGGTCGTTGGGGTCGATGCCGGGACGTCCGACGTAGCGCGGACCGGAGCGCAGTTGCCAGTCGCCGGGGTGGCAGAGGGCGTAGGTCTCGCCGTCGCGCAGCTCCGGCCGGATGTTGGTCTCCAGGTTCTCGTGGTAGTGGGCGAAGGTGGGCGTGATGGCGTCGAGTTCACGGTGGTTCGAGCCGTTGGCCACCGGATACGTGACCTGGACGTTGGTGTTCCACCAGATGTTGGTCCAGCTGTTTCCCGACTCGGGGAACCAGGGGCCGAAGACCGGGGTGACCGGGCCGCCCGCGCGGGTGGCGCAGGCCAGCTTGTAGAGCTGGATCCAGTAGAAGCGCTGGACCTTCTTGTCGGGTACGGAGACGAGGCTGCGCCGGTAGAAGCCGTGCCACCAGCGGCGGTGCCGGGCGATGTCGTGGTCCGGGGCGCCGTCGAGTGTTTCGTCGACCGTACGGACCGCCTGCTCGCGGCCCGTCGAGTCCGGGTAGCCGTACCCGATGGAGGCGGCCAGCAGCCGTCGCGTACCGGAGCGGACCTCGCGCCAGGCGGTGGTGTAGCCGCCGCCGGCGTGCAGCGGCTGCTCGACCAGGCCGGGCGTGACGGCCGGGTCCGGGTTGCCGGTGTAGTCGGGCGGGAGGCGGATGGTGCGGGTCGTCCGCGCGGGCAGCGGGGTGAAGCCCCAACTCGCGGACTCCTCGCCCGCGGTGGGTTCGAGGCGGGCGAGCAGCACGTCGCGGTGGTTCAGGATCAGGGCGCTGAACTTCGCGCCGCCCCGCGTGGTGGTGATCGTGCCGGTCAGTTCGGCGTCGTCGAGGTCGAGCCGCCAGTCCACTGCGGTGACGGCGCCGGCGAAGGTGAGGGTGAGGTGGCCGACGCCGAGCCGCGAGTAGCCGATCGCGGCCTCCCACTGGCCGCGCTGGTCCTGCACCAGACCGTTGTTGATCATGATGCGCAGGACGTTGTCCTCGCCCGGTTTCCGGTAGAGGTGCGCGGCCATGTAGCCGTTGCCCAGGAAGGGTCCTTCCTGCCAGCTGCCGGGGACGCGTTTCCAGAGCATCGCGGCGTCGTCGAGCAGGTCGCCGTGCACATCGCGATGGTGTGAGCGGCCTGCCCAGGCCACCGGGGAACCGGCCGCGAGCACGGCCGCTGAGCTGCCCGCTACGAAGGTCCGCCGGGAGATCGGGGTCATGGCTTCGGCCTTTCCAAGGAGACGGCGAACAGGTGCAGTTGGGGGCGGGCGGTCACCGGGAGGGTGAGGGTGCGCAGCTCGCTGGCCGGGTCGAGGGCGATCGCGGTCGTGAAGAGGCCGACCTTGGTGCCGCTCTGTCCGCTCGCCCCGTGCCGGTGGGTGGTGCGAAGCACCTCGGTGTTGCCGGCGACCGGCTGTCCTCCCCAGTCCGTGAGCGCGAAGTCCACCTCGCTGGTGGAGCCGTCGGCGAATCCGCCGACGAGCCGGGCGGCGGTGAGGTTGCCGCCACTTGCGGCGCCGAGCAGGTGGATCTTGGCGTAGGTGCCGGGTGGGACTGTGATCCGCTGCCCGTTCCCGGTGACGTTGTTGACCTTTCCGTCGCCGTACGCGGGGAAGGTGAAGAGCAGGCCCTCCCATACGAGGTCGCCGGGCGACGGCAGTTCCTCGGCCGGGTAGGTGAAGCCGTTGCCGTCGAAGTCGCCGTCGGTCATGGCCTCTTCGCGGGATACGCCGTCGTTGTCGACGTGTCCGGACAGGTCGACGGGGACGGTCTCGCCGGGCGGCGGCACGGCCTTCAGGCCCCAAGGGTCCGCGGGCTTGGTGACCTTGACGGGGGCGATCGCGAAGTGCCGGGTGTCGCGGCGGCGGATCAGGGCCTCGCCGTGCCTCGGCAGGTCGAGTTCGATGACGCCCTCCGCCGCCGGGTGCCAGCGGGCGCCGTCGACCTCGACCGGCCCGGTGATGCCGTGCCGCACCCGGCACGGCTCGCCGGCCAGGCTCTTCACCCGTATCCAGCGGGTGGCGCCGTCCTCCCGGACCGCGGAGACCAGGAAGGCGCCCTCGGTGCGGAAGTTGTGCACCACGGCGTCCGCCCAGGCCGCGGGCACCGCGGGGAAGACGCGAATGACTCCGCCCCAGCTCTGTACGAGCATGTCGTGCAGCGACTGCGCGGCAGACAGCGGCGTCTCGATGACGGGGCCGCCGCCCTCCTTGTACATGGTGTTGGGCTTGATGAAGCCCTGGGCCATCAGCTCGTCGAGGTAGTGCAGGCTGTCGTCGCCACGGCCCATGCCGGCCGCGATGGAGGCGGCACCGGTGAAGCTGTAGCCCTGCAGGGCGCCGGTGAAGCCGATCCAGTGGTTCAGCGACTTCTCGATCAGCTCACGGTGCTCCGGCTGCTCCCAGGTGATCTCGTACAGCGGGTAGACCTGCAGCAGGTGGGAGTAGTGGCGGTGCGACTTGGCGTACGGTACGCCCGCGCCGATCATGTAGCCGTTCCCGTCCACGGCGTAATCGGCGAGCCTGCCCAGTACCTCGCGCCAGCGGGGCGCCAGTTGGTCGTCGATGCCGAGCCGCTCGGCGGCGGACAGCAGCGCGGTGCAGCCCCAGCGCAGAAGTGCCAGGTCGTATGTGCAGTCCGGGGCGCTGCCGTACTCGGGCGAGAAGGTGGCCGGCAGGTGCAGGCGGCCGTCGGCGCCCTCGGTGAGGAAGTGCAGGTAGTAGTTGACCGAGCGGCGCAGCAGCGGGAACAGGACGTCGCGCAGTACGTCGTCGTCCATGGAGTGCCGGTAGGACAGCCAGACGTTGTGCAGCGCCCAGGTCAGGTTGCCGATCTCGGGGGCGCCCTGGCCGGGGATGCCGAGCTGGGCGCCGCGGGCGTGGATGTCGGTGCTGCGGGAGACGCCGGCCGAGTCGTGCCGGTACTGCGGCGGTACGTGGTCGATCAGGACCTGCCGGTTCTCGTCCACGGTGCGGGTGAGCGCGTCGAGTTCGGGGTGGTTGGCGCCGTTGATCAGCCAGTACTCGAGCTGGACGTTGAGGTTCCACCAGGCGTTGGGCCAGCCGGTGGGCTGTAGCCAGGGGCCGGTGGTGGCCATGACGGGGGCGTTCTCGCGGGTGGCGGAGGCGACCTTGTAGAGCTGGATCCAGTAGAAGCTCTGCAGTCGTTGGTCGGGGACGGAGAGGAAGCTCTTTGGGTAGTACGCGTGCCACCACGCGAGATGGGATCCGCGCAGCAGGCTGGGCGGTCGGCGCCGGGCGGCGCGGAGGTCGTCGAGCGCCCGGCCCTCGGCGGTCTCGTCGGGATGGGAGTGCGCGACGGTGACGTACAGATGGCGTCGGCCGTCCCGCTCGGCCTCGGTGTACGCGGTGACGTACTGGCCGCCGGCCAGCAGCGGTTGCACGACGAGTTCGGTGTCGCCGTAGGACTTGAGCGTGGGGTCCGGGTTGGGGACGTACGACGGGTCGGGGTTGGTGCGCTGGCGTGGGCTGACCGATGGCTCGGGGGTGAACGTCCACGCCGCCTTCCGCTCGCCGGTGCTCGGCTGCAGGCTCACGACCATGACCGGGTGTTCCGCGTGCACGTACGCGCTCAGCGCGATCGTCCCGAGGGTGGTGGTGATCTCGCCGGTGAGTTCCGCGTTCCACAGGCTCAGGCGCCAGTCGATGCCGGTGACGATGCCCTGCGGGGTCAACGTCAGGTACCCGATGGGCAGTCGGCACAGGCCGTACTTGGCGTCGAGGTCGGTGCGGTGGTCCTGTACCTCGCTGTGCTGGACGTCGAACCTGACCTCGTTCGTGAACTGCGGGAGGTAGATCGTCGAGGCGAGGAAGCCGTTGCCGAGGAACGGGCCCTCGTACCACTGGCGCGGAATGCGGCCCCACACCAGGTCCTGGCCTTTGAGGAACCGTTCCCATGCGCCGCCGTGGCGCATTCCGTCGCGGAGGGGCGGCAGGCCCGCGTGGTCGAGGCTTGCATGGTCGGCCGCGGAGGCCGGGGCGGCGCGTGCGGGAGCGGCGGCTCCCAGCGTTGCCGAGGCACCTCCCGCCGTTAAAGCTCCGAGGAATGTGCGTCTGGACGAGGATGATTCGGGCATGCGCCGTCTCCTCATGCCGATACGTTGGATGACCCGCAGAATCGGCGACATTGCATGTGCTCGTCAAGTCGCAGGACGAGAATTGATCGGGTGAATGAGGTCGGAGCACCATGTCATCAAGCGGCTGGCGGGCCAATGGCCGGAGGACATCCGATGACTGACGCTGCTGACGTCCAGCCGGAGTCAGTCGGCCCTTTCGACATACGACGCCAGGTTGGCCAGCGAGGAGGTGATCCCGTCCTCGTGGGCGGCGTGGTCGATGCCGGGTGGCACGCCCGTGGCGGTGACGGTCACCTCGGTCCCGCCACCCGTGGCAGCGAGATGCCAGGTCATCGTCATGGTGCCCGCGTAGGACGGGTCGTCGGCCTCGAACACCGCCCGCTGCACCACGCGCTCCGGCGGCACCAGGTCGGCGAATTCGACGTCGACGACATCCGTCGCGTCCGACGTCTTGCCGGGGCTGTCGGTGGGGTCGAGGTAGGTGAGGACCATCCGGAACCCACCGCCGGGCTGGGGATCCCACCGCTCGACCCGCCCGCGCATGCCGTCCGGCGGCAACCATGCCTCCAGGGACTCCCGGTCGAGGAGGGCTCCGTAGACAGCCGCCGGAGGTGCCGCGATCACCCGGCTGGCGCGGTCGGTCCTGTCCATGAGCAGAGTCTAGAACCGGAGATCCCTCTCGCGGCGTGCGTGGAGTCGGTCGCGGTCATCGCGTCCCGCAGCGACTGCGCAAAAGCTCGACACCGTCGCCTTCGAGGTCGTCGCAGTACGTCGCGCGCCCGGTCATCGCCATGACCAGCGCCAAGGTCGTACCCGAGACCAGTGGCCCGGATCCAGTGGTGAAGGGGGTGTCCTTCGCGACGAGTTTCAGCCCACCGATGCGCCCCTTGGCCACCACCACGAGGTCGGAGCCCCGGTAGTACTCCGCCACCAGCGTGACCACGTCGATCGGATGGTCACGGCCGATACCCAGCGGGCGGCGGATGTCCTCCGCGTGCACGATCGTCTCGCCGAGCATCGCGATGACGGGGAGGGGAGGCTTGGTCGTACTGGGGACCACACGCTGGAATCTCGCCAGCGTCTCGGCCGGCGTCGCACCCAGTTGCTCGGCCAGCCGCATCGCCACCTGCTTGTCGAAGTCGAACCGGCAGCGGAGCACACCCGCCAGCCACCGCACGGAGTTGAGACTCGCTGCGGCAGTGAGATGTGCCAGTACCTCACGCACCGTCAACTCGGTGCACAGCGACGGCGTTTTCCACTGCTCGTCCGTCAGACCCGCGAGATCAGCCGCCAGCGCCGCTCGCTCAGCACGGATCAAGCGCCAGACGCCAGCCTTCCGGAAGCCGTCTGCTGTCAGTTCCGGTTCAGTCATGCGGGGGCGTCTCCTGTCAGGGTCCTGCTCTACGTCGCACCGGGCCGGGACAGGTGGCGTCCGGGGCCGGAGGCCTGCCGAAGAGAAGACCGTTGGCCCGGGGCGAACTCATCGCCCGCCAGTGTCACGGCCTGTGGCCGGAAGCCGCACCGACCCAGCGGTGATACGTTTCCACGTCGACGTTGCTGCCGCAGACGATGGTGACGACGTGCCGGCAGGCGAAGCGGTCACGGTCTTCGAGGATCGCCGCGATGCCGAGCGCCGCCGACGGTTCGACGACGAGGCCGGCGTGGTCGAGGAGCATCCGCATACCGGCGATGATCGACGCCTCCTGGACCAGGACGGCGTCGTCGGCGACCAGGAGGAGGTCGTCCAGGACGGCCGGGATGGGACGCCGGCCGGCGACTCCGTCGGCGATGGTGTTCGTCGAGTCTGTGGTGATCACGCGCCGCCTGCGCCACGACTGCGTCATCGCCGGTGCGCCCAGCGGCTGGACGCAGATCACTTCGACATCGGGAGCCAGGGCCTTCAGCACATGCCCCACACCGGTGGCCAGCGCCCCGCCGCCCAGAGCGATCAGCACGGCGTCGAACGAGGGCGCGGCGTCCAGCAGTTCCAGGCCGATGGTCGCCGCGCCCTCGCAGGTCTCGATGTCCAGGCTGTCCTCGACCAGCCGGATGCCGTCGTACCGCGCGATGGCCGCCGCCCGCTCGCGAGCCAACTCGTGGTCGCCGTCCACCAGTTCCAGCCCGGCGCCCAGGTCACGGATGCGATCAAGCTTGGCCGCAGTCGCGAAGCGGGACGCCACGACGGTCACATCGAGCCCCCGGCCGCGACCGGACCACGCCAGGGCCTGGCCAAGGTTGCCCGCGCTGGCACACACCACGGCCCGCGAGCCATCGTCGGTGAGCAGGCTCGCGACCACCTCGGTGCCGCGGGCCTTGAAGCTGCGGACCGGGTTCGCCGTTTCGAGCTTGATGCTCACCCTGCAGCCGAGGTCGGGTTCCAGCGGCTCGCAGCGGTACAGCGGAGTGTCGAGAAAGACCGGGTCGATCACCCGGCGAGCCGCCCGGATCCGAGCAGTGTCGAGGCGCGTCGTCTTGGCGTCCATGCGTCACATTCTCCCGGCGGGGTCCGTCAGTGACGTGACGAAGCAACACGACAGGTCGTCGGACCTGCAATCAGAACGGACAACACGATGCTGACCAACATCATGTACGTGACGCTCTACGTCACCGACCAGGACCGCGCGCTGCGGTTCTACACGGAACAACTCGGTCTGGAGGAGCGCGTCGACGTTTCCAGTCCGCTGGGGCGCTTCCTCACCGTAGGCGTCCCCGGCAGTCCCGTCGAGGTCCTCCTCTGGCCGCACGCCGCGGCCTCGGGGCAGCCGGCCGAGGCGGAGCCGGACACCACACCTGGTCCGGTCTTCCTCGAATCAGACGATCTGCGGAAGGACTTCAAGGTGCTGCGCGACCGCGGTGTGGCATTCGACCAGCCCGAACCGGAGGACTACGCGTTCGGGATCCGCATCGAGGCGGTGGACCCGGACGGCAACCGGATCTCGCTGCGCCAGCGCAACCGGCCGAGCAGTAGCGGGAACTGAGCGTCCGTAGGCCCTTGTGCGGTCGGCGCGGTACGGCGCCGACCGCACCTTCCGTGTCCCCTCACGCGCCCCGAGGCGGCGCCGGAGCGCACCCGTGCATATACCTGCCGGTTTGGCGCGCGGGCGCTCACCCCATACGGGGAATTGAGCCCCGGCCGTCTGTTCGCGGCACCCGGCACCCGATGCACTGGGGCATCAACCGATCATCCACATCTGTAATTCCAGCCCAACAACCCACGATCACCTCAAGTCACCCACGAACAGCCCCGGGCGGGCAGTGCAGCACATCGGCGCACTACTAGGAGGCTTTGATGGCACTCACGCAGTGGACGAGGTCAATGGAGTGGCTGGCCGCGGCGTCGGAGGATCCCCGTGCCTGCAAGGAGGAGTGGCAGAACGGCAGTACCGGGGTCACCCTGCTCGCCGCCGGACGGTTCTGGGACGTGCTGGTCGTGCCGGAAGAACTCGGGCTGCGGGTCGCCGAGCTTCTGGAGGAGCTGCCGCTGCTCAACCCCGGCCCCTGCCTGCTGGATACGCGTCGCCGTCATGTGGGCTTCCTCCTGCCCCCGGAGCCGTACGCCGTCTGGATCGGCACCGGACTGCGCCTTCTCGGCAGGGGGACGTGGATCGCCGCTCCCGCGCCGCACTGCCGCTGGGGCGCGCTGCGCTGGATCGTCCCGCCGGACGGCACCGGCACCCTGACCATGCCCGAGGTCCTGGAAGTGGCGCTGCAGCGCTGCGCGAGCGAACTGTCCCGCCTTCAGGGACTCCCGGGTGGCGATGGCTCGCACGTGTCCGCTGGACGCAGGCTCACCGGCGATCAGAGTCCGGCGGTTGCGCCCCGCCGACGCCCCACTCGTCGCGCAGATCGTCCGGTTGTGCCCGCGAGGAGCGACTGACCCTGGTCCTGGGGAAACCCGAACCACGACTGCTGGTGGTGTCACGCATGACGCCGCGACGGGGCCTGGCCAGGATGGCGGCATGGCTTCCTCTTCCCTCCCCCGCCGGGAGTTCGTAGCTGCAACTGCCCTGGCGATGCTGCCACTTGTGGGTACGTCCGGCGCACGCGCCCAGCCGGCCCGGCACCCGGCAAGGCGGCGCTTGCGTCTGCCCGAGCCGACAGGACCGTTCACGATCGGTACGGTTTCGCGGCGGCTGGAGGACCGTACCCGACCCGACCCGTGGATTCCGTCGCTGCCGTACCGCGAGTTGATGATCAGCGTCTGGTATCCGGCCCTCGCGCCGGGCCACGGCCATGACCTCGCGCCGTACATGGAGCCCGGGGCGGCCCAGGCCTTCGACGCGCAGTCGCCCCATCGGATCCCCTCGGGCACGGTGGACTGGACGGGCACACGCACACACGCCTACCGGGAGGCGCCCGCGGATCCACGGGGCAGGCGGCGGCCGGTCGTGCTGTACTCGCCGGGCGCCGGCGATCCACGCAGCTGGGGCACCGTACTGGTCGAGGAACTGGCCAGCCAGGGGTTCGTCGTCGTCACCGTCGACCACACCTACGAGTCCCCGGGAGTGCAGTTTCCCGACGGCTCGGTCAGGACCAACGAGGTGCTGTTCGAGGAGTTCGCGCGAGCGCATCGCGAGGGCACTGTGGCCGCGCTGCTGGAGAAGATGCTGCGCGTCCGGGTCGCGGACACGCGGTTCGTCGTGGACCGGCTGGGTGCGCTGCCGCACGGGCTGTCCGACGTCCTCGATCTGCGTCGGATCGGTATGGCCGGCCAGTCGGGGGGTGGGTTCACCGCCGCGCAGAGCATGTACGAGGACGGGCGGATCCATGCCGGAATCGACCTGGACGGCACGCTGGAGTTCAACCAGGAGCCGAACGGAACCAACCTCTCACCGGTCGCCCGGCACGGCTTGGACCGGCCGTTCCTCCTGATGGGCCGAGAAGGCAGCGACCACGCGGGGACCGAGCCGTCCTGGGCGGCGTTCTGGTCGCACAGCACCGGTTGGCGCCGCGATCTGACCTTGCGCGGCTCCCGGCACCAGACGTACACCGACCTCGCCGCGGTGATGCCGCAGACCGGGCTCGGCCAGGATGTCGTCGAGGAGGCCATCGGCACGATCGGACCCGCCCGTGCGGTCGCGACCATCCGGGCCTGTGTCACCTCGTTCTTCGACCGCTGGCTCCGAGGCCGCGACGACCACCTCCTCGACGGCCCGTCGCCACGTCTGCCTGACGTCTCCTTCGTTCAGTAACTGCCCGGCGGTGTACGGCAATTGCGCCGTGGTGCGACTCCGGCGGAACCGCTGACCATGGCTGGGGCGTTCTTGCGCGTACGGGACGTGTGAGGCGAACAGGAGGAGTGCGTGCGGGGACGTATCAGCAAACGGGAGTTGGCGTTGGGGGGCGGTGCGGCAGGTCTCGCGGTGGTCCTCGTCGTGGGATCCGTACTCGCGGACGACGAGCCGCCGGAGATCGCCGCGCCGCACGCCTGCCGGACCACCGTCCGCGGCACCCCACCCGTCGACGGGACCGCCCGCGCCAAGCCGTCCACCGTCGTCTCCCCCACCCCGGACTTCGACGGCGACGGTCACCCCGACATGGCACTGACAGCGGGCCCAGGAGACGTCGAGAACGGATACCTCGGCGGAAGCATCCAAGTGGCGTACGGCTCGGGTTCCGGGACGGGCCTGGAGCGGTGCCAGTACCTCACGCAGAACGACCCCGGCATACCCGGCACGGCGCGCGACGAGGCGATGTTCGGGTCCGACACGGTGGCCCAGGACTTCGACGGCGACGGCTACACCGACCTCGCGGCTTCCGTGTTCGAGCGGGACGGCGCCCGCGTGATCGTCATGTGGGGCTCACGGCGGGGGCTGACGCATGCCGCCAGAGTGCCGGGGACGGACGGCAGCCACGTCCCCGGGATGCAGGAACCCCTCCTCGAGGAGCAGCTCGCCGCCGGTGACTTCGACGGTGACGGGCACGCCGACCTCGTGTTCGGACTCGGCTCCGACAAAGGGCTGTTGAAGGGCCCGTTCCGGCGGGACGGCACTCCCGCCGGAACGGGTCCGGTGCCCGCGCCCCGAATGCCCGCCGCTCTGCCGCGCGAGGCGGCGTACCGGGATCTCGTCGCCGGGGACCTCAACGGCGACGGCATCGACGACCTGGTGAGCTTCCACGACGACGACACCGGCGGCGAGGAGAAGTGGTCCGCCCTGCACTGGACCGGCAGTTACCTGCGGGGCGGCCCCGACGGCTTCGCCCGCCCCGACGACACCCACGTCCCCGCCGGGGCGACGGCCACGGTCGGTGACGTGGACGGAGACGGCTACGGCGACCTGATCGTCAGCCCTCGGGGCGGCCGGGCGAGCCGCAGCTCGGTGACCGTGGCGTACGGCACCAAGGACGGCCCGGGGCCCCGTACCACCACCCTCGACCGGGACTCCCCGGGCGTGCCCGGCAAGGAGCCCCAGAACGAGGACGCCGTATTCACGTCCCTGGACGCGGGCGACGTGAACGGCGACGGCTACGCCGACGTCGTGGCCGGGGCACCCCGGGCCGAGGTGTACGCGCAGGCGGGCCCGGAGGAGGTGCTGCTCTTCCTGGGCGGACGGCACGGACTGACGGGCCGCGGCGCCCGCGTGCTCGACGAGAGCGACGTCCAGGGCGTCCCGGGCAGCAACCACGCCTTCGGGCAGGCCGTCGGCCTCACCGACCTCGACGGCGACCGCCGGGCCGACCTCGTCGTGTCGGCACCGGGCGACGACGCCGCCCCCAGCTCGGCGTGGCTGCTGCCCGGCTCCGCCGACGGCCCGTCCACCCGGGGCGTCACCCGCCTGCACGGCAGTTCCTTCGGCGGTCCGGAGGGCGTGCGGTCTCTCCTGATGGGGTGGGGAATCGCCCGCTAGGACGGAGCCGCACAGTCCCTTCCGGCACCCCTGCTCACATGTTGATCATGTGGCCGGCCAGCCCGTGGATGGCCTCCTTGACCGCCTCGCCCAGTGTCGGATGGCCGTGGACGTTGCGCGCGACCTCGTGGACGGTCAGGTCCCACTGCTGGGCGAGGGTCAACTCCGGGAGGAGCTCGGTGACTTCGGGGCCGATCAGGTGGGCGCCGAGGAGTTCGCCGTGCCGGGCGTCGCTGAGGATCTTCACGAAGCCCGCGGTGTCGCCCAGGCCGTGTGACTTGCCGTTGGCGGTGAACGGGAACTTCGCCACCTGGACGTCGTAGCCCTGCTCGCGGGCCTGCGCCTCGGTCCAGCCGAAGCTGGCGATCTGCGGCTGGCAGTAGGTCGCCCGCGGAATCATGACGTAGTCGAGCTCCATCGTCTCGGCGTCGGCGATCGTCTCGGCGGCCACGATGCCCATCGACTCGGCGGCGTGGGCGAGCATCAGCTTCGCCGTCACATCGCCGATGGCGAAGATGTGCGGGACGCTCGTGCGGCAGCGGGCGTCGATGTCGATCGCCCCGCGGTCGGTGAGCTTCACGCCTGTCTTCTCCAGGCCGTAGCCCTGCACCCGCGGCTGGAAGCCGATGGCCTGGAGCACCTTTCCGGCCTGCAGTGTCTGCCGCTGACCGCCCGTGGTCACCATGACCTTCACCGAGTCGCCCGAGTCGTTGATCGCCTCGACCCGGGTGGAGGTCAGCACATTGATGCCGAGCCGCTTGTAACGGCGGGTCAGTTCCGCGGAAACCTCCTCGTCCTCCAGCGGGACGATGCGGTCGAGGAACTCGACGAGGGTGACCTGGACGCCGTAGTTGTGCAGGACGTACGCGAACTCGACGCCGATGGCGCCGGCGCCCGCGATGATGATGCTCTCCGGGAGCGTGTCGGACAGGATCTGCTCCTCGTACGTCACCACGCGCTCGCTGAGCGAGGTGCCCGGCAGCAGTTTCGTGGTGGCGCCGGCGGCGATGATGCAGTGGCCGAAGGTGACGGTTTCCGTGCCGCCGTCGGTGAGGGAGACCTGGAGGGTGCGGTCGTCGCTGAAGGTGCCGCGGCCGGTGAACTGGGTGATCTTGTTCTTCTTCATCAGGTAGTGGACGCCCTTGACACGTCCGTCCGCCACCTTGCGGCTGCGGGTGAAGGCCGCGCCGTAGTCGAAGGTCACGTCGCCGTTCACCTGGATGCCGAAGGTCTTGGCCTCCTGGGTGAAGATGTGGGCCAGCTCCGCGTTGCGCAGCAGCGCCTTCGACGGGATGCACCCCACGTTGAGGCACACGCCGCCCCAGTACTTCTCCTCGACGATCGCCGTGCTCAGGCCGAGCTGGGCCGCCCTGATCGCTGCCACATATCCCCCGGGGCCGGCGCCCAGGACCACCACGTCAAAATGTGCGCTCATGCCGGCCAGCCTAGGCCGTTTTCGTTCGAATCATGTGTGCCGTTTCAGCTGAGTGGGTGCTTCCGATCCCCACCCGGCACCCTCTGGCTGCCCCAGGAGCCGGCGATCCGAGGGCTGGGGTCAGCTACAGGTCCTGGTGTTGTAGGTGGCCCACCGGATGCTGCTGCCGGGCTCCGCGAACCCCCAGTTGCCGGCGGAGCTGCTGCGCACCATGAAACTCGTGTTCTTGCCACCGTAGCCGCCGTACCAGAACCCGTCGGGGCTGCGTTCGGGGTTGCTGTTGTTGAGCCTTTGGCCTGCCTTGGTCCAGGTGTTCCTACCGGCCGAGCCGTCGGCGACCAGCCCGCGGTCACGCTGCCACCGGACCGTGGCGGCATGGGTCTGATCGCCGAATATGCCGTCGATGTCAGAGGCGGACATGTAGCCGTCGGCCCAGAGTACGGTCTGCCACAGGCAGGCGACGTTGGAGTTCCGGTGGGTGCTGACGTTGACGACGCCCTCGTTGTTCCAGTCGCCGTCCGTCATGCTGCCGAAGCCGTTGACGTAGGCGCCGCCGTGGTAGGTGCCGCTGGCAGCCGCAGGGGTGGTGACGGCTGCGCTGACGCCGAGAACGAGGGCCGCGGCGGTGAGGGGAGTGGCGGCTCGGCGGAGCACGCGGCTGCGGGTTCGGAACGACGACATGGTTCTCCAATGAGTGCTGTGCATCATGAAACGTGCAGTTCAGGCGGGCTGGTGTGCGCGGACGGTGCCCGTACGACGGGGGCACATTAGCCCGGCCCGGCCGCTGAGTGTGCCGGTCGTTTGCCCCACAAGGAGTCTTCGCCCATCTTCCAACTTGCTGGTCGTGGGCGGTGCGAAATCCGTTGCTCTGACCCCGGGGTGGCGGTGTACGGTCGTGCCCTGGCGGGTTTCCCGGCCGCCTCTGGGTCCGCGGGCAGAGCTGCAAGCTCACCGGTTGCGCATGAAGATCACTGGCAGATCTTCCAGCCCGATGTCGCGGACCCGCGGGCGCCGAGGAAGGACTGCCTTGTCCGATCAATCGCGGCATCTCCCCGCCCGGCCCAGCCTCCGGTACCTCAAGATCGAGGCGAAACGCCGCCTCTCCGCAGGGGAGTTCGCAACACTTCACGAAGCCCAGCTGGCCATCGCCCGCGAGCACGGGCTGCCGAGCTGGACCGCACTCAAGGAACGCATCGAGGCCGAAAACCCGGAGAGCCACGCCCTGACGCAGGTGCGGTGGGTGATGTCGCGCTTCGCGGCAGCCGGCACCCCGGGATGGACACCCCCCGACGAGGAGGAGCTACGCCGGCACTTCGATGATCGTTACCTGAGCCTCGTGCCGCCGGACTGGGTGACCGGCCTGTTCAGTACGGTGGCAGAGCGGCTGCGCGAGGGCCTGGCTGACGTGCAGGCCGAACCGCTGTACCTTCGCGCGCGCGTCGCCGACCTGCGCATCGAGGCGGCCACCGAGGCCCAACCGCCGCACCGGCTGAGCAGCCTGCGGATGTATCCGGCACGCGAAGTCGATGCCGACATCCCCACTGCGCCAGGGTGAGTTCAGATCCGCCAGGAGCGGATGCGGTCGGCCGCGTCGTACCCGTCGGCGCGGCCGGCGTCGATGTCACGGGCGAGATCGATCAGCGCGCCGTACGGCGGGTCCACGGCTTCGCCCGTGGCGTTCATGTACGCCGTGACGATCGCCGCACCGTACAGGGCGTTGCGCGCCGGGAGGGGGCGCAGCCGGATGATGGCGTGCATCAGGGCCGCCGCACGCCAGGCATTGTCGACCCTCACGCCGACCTGGGGGGTGTTGACCCGGTGGCGGGCCACGGCGGCCACGAGGTTGGAGAAGTCGTGGACCGAGGGCTGCTTGGGCAGCACTTCCGCCTGCCGCTCCAGCAGCCAGCGGATGTCGATGTGCAGCTCCACGGTCAGGCAGCGGCCCGTCCGGAGGCGTCCACCCGGGCTGGGGCGTCGTCGGGGAAGGCCGCGTCGAACGCGTCCGCGTTGTCGGCGACGAACGCGCGGAAGACATCGGCGGCGCCGTCCAGGCGAGGATCGCGGACCGCGTTGCGCGCGGCCTCGGTGATGAGGGCGGTGACCGTGGTGCCCTCGGCCTCAGCACGCTCCTGCAGCTGCGCGTGAAGCTCTTCCGGGACCCTGATCGTCACTGACTTCGACATACCCCGACCGTACAGCAAGGTGTACAGCGCGGCGACGGGTACGTTCGACCGACGCCGGTGTGACGGTCAGAGGAGGCGTTCCCACTCGACGATCATCGCGCGCACGTCGGCGGGATCGGTCCGTACCGGAAGGCTCTTGCCCGGCCGGATCTCGGCGGCGTGGTTGAACGGCACGCGCACGTGCCGGGTGACCGGCTGGCCGTGGATCACCAGGTCGAGTCGCACGATCGGCTCCGCGCCGATCGCGCTTGCCGTGCTCCTGACGGCGACGATCGTGGCCGTCGCCGGCACCCCGGTCGCGGCCACCTGCCGCAGCCTGGCGACGCTGCCGAACATGCGATGCTGCACCACGGTCCAGGCCAAGCCCTGCGACAGTCCGACCACGCCGATGACCCCGAGGCTCACCGACACTGCCGTTCTCGCCGCACCGCTGAACACCACGAGGCTGATCAGCGCGAGCACCAGCGCAGTGGCACCGGCCACCAGGAACACCCGTCCCAGTCGCCCGAAAGTGACGGTCACCGATCCCCCTTCCGGGAACCGTGCCAGTCAGCCCCCGCCGCCTCTTCTAGCAGGGCCTCAGCGGCGGCGTACAGTCCCGGGAGCGTCCGGAGCCGTCCAAAGCCACGATCCTCGTCGCTGCTATGGAGTGGCTGTGACGTACCGGTCCGAAGACAGCGCGAAGTCCCGTACTCGTCGGCCGCAACCGGGATCGACGGCCGGCAGCAGCTCCGGCAGGAAGTGGGGAATCGCAAGGCCGGTGAAGCCGGCCAATTCGCCCGTGGAGCGGACCTCCACGGCGAACAGGCCGAAGCCCTCGGCCTCCCACGCGCGCTCCATCTCTTCGATCCCGCTGCGCGTCTGCTGTTCGTCACGGAGGCTGCCGTCACCGATCCACCGCACCCGCAGAAAGGATGACGGGATCAAAGCGGCGTGCCGAACGTGCCAGCCGGGCAGGCACGTTGATCAGGCGGTCCCGAGGGGGCCTCCGCGAACGGGCCGTTCGTGGAGGACTGCGGCAGAAATGCCTGCGGGGTCATTCGACAGCCACGAGGATCTTGCCGAACTTCCGTCCCGCAGCCGCGCTGGTGTGGGCAACGGCCACCTGGTCGAGGCCGTGAACTCCTTGTCGATGTGGAGTGTGAAGGGCGCCCGAGCGCAGGCCGGCGGCGATGAGATTGCCGACCTGGGTCAGTCGGGCGGGGTCCTGGGTCGTGGTGAAGTCGAGGTGCCCGACGATCTTCATGGGCCACCGCGTGGGCAGGAGGGTGGACCGGTCGTCGAACGAACCGTAGCGGACGACGATGACATGCCGTGCTCCCGCGGCACCAGCAGCCCGGTCAGGTACTCGCGAAGCCCCCGCCGCTGCGCGAGGCCGACGAAGCGGTTCATCCAACCCGAGCCGCCTACTCCTCCAAACGGCCCCGGCGCGGCTGGACACGGACGACGGACAGTCATCACGGCCTCTGCGCGGCAGTTGACTCCCAATACCGCTCTGTCGTCATACCGCGCAACGAACGAGTTCAACGAACTACTGCTACTGGACAGTGCCCTGGCTTCGTCTCCGTTCGCGTATCCGGACGGCCACGAACACGACGATTGCCAATGCGACGACTGCGATGACCACCTTCTGGAGGATGCCCGCGTACTCGTCGACGTCCTGCCAGTTGGCGCCCAGCTGGTAGCCGGCCACGACGAAGCCGGCGTTCCAGATCAGGCTGCCGAGCGTGGTCAGGGACAGGAACCGCAACATAGGCATCCGTTCGACGCCTGCCGGCAGCGAGATGAGGCTGCGAAACAGCGGCACCATCCGACCGAAGAACACCGCCTTCGTGCCGTGTTTGAGGAACCAGCGTTCGGTGCGGTCGAAGTCCGACGGTTTCATCAGTGGCGTGCGGATGATCAGGGAGTGGACGCGGTCGCGGCCGAGCCACGCGCCCAGCCAGTAGGTGAGCAGGGCGCCGGCGACGGAGCCGAGGGTGGTCCAGAACAGCGCCATGAACAGGCTCATGGTGCCCTGGCTCGCGGCGAAACCGGCCAGGGGCAGCACCAGTTCGCTCGGCATCGGCGGGAAGATGTTGTCGATGCCGACGAGAAGCGCCGCGCCCGGTCCGCCCAGCTCGTCCATGATGTCCACCACCAGGCCGGCAAGACCTCCTGGCTGGTCGGCGGCTGCCACGTACATGTCTGACTCCCTCGGGTTGGCTGTGGAAATTCCGCAGTGAAACTGATGGATTACCGCGTACTCAGCGCATCGTGAATTTGTATTTTCTGTGCTCCCGGCGGGGAGTCTCGCCGGAACTCGCGGAATGCCGCCCACACCACGGATACGACCGCGACTGCCATAAGCGCAGCGAGGATCCGGAATTCCAGGGTGGGCGCGTACTGGCTCGACATTCCGCCCGGCATACCGCCCGACATGTCCCCGGGCTTCGCCTGCCCGTCTGGTCCGGGAAGGCCGGGCCCTCCTGGCTGGTCTCCCGGAGGCATCGAATCCGCTGCCGGGAACAGCACGTGGAGATAGGCGAGGAACGAGGCCACCTGTACGAGGACAGGCACATACCAGAGGCGGCGCGGCAGGTAGAACGCCGCGATCACGGTGAGTACCTCGGCCAGGTAGAAGTAGCGCTCGTGCATCGACGGAAGGAGGAACGGCACCAGGACAGCCGAGGCTGCTCCCATCAGCACGACTCTCGCAGTCGTAAGGCGCACTCGGCTCAGCCACACGCCGACGCACAGCCCGAGGATCACCAGCCCGGTCACCGCGATACCGATGGGCCGGATCACCTCCGCGTCGGCGCTCGCCGGGAGGAATTGGTAGATCGACGGTGCGAGCAGGGACAGCTGCGTATACGAGCTCGTCTGGTCCGCATATACCGACAGCAAGCGCCCTATGGGCGCTCCGACCAGCAACGCCGGCACGTCAAGGAGCAGGACGACCCCAGGGACGGCCAGCAGTACCCGCCACGGGATCCACCTTCTCAATGCCAGCACCAGAAGCAGCGGGAACAAGAAGACCGCCTGCAGCTTGAAGGCCAGTGACAGGCCGAAGAAGAGGCCGGCCGGCCACGGCCGCCTGCGCAGGAGGAAGTACACGCCGCCGAGGCCGAACGCGGCGTAGATGGAGTCGGCCTGCCCCCACATCCCGCTGTTGGTCCCCACGGTGGGGAGGAACAGCACGATGACGGCGGCCAGCGCCGGCAACCGGCGGCCGGTGTGACGCAGCGCGACGATGCGGTAGGTGAAGTACGCCAGTACCAGGTCGAACACCACCGAGATGATCTTGACCCCGATGAGTGCGGGTATCGGCAGATAGGTCAACGCCGCGATCAGGTACAGGTATGGGACGTTGTAGTCCGCAAAGCTGTACTTGAGAGCGCCGAATCCACCGTGTGCGGAAATGAATTCATACCAGTCTTTGACGAAGAATTTATAGTCGGTGGATTCGTGGTCGAACATGGCGACCCTGACCACGACCGCGAGCATGGTCGCTGCGGCCACCAGTCCCACTCGGCGGAATGTTTGCGTTCGTTTCTCGTCGATGCCGACGGATTCCAATGCTGCTGACACGCCGCGACCGTAGGGCGCGTTTGTGCGAGTTACCTGGGAGCCGAACTCGCAGACTCCCAGGCTTCTTTCAGGTTCCGTCCAGGCTGCTTGCGGTTACGCCTGGCACACCTGTTGTCATGACTGGCACCCCTGCCCCGGCGACACCGCCGGACCTGACCGGTGCGACCAAGACCACCACGGTCGACGTCGTGATCCCGGTGTACAACGAGGAACGAGCGCTGCGTGGCTGCGTGGACGTCCTGAAGTCCTACTTGGACGAACAGTTGCCCTTCGAGTGGACCATCACCATCGTCGACAACGCCAGCACCGACGCCACCCTGGCGATCGCAAACGAGCTGACCGAAGCGACGGATCAGGTCCGTGTGCTGCATCTCGACGAGAAGGGCCGTGGCCGTGCTCTGCGCACCGCGTGGCAATGGAGCGACGCCGACGTGGTGGCCTATATGGACGTCGACCTGTCGACCGGCCTCGACGCGCTGCTGCCCCTGGTGGCTCCGCTGGTCAACGGCCACTCGGACGTCTCGATCGGCTCGCGGCTCGCCCCGAGCTCAAGGACGGTTCGCGGTCCGAAGCGTGAGCTGATCTCCCGGGGTTACAACGCGCTCATCCGGCTCAGCCACGGCGCGAAGTTCTCCGACGCCCAGTGCGGTTTCAAGGCGGCGCGCACGGAGGTGATTCGCCCGCTGCTCGGCCACGTCAAAGATGACAACTGGTTCTTCGACACCGAACTGCTGCTGTTGGCCGAGCACAATGGACTGCGGGTGCACGAGGTTCCGGTCGACTGGGTCGAGGACATCGACACCCGGGTCAGTATCGGATCGACCGCGCTCGAGGACATCCGGGGTCTGATCCGGGTGGCACGGGCGAAGGCCGCCGGCACGGCAAGAGTCGCTGACCTGCCGCGGCGTCCGGAACCCCAAGCGGCCCACCCGGACGCGGTGTTGTCGCGACGGGACCCGGGGTTGCTCTGGCAACTGCTGTCGTTCGGCGCGATCGGCCTCTTGTCCACAGCGGTCACTCTGGTGCTCTACGCGCTCTTGCGGCCCACGATGCATCCGCTGGCAGCCAATCTGCTGGCGCTCGTGGTCACCACGATATTCAACACCGAGGCCAACCGGCGATTCACGTTCCTCGGCTCCCGTGGCTCGTCCGGCAGAGCGCACCTGCAAGGACTCATCGTCTTCGGCCTCTATTACGCGTTCACGTCGACCGCGCTGCTCGTCCTGCACTCGGCAGTGGCCGAACCCTCGCGTCTCCTCGAACTGGTCGTGCTGCTCGGCGCGTCCGTGCTCGGCACGGCCGGCCGGTTCGTCCTGCTGCGTGGCTGGGTCTTCAAACACGAAAAGGGAAACGTATGACCACCGCCGATACCGGCCAAGCCCAACCGACAGTGCACATCGAACCGACACGGCAACGTTCCCAGCCCTGGCCGGCGTACGCGCTCATCGCGATCCTCGTACTCGGGACGGTGCTGTACGGCTGGGTGATGTGGACCGACAACTGGGGCAACACGTACTACACGGCCGCGGTCAAGTCGATGTCGTCGAACTTCACGAACTTCCTGTTCGGTTCGTTCGACCCGGCCGGTACGATCACGATCGACAAGCCGCCGCTGGCGTTGTGGCCGCAGGTGGTCTCGGTGAAGATCTTCGGCTTCCACCAGTGGTCCGTGCTGCTGCCGCAGGTGGTCGAAGGCGTCGCGGCGATCTTCCTGCTGCACCGGACGGTCCGGATGTGGGCGGGGGAGAACGCCGCGCTGATCGCCGCGTTGGTCTTCGCGCTCACGCCGGTCACTGTGGCGATCACTCGCACGAACAACACCGACACCATGCTCGTCCTCACGCTCGTCGCGGCGGCTTACACCTTCACCCGCGCGATGAAAGCGCTGGAACCACGCACAAGGACGAAGTGGCTGCTGTTCACGGCGTTCCTGATCGGTTGCGGCTTCCTGGCGAAGATGGCGGCCGCGTACATCGTCATTCCTGCCTTCTTCGCCGCGTACCTGGCCGGCAGCAAGGCGCACTGGCGCCGTCAGGTGCTCGACCTGGCCGGTGCGACCGTGGTGCTGCTGGCGAGTTCGCTGTGGTGGGTCGCGGCATGCGGACTGTGGCCCGGTAAGAAGCCCTACGTCGGCGGCAGCACCGACGGCACGGCCCTGGACCTGATCCTGGGCTACAACGGGCTCGGCCGCGTGTTCGGCGGTGAGGGGAACGGCAACGGCGGGGCGGCGGCCACCGGCGGCGGAGGCGGCCCCGGCGGGGGCGGCCCCGGGGCAGGCGGCGCCTCGTTCGGCGGCCCGCCCGGTGCGGGCCGGATGTTCGGCGACGCGGTCGGCGGGCAGATCAGCTGGCTGCTGCCGCTGGCGCTGATCGCATTGGCCTTCGCGGCGGTGCTCGGCTTCCGGCGGCTGCGCCGCTCCGCCCCGGCGGACCCCGCCCACCGGGCAGGCTGGGTGCTGTGGGGCGGCTGGCTCCTGGTGAACGCCCTCGTGTTCAGCAACCAGAAAGGCGTCTTCCACCCGTACTACACCACCCTTATGGCACCCGCGATCGGCGCACTGGTCGGCGCAGGCACCATGTGGGCGTTCCAGAAGTACCAAGAGCGCGAGGGACTGGGCCGGTTCGTGCTGCCCGCCGGCGTCGCGGTGACCGCGGCATGGGCGTGGGTGCTCATCTCCCGGGACACCTCATGGCACGGCTGGCTGCGGTACGCGGTGCTGATCGTCGCGCTGGCCGCGATCCTGGCCCTGGTGCTGCGCAAGGTCCCGAGGCTCGCGCTCGCGCTCGGGCTCGGCGCGGTGCTGCTGGCACCAGCCGTGTGGTCGGCTGCCGGTGCGGTCTCCACCACCGCCATCGCGAGCCTGCCGGCCGCGGGGCCGGCGGAGGAGGAGATGCCGGTCGGCTGGGACAGCGGAAAACTCACCGCGGACCAACGCAAGGTCCTGGACTACGCCAAGTCGCATGCGTCCGGAGCCAAAATCACGCTCGCGGTCGAGGGCGGCTCCCAGTCCGCGGGGGTGTACGTCGTCGCCACCAACGAGACCGTGGTCGGCATGGGCGGGTTCGACGGCAAGGACCCGGTGCCCTCGGTGGGCCAGATGTCCACCTGGGTGCGTGAGGGCAGGCTGCGGTTCGTGCTCACCGGCGGCGGGATGATGATGACGGACGAGAAGACGGTCATCGAGCGGTCCAAGTGGATCGAGCAGAACTGCAAACCCGTACTCACAGCGGGCGAGAGCGGGACGCTGCACGAGTGCACGGGCGCGTGAATCTCAGCGTTCTCAGCAAGTTCCCAGGTTCGTCGTTGATGCTGGTCAAGTGGACCAGCATCAACGTGGCGAGGCGACCGTCCTTGTAGTGGACGACGAACCGAACATCCTGGAGCTGTTGTCGGCAGCGCTCCGGCTCAGCGGGTTCACCGTGCACGCGGCGAACTGCGGAGCCGAAGCGCTGGCCACGGCCCGGCACGTCCGGCCGGACATCGTCATTCTGGACGTGATGCTGCCCGACACCGACGGCTTCAGCCTCGCCCACAGCCTCCGTACGCTGCATGACCGACTGCCGGTGCTCTTCCTGACCGCAAGGGGCGCCGTGGAAGACCGGATCGCGGGCCTGACGGCCGGTGGCGACGACTACGTGACCAAGCCGTTCAGCCTGGAGGAAGTGGTGCTGCGGCTGTGGGCCATCCTGCGGCGCACAGGCAGCGGCACCGACGTCCCGCAGGACGACGCCACCCTCCGGTACGCCGATCTCGTGCTCGACGAGGACGCCCACGAGGTCCACCGGGCCGGCCGGCTGGTCCGGCTGTCGCCCACCGAGTTCAACCTGCTGCGGTACCTGATGGTCAATGCCGAGCGGGTGGTCAGCAAACCGCAGATCCTCGACCGGGTGTGGAGCTATGAATTCGGCGGGGACGGCCGGATCGTCGAGTCGTACATCAGCTATCTGCGCCGGAAGATCGATTCGGTGGAACCGCCGCTGATCCACACCATCCGGGGCATCGGCTACTCACTGCGGCTGCCCAGGGAAGAACGATGAGCAAGAACCGCCAGCGCAGACCGTGGACTCTACGGGCGCGCCTGATCATGGCGTTGCTCGTGCTGGCCGCCCTCGGCCTGGGCAGCATCGCGGTCACGAGCGTCGTGCTGATCCGCCAGTCGATGATCGCCCGGATGGACGACCAGCTCAGGGACCTCGTGCGCCAATTGGACGGCCGCCCGGAACAGTCGACGCCGTCGCCGGAGGATCCAGGGCGCAACTCTGACGGTCTGCCCACGGATTTCGCGATCCAGGTGCTCTACGGCAACGGGAAGCCGCAGATGTCCGCCCCGGCCGGCGAGGTTGGGCCGGTATGGCCAGAGATCAACTCGACCAACGTCGACCAGTACGACGCGCGCCCGTTCATGGTCCACGACAAGCAGGGCGGTGCCGACTGGCGGGTCATGGTGACGCAGCAGATGATGTCGGACGAACTGCGGATCATCGTGGCCGCCCAGTCGACGGAGACCACCGAGGCGACCGTGACGCAGCTGATCTGGATCGAGGTCGGGGTCGGAGTCGCTCTGCTGCTCGTCCTCGGTGGGGTCGGGTTCCTGCTGGTACTCCTGGGGCTGCGCCCCCTGACCAAGATCGAGAAGACCGTGGAGGACATCGCCGGCGGCCACCTCGATCTGCGGGTTGCGTCTGATTCACGTACCGAGGTCGGTCGGCTCGGGGGCGCGCTGAACACCATGGTGGGAAGGCTTTCCTCTGCGCTGCGCCAACGGGAACGGTCCGAGGAGCGGCTGCGCAGGTTCGTGGCGGACGCCTCGCACGAACTGTGCACCCCGCTGACGTCGATCCGTGGCTTCGCCGAGCTGAACCGCTGCGGCGGCGCGCCGGACCGGGCCGATGTGGATCGGCTGATGGGCCGGATCGAGGGCGAGGCGATCCGGATGAGCCGCCTTGTGGACGACATGCTGCTGCTGGCCCGCCTCGACCAGGAACGCGCCCTGGATCTGGCCGAACTCGACCTTCGCACACTCGTCGAGGACGCCGTGCACGACGCAAAGGTCCGCGACCCGCAGCGGCCACTGATCCTCGAAAGCGCCGAAAAACCGATCCGGGTCACGGTGGACGAACACCGGATGCGCCAAGTGATCACGAACCTCGTCAGCAACGCCATGGCCCACACCCCGCCCAGCAGGCCCGTGCACGTCCGCGTAGGCATGCCAGCCGAACGGCCAGAACCTCCTGTGGCCGTGGCGGGAAGTCTGGAATCGCGCGGCCGCGTCGTGCTGGAAGTGATCGACGAAGGGCCTGGCGTGCCGTTGGAGGCCGCGCCGAACATCTTCGACCGGTTCTACCGGGTCGACGAGGCCCGCTCCCGCACCCGCGGCGGCACCGGACTCGGCCTGGCCATCACCGCCGCGATCCTGGAGGCCCACGGCGGCCGCGTCGAACTCAGAACGGCGCCCGGCGAAGGTGCCCGCTTCACCGTGCTGCTTCCCTGACCCCTGATGACTGCTTCCTTGCAGATCACGTGAAGTAAGGCACGGAAGGAGCGTTGGCGAAACGTGATGCCCCGTCAGCTCTGTACCCCGACCGCGCGCAGCACGGCGTGCGCCATCCCGCGTTCGCCGAGCTCATTGGGGTGCACCGGCGCCGCCGGGGCCATCGGGATCAGAGGCTCGACCCAGCGTGTGTCCGGGTCCGAGCAGGCGTCTCGGCCCACGGAGGGTGTGTAGGTGTCGACGTACACGGCTCCGGCGGCGCGTGCGGTGGCGCGCAGGATGGCGTTGAGCTGCTGCTGCTTCTGTCGAAGGAAACCCACATCGCCCGGCACCAGCCCCATCGCCGGTCCGCAGGCGGCATCCTTGGCCGGCAGAATCGCGGGGTATCCGACGACGTACACCCGGGCCTTCGGCGCACGCCGCCTGATGTCGTTCAGCGCGCCGGACAGCCGCTCGCCCGCTGCCTTGATCTTCACCCCGACCTCGTCGGTACCGGCGGAGACGTACCGCTCCCGGCATGGCGCTTCGTTCGCCTTCCTGTCCCCCAGCCAGTTCTCCACCTGGTCCCGGACACCGGCCGTGACGCACGTCGTGATCAGCGAGCTGAATCCGATGTCGTTGCCACCGATTCCGAGGGTGACCAGCCGGGTCGAGGTGGAAACAGCCGACAGCTGGGCCGGGTTGATCCCGTTGCCCGTGGACTGCGGCGCGAACAGGTCGCCCATGGTGGCCCCGCTGCAGCTCACGTCGCGGAACTCGGCCGCTTCCAGACCGAGCCCGTCCGCGACCAACGCCGGATAGTTCCGATCGGAGCGGCCACAGCCCGCGGGCTCCCCCGTCTGGCCGGGGATCTTCGGGCCGGCCGTGTAAGAGTCACCCAGCGCCACGTAGGGCCCGTTCGGGGGTGTGAAGAGCGACGAGGCGGCACCGCCCTCGCCCCAACCGATTCCGACCGCGGTCAGCAGCGCGGCGCACGCGAAGGCCGTCCCCACTCCGAGCCATGTACGAGTTCTCATCTGAGGTTCTGCCTCCTGGTGCGGGAATCCGAGCGAAGGCAGGTGGAGCAGCTCACGCGGGCACGTGAACAGCGGTCGGCCGTTGCCGGACGCCAGGCGCAACCGACACACGAGGCCTTGGCCAAAGGCATGGCACAGCCTGTCTCGAATACCTCATCAGGCTTCCCGAGCAGGACCCTTCCTGTCGTCGTGCCGCTGATGGCAGTCGCCTACTGCCGTGGCAGTACACGCAAGACGGTTCGTCCTTCGAGGGCACGGCTCCATAGTCGGAGTCGACCATCACTGTCAGCCGGAGTGGGCTCCGGTCATCAGGGCTGCGAGGTCATCCGGGTGCAGGAACGACGGCGGTGGTGGCGGTCCCCACGAGTAGAGGCCCTGGGCACCCTCGAGGTCCTGCGGTGTCCACAGTTGGTCCTCGACGATGCAGTCCATGTCGGAGTAGTACTCGCTGAAGTTGCCCGCTGGATCCTTGAGGTACCAGAAGAAGTTGGAGCCCCCGTAGTGGCGCCCGAGCCCCCAGACATGCCGTTCGGGATGGTCCTCGAGCATGGCGTGCGCACCGCGGCCGACGTCGTCGATGTCGTCGACTTGCCATGAGGTGTGGTGCAGGAACGGCACTGGCGCGGAGAGCACGAGGATGTTGTGGTGATCGGTCGAGCAGCGCATGAAGGTGCCGGCATCCTTGATGTGGTCGCTGATCCTGAAGCCGAGGCCGTCGACGAAAAACGCCTGGGTGACGGCGTAGTCGGTTGTGCCGAGCACAGCATGGCCGAGCTTTCGAGGCCTGACCCGATCGGTCCGCAGCACGCCCGGCGCACGGTCTCCGGTGCGTTCGTAGCGTCCGGGCCCGTTGTACGGAGTGGCGGGGTGACTGTCCTGCACGACCCGGGGTGCGACCTCGAGGAACGCGCGCGTCCCTGTAGCCCGCTCGACAGCGCTGATCCAGCAAGGGCCCCGGTCGACCGTGATCCCCATGCGTTGCAGATTGTGTGTGGCGCGTGCGAGGTCGTCCTCGTCGTCGACACCGACGTGCACGTCGACCAGTCGCCGAGTCGGGGCATGGACGATGTGCAGCTGCCGGCCACCGTCCCGGGTGGCGAACCAGCGTTCCCCCTCCGAGACGTCCTCGGGGATGAGCCCGAACTCCTCGTAGTACGTGGCGACCTCGTCCACACGTGGGACGCCCATGGTGATGGACGTCAGGCGGTGCAGAGCCATCGGGGTCTCTCCTCTCAGAGGTGCGACTCAGGTGGTGCTCGGTGTGGCAGCGACCATGCGATTCCGCAGCTCGCCGATGCCTTCTACGTGGCTGGTGAGTACGTCACCGTCAGCCAGCCAGCGCTGCGGATCACGACCGATGCCGACACCGGACGGCGTGCCGGTGAATATGACGTCACCGGGCAGCAGCGGAGTGCTCGCCGAGAGGGTGGCGACCAGCGCCGGGACGGAGAAGATCAGGTTGCTGGTACGGCCGAGCTGCACCGGCTCCCCGTTGATCGCGCAACCCAGCTCGAGGTCGTCCGGGTCGGCGAGCTCGTCCAAGGTCACCAGCCATGGCCCGACGGGTCCGAAGCCGGGCAGTGACTTGCCCATGCTGAACTGCGGCGGCGTTGCCGCCATCTGCAGAACCCGCTCGGAGATGTCCTGCCCCACCGAGTAGCCCGCGACGCAGTCGAACGCATCCCCGGCAGACACACGATGGGCATGGCGACCGATGACGACTACGAGCTCGACCTCCCAGTCGACATGACCCCCTTGCGGAATCTCGATGTCGGCTCGGGGTCCGGTGATGCAGCTGGGGAACTTGGTGAACACCGGCGGCGCCGTCGTGGGCGCGTCGTACCCGGCCTCCGCCGCGTGCTCGCTGTAGTTGAGCCCGATCGCGAAGACCTGTCTCGGTGCGGGCACTGGCGAGCCAAGGTCGTCGGCCGAGAACGGGGAGCCCTCCTCCCAGCCGGCCGTCGCCGCCCAAGCGGTAAAGGCACCCCAGTCCTGGTAGACGCCTTGCGGGTCGGGGCCGAACCGGCCTCCACTGGCCTTTTCGACGTCGTGGGCAATCTCGTGCCCGGGATCGCCGGTGACGACGACGAGACGGCCCTTCAGGTTGGCAACGCGCATGCGGACGACTCCAGGTCGAGTGGGGAGTGGTGTCTCAGACCAGCGGGGTGATGTGGTCGTCGCGGTCGAGCAGGGCTTTGCCGTAGACCTCGTAGCCGATGGCGGGGGTGGCCACGGCGTGGCGGGCGGCGACCGCGGAGTCGCGCCAGATCCGCTGGAGCGGGTTGGCCTCGGCAAAGCTCCCCGCGCCGTGCGCGGTGAGCAGGATGTCGATCGCCTTCGTGATGTGGTCGACGATCCATCCGGTGTCGGCACGGACGCGGGCGCGGGCAAGGTAGTCGGGGTACTCGCCGGCCGCGGCCGCCCGGTCGATGTCGTCAGCTGCCCGGTAGGCGTGGAGGTGCGCGGTGTCGATCATCATGGCGGCTTCGGCCAGCTGGAGCTGGAAGGCGACCGAGTCCGCCTGCGTGGTGTAGAAGGTGTACGAAACAGGCTTCTTCGCGGCATTCGCTCGGACGATGTCCAGCGCCGCGCGGCCCAGGCCGAGCTGCGTGCCGGTCAGCACGAGGGCGAGGAAGGGGACGAACGGCGACCTGAACATCACCTCCTCGGTCCGCTCGGTGCCGTAGTTGCCTTCGATCGCCTGTGGCACCGAGATCACGCGGTGGTCAGGTACGAAAACGTCCGTGGCGGTCAGGCAGTTGCTGCCAGTGGACTTCATCCCGGCGACGAACCAGGTCTCCTCGAACGAGAGGTCGCTGCGCGGGACCAGGACCAGCCCCTGGTCGACGACCTCACCCTGGTCATCGGTGACCGGGATGCCGAGCACGGCCCACGAGGCGTGGAACGAACCGGAGTTCCAGAACCAACGTCCGGTGACCTGGTAGCCGCCCTCCACCCGGCGGGACTCGGAGGACGGAGTGAGCACGCCCGAGACCAGAGCGTCGGGATCATCGGCCCACACGTCGTCCTGGGCCTGTTGCGGGAAGAGCCCCGTCATCCATGCGCACACGTTGAGCAGGGCGACCACCCAGGCGGTTCCGCCGTCAGCCTCCCCAACGGCGGCCGAAACGTCGAGCATCGTGCGCATCGACGTCTCGTACCCGCCGTAGCGCTTGGGCTGCGCAATCTTGAACAGGCCGGCGTCGCGACAAGCCTGGATGCTCTCCTCGACGACCCGGCGGTCCTGCTCACCTTGAGCGGCGTTCTTGCGTATCAGCGGCTGGATCTCGGCGATGCGCGCGAGAAGCTCGGCTGTGGTCGGGACGCCACCGGTGCCGAAGGAACGGTCGGTCACAGTGGTCATGAAGGTGTCTCCTTTGACGCCGTCGAGTCGGGATGCGAGGTCGGCCCGCGGTCGATCTGATGGGCTGGTTGGTGATGTCAGCGGGCGCACGCGGCGATGAGGTCGACGATGTCCGGGCGTGACCGCTCGCAGAAGCGTGAGTGGGTGCCGAAAGTGCGGTTCGCGTAGACGAGCGGGGCGACGGCGCCGCGACTCCTGGCCGACCGCACCAGGCCGAGCAGCAGCAAGTGGTCACCGGCCTCCACCGTCTGGTGCAGGCCGCACTCCATCCAGCTGGGAGCGTCGGTCAGTCGCGGGAGCCCGCGCTCGAAGTACCAGTCAGTCGCGCCGAATCGGTCGACGTCCCGGCGTGCGAACACCGCCGCGAGGTCGTCCTGCGTCTGGCCGAGGATGTTGACCGCGAAGCGCCCGGCGGTCTGGATCGGAGCGAGGAGCGACGAGCGACGGTCCAGGGCGAGGCTGATCAGCGGCGGATCCAGCGACAGGGAGGCGAATGAACCCACCGTCGTCCCGAAGGGGACACCGTCGACAGCGGAGGTGACGATCGTGACCGGAGTGCACACACCAGACATCACGTCGCGGAACTGCTGCTGGTCGATCATGGCCACTCCCATCCACACGCCGCATATCAACCTTGTTGATGCTCCCGGCGGCGGTGGCCGCATGTCAAGGGCTTCACCCACACATGTCAAGTTGGTTGATTTATAAGCCCGACTCCGAAACACTTCCAACAGTGGCGCCACCCGTCTTGCGGGGCCCTGATCGCAGGTTGGTGCGCGAGCCAGACCCCTCCCCCTGCGCCCCTGCACATCAGCGCGGTTCACCATGGAGGAAGTAATGACTGTCGCGGTAACCGGTGCCAGCGGACAGCTGGGACGCCTCGTCGTCGAGGCGCTTCTGCTCACGGATACGCCGGTAGTAGCCATCGTTCGAAACCGTGCCAGTGCCGCCAAGCTGGCAGAACGGGGCGTGGACGTCCGACAAGCGACGTACGACGACCCCGGACTGCTCGACAAGGCACTCGCGGGCGTCCAGAGACTCCTGCTTGTCTCGGGCAGCGACTTCGGCGTCCGGGTCGGTCAGCACGTCAACGTCATTCGAGCCGCCGAGCGCGCGCATCTAGAGCTTCTCGCCTACACCAGCATCCCGAATGCGCATCGCAACCCGATGGTCATGGCTCAGGACCACAAGGCAACCGAGGCGACGCTCGTCGACGCCGACGTGCCGCACACGTTCTTGCGCAACGGCTGGTACTGGGAGAACTACATACCGAACCTGGCGCGTGCCGTGGAGACCGGTGTCATGTACGGTGCCGCCCGCGACGGTCGCGTCTCCGGCGCCGCCCGCGCCGACCTCGCAGCGGCGGCCGCCACCGTGCTCACGACGCAGGGCCACGCCGGACGCGTCTACGAGCTCGGGGGCGATGCCGTCACGTATGCAGGCTTGGCAGCAGCCATGTCTGACGCAGCCGGCAAGCCGGTGCGGTACCAAGACCTTCCACCGGAGGACTTCACCGCCGCCCTGGAGCGGGCCGGCGTGCCGACCGGATTCGCGCAGGTGCTGACCGACGCCGACCTGCGCATCGCCGAGGACGCTCTGTTCATCGACAGCGGCGACCTCGCCGGACTCATAGGCCACCCAGCGACTCCGGCGGTCGATGTTTTCCGCGCTGCTCTCGATCGCGATCGAGAGTGACGCAGTGTCGGCCTCCCCGGTCGCGACGGGCTGCACTCTTGACGACGACCAAGCCGGACGGCACCAACTCAGACACCCGCCTTCCGATCAAGAGCACATGCGGTCGATGTCCCGACAATTCGGCCCCATCCGGCGGAAGTTGCCTGGGGCCGCGCCGTCAGAAACCGGTTCGCGCCAGTGTGACGTGGTCGATGCGCTCGCCGTTCTCCGACAGTGCCGAGAGCACGAGTTCGACTTCGCCTCCGGTGGGTGCCGGCCGACTCAGGCTGCGCGGGCCCACTTCTTGGTCACCCTCGATGAACCCGCGCGGCCGTCCTCATGTCACGGCCGGGCCGCGATCAGCCATGGCCGGCACAGCGGACTACCGTCCGCGTGCGTCCGGACGCTGCGGCGCCTCGCCCAGGACGGTGGCGAACAGCGCGTCGCGGAGCGCCACCTCACGCGGGTCGTCCCACAGGTGGAAGCCGCAGCGGTTCATGGCGTAGGCGAACCCGACACCGGTGTCCGGGTCGGCGAAGGCGAACGATCCACCCAACCCCATCGTGCCGAACGCCGTGCCCGCGGAGGAACCGAAGCGGAATCGGGGAAAGGGCTTCATGTAACCGAGGGAGTACTGGGTGTCGACGCGCAGCACCTGGTCCCGCAGCCCTTCGGAAGGAGGCCGGGCGGCACGGGTGAGGGCCTCCACCGTGGCCGGGTCCAGGCCGAGGGCCTTGCCTCCGGTCGCGGCATCGCCGTACAGCTTGGCAATCGAACGCACCTCGCCGATGCCGTTGACAGCGGGTATCTCCAGGGCGTGCACCTCCGGGCGGTTGAAGGCCTCAACCTTGCTCAGCTCCCGGGGATTGCTGAACGCCCGGGCGGAGAGGCTGCGCGGATTGCTGAACGCCAGCACGAACGGCAACGGCATCTCGCCGACGTGCAGGAGCATCTCGAAACCGGCGAAGCCGTGGATGTGCGCGATCAGCTCCGGATCCACCGTCGAGGGCAGGCCGATGTGGAACTCCGCGTCGAGCGGGGCGGCGATCTCTTCGGCGAAGTAACGGCCCAGGCTGCGTCCTCGGGGGTCCACCCGGCGGATCAGTTCGCTCTCGTAGTAGCCCAGTGACTGGCCGTGGTAGCCGTGCCGTGTCCCCGGTGTCCACGCCGGGCGCTGCTCGGCCAGTGCCGCGGACAACACATGCGGATCCGCCAGGTCCGCCAGCTTCAACGGCCGGTCGATGACCGGCAGCCCGGCTTGGTGCGACAGCAATTGGCGCACGGTGACGTCACTCTTGCCGGCCTCGGCGAACTCGGGCCAGTAGGCGGCCACCCGTTCGTCGTAGCTCAGCAGTCCGCGGGCGTGGGCGACTGCGACCGCCAGAGACGCGACCCCCTTGGTGGTGGAGTACACCGGCACCAGCGTGTTCTCCTGCCACGGCTCTCGCGTCAGGCCGTTGCGGTAACCACCCCAGAGGTCTACGACCTTGACCCCGTCCCGGTAGACGGCACACGCGGCACCGACCTCTCGGCCGTCGGCGAAGTTTCGCCGGAACGCGTCCGCGACGGCACCGTAACCCTCATCCACGGCGCCGCGGACAAGGGTCATCGGCACATCGATTCTTAACACCATGCGACCACGTTAATGCGTGCTCCCAACGTGCTGCCCTTGAGACCGACGGCCCCGTTTCGGCCGTCCTCATTTCACGACCCAGCACCGATCACCAATCGCCGACCGAGTCGTAAGGGCTCGCAGAGAAGTCCGGGGTGTTGTTCCCGCATCTGGACGAGCGGCAGCGTCGGTTACTGATGAGCACCGAGGCCCGGGTCCTGGGACACATTGGGAATCCTGCCCGCCCTCCCCCGGGCCAAGGTCACGAGGCTTGCGGCTCAGGGCCGTACAGCACGTCAGCCGCCGTCAGCGTGCGGTGAAAGCCCACTCCCCCGAACCCAACGCGTAAGCCGTGGGGCCTTCATGTGGCGCAGGCGCTGCACCAGGAGGCGCTTGGACCTTGGCGTTCGGTGAGAGCAGTGGAACTCGGACGACGGCGGAGGAGCCTGGCGGGACCGTGACCGTCAGTTGCAGTCCTCCGTCACGGCTGCGATTCCACTTACAGGAAATCCTTCCGCGAACCGTGTCGACGCTTGCCGCGACCTGGTTGAGCCCTCTCGGCACCTCGGGGTCAACCAGGAAGGTTCGGTAGCCGGCTGACGTCGGTCGGATGCCCCCCAGCACGGTAATGAATGAGGCATTGATTCCCGCGAACATCGCGTGATCATGCGTCTCCATCGAAGACGCGTAGAGCCACTGCTCCCAGGAACTGGTGGCACCTTGGCTGATCTGGAACCCGAATCCAGGGTAGGTGGTCTGGCTGAGCATGGTGATGGCCAGATCAGTACGACCGATGGCCTTCAGGGCGTCCATCAGGTACCGGGTGCCGAAGATACCGGTGTCCAGATGCGAGTTGTTCCTATTGACGATGGTGTCGATGAGTCTGTCGCCCACGGCTTTGAGCCTGTCGGCCGGAACCATGCCGAACGCGATAGGCAGGATGCTCGTCGTCTGGCGTCCGTCGCCATACGCGTCGCCTGCCGCGTTCAGGAAGTGGTCGTTAAATGCCTGTTTGATGGAGTCGGCCAGTTCGGCAAAGTGCGCGGCGTCGCCTTGTTCTCCCAGAGCCTGGGCGGCCTTGGCCACGACGGAGGCTTGGCGATAGGACAGAGCCGTGTTGACGAGTGACACCTCGCTCGTGCAACTGCCGGCGTTGGGGCTCCCCATGCCGTCGTTGGTGCCTGGGCCGTAGAAGGGTGGGCACCAGTCTCCGAACCCCTTGTTCTCGGGCCAGATGTGATCTGGGTACGTGGCCGCATTGGTGTCGACGAAGGTCTTCATCTTCGCGTACGCGGCTTTGAGGGGTTCCTTGTCGCCGTACTGCTCGTACAGGGCCCAGGCAAGACCGATCTGGTTGCCGCCCATGTCCGGCTGCTGGGCGTTGTGGCTGTCGTTGGGCAGTGCCGTGCCAGGCGGCATGTCCTGCAGGTACTTCGCATAGAAGGTATCCATGTCGAAGGCCACGACTGATGCGTCGTGGTAGGCCTGGACATCCATGCCGGGCGGGGTCCGTTCGTCCCGCACGGGGTTGTCCGTGGGGATGCTCATTGAGTTGTTCAGGATGCTCCAGCGGTTGTTCTGCCAGATACGGTTCAGCAGCGTGCTGGAGGATTTGAAAGCGGCGAGTGAAGCCACATCTGCGTGGACGACGCGTCCGATGATGCTCTGGGTGGTAGGGCGTCCGGGGTATCCCGTGACCTGGAGGTAGCGAAAACCGTGATAGGTGAAGCGCGGTTCGTAAACCTCTGGCTTTCGCGTTCCGGCGAGCACGTAGGTGTCCGTGGAGGCCGCGTTGCGATTGGTGGCTGTGTCCAGGGTCCCGTCTGTGTTCAGCTCCTCGGCGGTTGTCATGGTGATGACCGTGCCGGCCTGCCCTTGGGCGGTCAGCCGCGCCCAGCCCGCGAAGTTCTGGCCGAAGTCGTAGATGTACGTTCCGGGCTTGGGCTGAGTGATCCGCACTGGCGAGAGGTTCTGTGTGACTCGCATCGGGGTCATGGTGTTCGCGGCGAGCGTGTCGCTTGGGGCATCAGCGGTGGTCACCGCGTGCCAGGAGGCATCGTTGAATGATCCGGTGTCCCAGCCGCGCTGTTCCGCGCGTGCGTCGTAAAACTCGCCGTCGTAGATGTCGTTGGCGACGATGGGGCCCTTGGACCACTTCCAGGAGGTGTTCGAGGTGATGCTCTTGTGGCTGCCGTCGGTAAAGGCGACGTCGATCAGCATGATTGCCTGCTTCGGCCCTGTCCAGCGGAACCCGTACGGGCTGAAGCGGGGGCCGTAGCCGTTGCCCAGCCACAGGCCGACCGCATTGGAGCCCGTCTGCAGAGAGCGGGTGATGTCGTAGGTGTCGTACAGGTTCCGCTGCTGGTACGGCGTGCTGGCCGGCGTGAGGACATGGTCGCCCACTTTTCCGCCGTTGAGGTGCAGTTCGTAAAAGCCGAGACCGTAAACGTAGGCACGGGCGGAGGCGACCGGCTTGTCCAAGGTGAAGCTCTTGCGCAGTAGCGGCGCGTTGCTCTCATTGCTCAGCAACACTGGATCGCCAGTCGGTTCCAGTTGACCGGAACTGACAGGCGCGCCGGGGAAGGACGGGTCGGGTGACACGGAGAAGTCGTCACTGAAAAGCAGCTTGCCGTCGAGGTCATGGACCGCCAGGTTGTCATACAGGGCACGTTCTTGTACCCCGTTCGTGCTCGAGGCACGGAACCCAATGGTGCCGCTGGTCAGAGACTCGTCTGTAAGTGTGTCGACCTGCTGACCGTCGACCCAGGTGGTGAAGGTGTCGCCGTCCGCCCTGATTCTCAGATGGTGCTGTGTGGAAGCATCATCCGGCGGAATGAGGGAGCTGATGTCGACCTCCTTCAAGGTGGTGAAGGAGCCGCCGACATTCTTGTGAGGGCGTAGCAGTACCTTGTCGGCAGCACTGACCGTGTTGATCTGCCACAGGTAGTAATTGGAGCTGTCCTTGGCCCGGAAGACGACAGAAGCCGCAGCACTCTTGATCGTGACGTCGGTATCCAGTGTGAAATCGGACCAGTCTTGCTCCCCGTGCTTCGGGGTGATCCACTGGGCGCCCTTCCAGTCAGCCGCGGAACCGAGAGCGGCTTCCCAGTAAGCGGGCGCGCTCCAGTCCGACGACTTACCGTGGTTGTCCCAGATCTTCACTTTCCAGTAGTACCGATGCCCTGCTCTCAACGCCCGGCCTCGGTACGGCACACCTACTGACTCTTCGCTGGCCACCTTTCCGCTGTCCCAGACGTCGGATGCGCCGGCGGAGAGCTTGTCCGCACGTGTAGCGACGAGGATCCGGTATGCAGACTGCAGCACGCTTCGTCGAGATGCAGCCAACTGCCAACTGAAGGCTGGGTGCTGACTGGTGACGGCCAACGGATTGGCGTCACCATTCACCTGGAGGCGGCGCACGGAGAGTTCCTGGCTGTTCGGCTTGGCACTGGTCGCAGCGCCGACAGAGGGCGCGGCGAGGAACCCAGAGACGAGCACTGCCGTGACGATCAGGAACACCAGGCTCTGTCGGCGCCCCCAGTCAGGGAGCGCATGTCTTGATCGGGACACCATGTTTCTGCCTCTCTGCTGTCAGTGACTGCGGGCGGCCGACATCTCGCCAGGGATCAGGAAGGGCCTGTTATCAGTGAGTTCAAGGCTGAATCGTTCGAAAGAGAGGTGGCGGGTTGGCGATCATTCGCCCCTGTCCTGCGGCGCACCGTCAAGCCTCTTGAAGGAAATGAAGGAGCGCTGAAACGTTTCATATGGAGATGGCGAGAAGAAGTTACCTCGAAGGTCGGGCAGCCGTACAGAGTTGAGACAGGAATCGCAGAAGCTGCGGCAGGCCCGGCTCTCAGTTTGATCCATAGCCTCTGGCGGCGTTGGGCTCTGCCACGTTACGACCTCACTTACCAGCCCATTGCACCCCTGCCGTACAGGATGAAAGAGGCTCAGTGAACCGGTGTGTGCGCTCATCGGCGGCAGTCCGGTGCCGAACTCGACCTCCACCATGGTCAGTCCGGCCAGGTGCTCAGCGAGCACGTCGACGCAGGCGGTCCGTCCGTCGCGGCGTGATCAAGACCGTCCTAAGACCGTCGCCGGTAGTGACGCCTTCAACGCCATGTCTAAATGCCTCACCAAGGTCTTTGCCGTGGCCACGCCGACGCTAGTCTTCGCCGTGGCGATCAACGGGTTCACGAACACCATCCCGCCGGGCCGACAGTGCCGGTAGAGGGGACATCAATCCGTTCTTGTACGCGATGACGACGAACTGGGCGCGATCGCGGGCACCGAGTTTGGCCATCGCACGTTGCACGTGGGTTCGCACGGTGAGGACGCTCAGGTGCAGCTCAGCCGCGATCTCGTCGTTCGACTTGCCGTCGGCGGCCAACTTCATCACCTCTACCTCACGATTCGTCAGATCTGCGAGGCCGGGGGTTGTGATCGTCGCGGCCGGCTGGCCCGGCGACGGGATGGCGACGAACTGCGCGATGAGGGCTTTGGTCGCCCCCGGGGACAGCATGCTCTCGCCCGCGGCGACGATCCGTATGCCTTCGAGCAGCGCGTCGGTCGTGACGTATTTTCCCAAGAAGCCACTGGCGCCTGCGCGCAGTGCACGGGCGACATGCTCATCGTTCTCGAAGGTCGTGAGAATGAGCACGCGGGTGTTGGTCAAGGCCGGGTCGGCACAGATGGCCTCGGTGGCCGCCAACCCGTCCATGCCCGGCATCCGCACGTCCATCACGACGACATCGGGTTGGTGGGCGCGAGCCAGGCGGATTGCCTCGGCTCCGTCCTCGGCCTCGGCGACGACCTCAAGGTCGTCGCAGGAGTCGATCAATATCTTGAAGGTCCCTCGCAACAGGGCTTGGTCGTCAGCGAGGAGGATCCTCGTCGTCATGTTGGCGTCACCGGCCCGGTTCGGTTGCGATGTGCGGAAGTGCAGGCGGTCCGATGTGTAGAGGAAGACTGGTGAGAACCTCGAAACCGGTGCTGCTGCCATTGATCTCCAAGTGGCCCCCCACAGCTTGAGCACGCTCCCGCATTCCGATGATGCCGTAGCCGCCGTGGTCCTCCCGGCGAGAGTAGGCGTCGCTGGTCTCGTTCGAGACGCGGATCGTCAAGCGGGAAGCGTCGTAGGAGAGCTGCAGAGATGCTTTCGGTGTCGCGGAGTGCTTGGTCGCGTTCGTGAGCGCCTCTTGGATGATGCGGAAGGCGGTGAGGTCGACTCCGGGCGGCAGTTTTCGAGCCGCTCCTGCGGTTTGCAGATCGACGATGAGCCCAGCAGAGCGGCAGGCTTCCAAGAGGGCCGGGAGTTGGGCCAGCCCTGGGGCCGGTTCCAACGTGTCGGCGTCTGCGTCGTCGGCGTGACGTAGGACACCGATGGTCGCACGCAGTTCGAGCATGCCGTTCGAAGTGGTGCCTTGTAGGTCGGCCAGGAGCTTTCTGGACGTCTCCGTGCTGATGTCGAGCATGTGGGCTGCCGTGCCCGCCTGTGCGTTGGCCACTGCCATGTGGTGCGCGACGACGTCGTGCAACTCGCGGGCGATGCGCATGCGCTCCCCGGCCACTCGGAGCCGTGCTTCCTCGTCGCGCGTGCGCTCGGCGTACTCGGCCCGCGCGCGGACGGCGTCCAGGTAAGCCTGGTGAAGTTGGGATCGGCTCCCGAGGGCCAAGGGGAGCAACAGCCAAAGTGCCGGTCCCACGGTGCGCAGGAGCACCGATCCATCGATATGGAACCCGATCGCAACTGCCACCACCAGCGCCGTGGCAGCACCTCCATACGTCCAGGCCGTCGCGCTGCTTGTCCTGGCGGCCAGCCAGTAGAGGGCGACCATCAGCGGGGCAAGCAACAGGGGGGTCATGAGGTAGCCCATCCCACCAGTGGTGACGACACATGCGGTCGTCACGACAACGGTGATGCGTGGGTGCTGACGCGCCCTGAACAGCGCCAGGCACGCCACCACAGCCAGCACCTCGGCGACCCAGACGTTCTTTGGCCTGTCGCCGTCCGGAGTGGCGAGATTGGCTCCGAGGATCGCACCGCCCAACAGCGCGAGCACGATGGCCCCGTCTGTCAGCCATGGACGCCGGTCGGCATACTGATCCAGGCGAGCCGCCATTGGCTCCACCTCCCCGCGCCTCGAAGGTAACGGCTCTGGCGCCCATCCTCTCGCGAGCGAGTCCCGTCGTGCGACGGCGCCCACTCAGCGGCCAGGGGCCGACTGCTGTGACCCGCCCTCGGGTCTCCGTCCGGCTGCCGGCAACTCACGCCGGAGGCGCGGCCGCCATCTTGTAGCCGGACACCTGGGCGATCTCCTTACCGTCCTCGCTGAACTCGAGCAGCGCTCGGTAGGCCAGGCTGACTCGGGCATCGGCCCACATCCCGCGCACCGGCTGGATGCGGTAGAAGACCTGCATTCCCTGGTCCGGCGGCTTGATGTTGTTGAACAGGGAGGTGTCTGCCGCCCAGGGGAACTGGTCCAGGCTGATCTTCGACGCGTGACGGATCTCCTCGATGTCAGTGACGACAGTGGCGATCCCCTGCATCTGCAGCGACCGGGTCGTGAAGCGACCGTAGAAGCCGTCGGGCGGCAGGTAGGCGATGTCGTAGCTGACATGGGGATTGCGCTGGATGTGGGCGTGCTTGCGTGTGTTCTTGAAGGTGTGCATGTACACGATCAGCCCGTCGCCTGCGAGGTGCATCCTCGCCGAGGACGGAAACCCGTCGGCGTCGATCGTGGCCAGGCTTGAGAGCTCCTCGGTGCGCAGCAGCTCAATGATCTCGGTCTCGATCTCCGCCACGGTCGGTTCAGGTTTGGACATGGTCGCTCCTTGTACTGGGCTAGTCGACACAGATGTTGGGCACGGCGACGCGGCGGAGCACTTGTCGGAAGCAACGTATTCCGGCTGGGTAGTGGGCGAGAGCGTCCAGGAAGTCCAGGTCGAAGAAGGTGTCCTGCAGGGCACGCACGGTTTCCCAGACAGCCAGGTTGACGAGAACGTTGCTGCTCCCGATGCCGCGGTAGAGCTGGGCCTGGATGAACCCGTTGCGGCCCTTCATGTAGGCAGCGGTCTTCTGGTACGCGTGGATGGCTTGGTCGACCGCGCCATCCGGAACGACGAAGATGTCCAGCAGCGTGAAGGCGCCATGGGTGGCCTGGAACTGTTCGGCGAGCGGAACGTCGGAACACAAGTCGACGTACTCGATCGCAGATGGGCCGACAGCCGGTTCCCCCGCCGCCTGGGCGGGCTCCTGCTCCCACGGTGCGCCCAGGCAGACCCCGGGCACTTCCACCGGCCGCACCAGGTGGGGGTATGCCGCCGATCCGTCCGGGTAGGTCGGGAGCAGTGCCTGGAACTCGGGACTCATGAAGGCGTTGTGCAGGTCCTTCGCCGACTCCCAGTCGGCGACGTTGGTGACGATGCGGCCGGCCGCTCCGCGGTACAGCTGCTGGGAGATGTTCCCCGCCTTCGTCTTCATGACCTCCGAGTCCAGGCGCCATACCTCGATGACGTCTTCCTCCAGGCCGGGAGGCGTGACGAAGGTGTTCACAATCGTGACGGGCTCGTCTCCGGACTCATTCAACTGAGCCATGAACGGCGCCCGAGCGTCGAAGTCGTTCAGTGTGATCATCGGCGGTCTTCCTCATTCTGTGGCGATCGACGCTGGTCGACCGGCGAACCGCTAATTGTGGTGATCTTCGTCGTACCAGCGCTCCGAGCCCTGTCTGCCCCACGGTTTGGCGAGATCGGGCTGCATGGAGCCTGCGCGCCACGGAGCTGCTCACTGCGACGTCCTGACGTCCTGAGAGACCCCGTGCTCGAGGACCGCGATCTCGGTCCCCTCCGGTGCCAGGTCGCGGAGCAGTCCGCAATGCATCTTCTGGTGGACCGGGGCGAGGCCGGCCTGGTGGATCGGCACGGCGAGCCGGGGCGCCACCGTCCGCAGGTAGTCGACCGCCTCGCCGATCTTCATCCACGGCCCGCCGATGGGAAGCAGCAAGACGTCGACCGATCCGGCCGGAGCATCCAAGGCGTCACCAGGGTGCAGCAGGCTGCCGTCGATGATGTACCCGTTGTTCGGCACGATCGGGAGTGCGGCGTGGATACACGCGTGGTCACCGCCGACGACCTCGACCCTGACCCGTCGAAGGACGAATGTGCTCCCGGGACCAACGATTCGCATCCGGCTTGGTGCGATGTCCCAGCGTCCCGCGAGGGCTGCCTGTGTGTGAGCGTTGAGCACGAGCTCGGCCGCAGGGTTGTCGGCCAGTAGCTTGCCGAGGCGCTCGCCGTCGACGTGGTCCGCATGCGCGTGGGTGAGGAAGACCGCATCGAGGTCGACCACCTGCTCGAAGTCCCGGGAATAGCCACCGGGGTCGAGCAGAAAGCGAATGATGCCGTCATCGCCCGAGAGCTCCACCAGCACGCACGCGTGCCCGTAGTGCGTCAGCTTCATTGTGAGATTCCTTGCCGGCTGTCCACTACGGGTGGACGATCGTCATCCACATGGGCTTCCTGCGCTGCTGCATGTCCTGGATCGCCGTGACGGTCTCGGCGAGCGGGAAGTGGTGCGTGATCAGGTCGTCTGCGGTGACGGCACCGATCTCGAGAAGCTTCAGCACGTCCACCACGTCGTTGCGCGTGTCGCCCCTGGTGCCGACGAATCGCCAGCAGTTACCCATGATCGCGATCGGCGGGATGGGCACCGGAACGGTGTTGCCGCCCATGTGCGCCAGAACGCCGCCTGTAGTCATGGACGCCATGGCGTGAGCGGTGATCGGGCTGGACGGCACATAGTCGAGGACAGCGTCGACGCCCTGCGGAACCAGACGCCGGATCGCCCCGGTGAGGCCGCTGCTGGCCTCCCAGCCCTCGGGTAGATTCTCGGTCGCAATGGAGTCGACGGCGATGCCGTCGGCCTCCGCCAGCTTCTCGACGTCCTTGAGCCGCTCGCCGCTGCGGCCCACCAATATCAGCCGCCCAATGCCGAACTGCTTGGCGAACTTGACGCTCGCGGTGCCCATCGTGCCGGTCGCCGCGGTGATGACCACGGTCGCAGCCTGTGGCAGGTGGCACTCCTTCAGTATCCGAACGGCGTTACCCAGGTCGTGGACCTTCGCCCCGACGTCGAAGCTGACGTTGTTGGGCAATCTGTCGAGCAGCCAGAACGGGACGCGAACGTACTCGGCCAGCCCTCCGTCGTGGTAGCGCTCGTACAGCGGCAACGGACCATCGCTGAACGCCGCGTGGCCGATCATCGCGTACTGAGCACACATGTTCTCGCGGTCGGATCGGCAGTGGACACAGTGACCACAGCTGAGCTGGGGGTGGACTCGGACGCGCTCGCCTCCGGTGAAGCCCGGTACATCGGGTCCCACCTCCGAAACAGTGCCTGCCATCTCGTGCCCGAGGATCGTTGGCAGCTGCTTGAAGGCCCCCATCTTGAGCAGCGACATCATCCCGGGGGCAAGGCCGGCGGACTCGACCTTGACGATCACTTCACCTGAAGCCGGTTCGGGAACCGGGACCTCCTCAAGGACAAGGGCACTCTCGGCGTCGTGGGCCCGCGTTGCCAGCATGGTGCTCATGCCTGGCTCCTTTCGACGGCTGCACCCAGCCGCTCAGGCGAGTAGGGATCGGCAGTGCGCGTGGTATCGATGACCTGCGGAAGTTCGAGGTGCGACAAGAGCGAGACGTGGGTCGACTGCTCGCGCGGGATGCTGGCGTGGGCCAGGCCGAGCGGAATCCGCACGAAGTCGCCCGGATGCAGCTCAACGATGCCCCGCTGCGTCGCGAGGGTGCGGATGCCAGAGACCTGGTACTGGATCTCGTCGGCGTCGAGCATCCGCCGGTAGCGCCGACTCCCGTCACCGGCCGTCGTGTTGGCGTATCCGAGTCGAATCGTCGGTGTGGCGTAGATCCACGTGGCGCCGGCACCGTCACCGATCGAGTGCACCCGCATCCGCTCAGGCTCGGCGTGCACGCGCTCGAGGAGCCACGTCTCGTCCGCGGGGAACACCGCGATGTCGTGGCCGACCGCCCCCATGCACTGGGTGACGGCCTCGTTGACCTCGCCCGGCTCCCAGCCGGGGAACGGCGGCATTACCGGCTGCGACGTCCGAATCGGCTCGACCAGCTCGGCGACCGGCGCGGGCAGGTACAAGACCAGGTGGCTCTCCTGCCGACCGTAGTTGTCGTGGCCGACCCCACACGGGATCCGGGAGAACTCGCCCGGCCGGTGCTCGATGACCCCGAGCTCGGTCATCAGCGTCCGTTCACCATCGATCTGGTACGAGATCTCATCGACATCACAGTTGCGGTGGTAGAACGGCTGACGACCGTTCATGACCTGCCACTCGACGCGGAGTTGGTCGTTCTCGTACACGCCGCGCGGGGGCGCGAACCTTTGCTCGACGTACTTCTGCGGAAAGTGAACGACGGGCAGGAGCTCGTGATCATTCCACAGCTTGATCGGTAGCTTGCTCGGGTAAGGAGACGCGAGGAGCAGATCCTCGTCACGATCGATGCTGCGCAGCGGCCGATCAGATCCGATGGTCATCACGTCTTCGACGACCCTCATGGAGACCTCCTCGTCTCGGAATATGGGTGGCGTCGCGGCAGCATCCCCGTGACGCCGGGACGACGCTCCGATGTGGCAGCTCTGCGATTCAGCGCCGAGCGCGCGCCTCCAGGACCCCGCCTGACCCCACCCACGACGTGCCACCGGGGTGCGACGGTGCGCGGCGAGAGCCCCACACCATTATTATCAACCTGGTTGATATATGTCTACGTACTTGACGCTTGTCGCCTCGCGTCGCCTGCCACAGAGGAGCGCAGCTGCGCCCGGAGCGATGGATCAGAGGTCTTGCCCCCGGAGTGCCATCGAGCTCCCGGCAGAGGATCGGCTCAGGCGCGCCACGCCGTGGCCGAGGTCGTCGTGACCACAGCAGCGCGGCGCGCCTCGTTGGACTCGGCCGGGCTACGTTCACACCGTTCACCGTTCACCGTCCCCGCGCTCGGCGAAGACGCGTCTGCAGGTTGCGAACTGGCGTGAGCTCATGGCGCGTTCTCCACCAAGTCAGCGGATGTGGCCAGCGAGTCTCGGGAGAAGGCCAGAACTCCTGGACGCCCGCGTTGAACTCCGCCCCGAGGATGACCGCGAAGCCGAGGAAGAAGTTGAAGAGCAAGAAGGCGATGGCCGTTGCCAGGGCGCCGTAACTGATGCCGGCCTGCGCGGTCCAGCTGAGATAGCGGCGCAGGCCCTCGCTTGCAGCCATGAAGAACACGCCCGCGACGAGTGCGCCTCCGAAAAGGCGACGCCACCGCAGCGTGTGCTGCAGAGCCAGCTTGTACAGGGTGGTGAGCGCGACGATCAGCAGCAAGCCTGTCCCGGGATAGTAGAAGATGTCGATGAGACGCAGGCCGGGTTCGCGCCACTCCACCGGCAGCACGCGGCCCGCGAGCGAGGGGCCAAGGGCCACCACAGGCAGAATCAGCACAGCTGCGATGAGGAACCCGATGCAGAGGAGCAGGGCGAAGATGCGCTGCCAGACCGGGTGACGCGCAGATGCTTGCCCGTGTGCCGCGGTGATGGCGTCCACGAACGCGGCTATTGCTGACGAACCGGCCCACAAGGACAGTACGAAACCGATCGAGAGCACGCCGCCGTGGCCCGGTTGAAGAACGTCAGCGACCGTCGGCGCCACCAGGTCGTCGCCTACGCTCGGGCTGATCAGCCTTCGGGAGAAGGTGATGATCTTGGACTCCACGACCGCGACGGTGTCCGGGCCGAACCAGTGGCCGACGTAACCGAGGCTGCCGAGCAGGACAAGCAGGAGCGGCGCCAAGGACAGCATCTGCCAGAATGCGGCAGCGGCCGAGCGCATGAAGATCGAGTCGGCCCAGGACTTGGCCGCGACATGGACGACCAGCCGACGGACCTGCCCGAGTTTTCTGACGACCCGGCCCGTATCCTGCGCCTCTATGTTGATTGCTGTCTCCTTCGCCGAGGGAGGCCAGTTCCTCTGCTGTCGGGGTTCCATGCGGGTGGAACGACTCGATGGTCCGCAGTCCTCAAGCCTGTCCCTGGGCACGTGCGGCTTTGCTCCAGGCCCGAGTCGCGAGGGACATGGGCGATGGCGGCAGCCAACTCGTCTGCGCGGAGGGTCGTGTGCTTGTGGGTACCGTGGATCAGGCGGTCGACCAGGCCGGGATGGGGGCCCTGCGATCTCGGCGACCAAGTGCTGGCGGAGCCACGGCGCAGGGACCCCTGTACGGCCGTCGCATGTGTGCTCAGACCGGTGTCACCATCGCCGCCTAGCTGTGCGCACGGCGCACCAAGTACTCCCACCCGGCTCTGATCTGGTGTGGGTTCCAGATCTGCTCACGCTTGAACCGGGTCTCGGCCTCGTTCGATGCGGTGAGTACGCCGCCGGCAGCCTCAGCGAGGAGCTGGGTGTGGCAGGCGCGCTCGAGCAGCACCGCGTACATGACGGCCGTCGCGATGTCCGGGCCGACTGTCACGGCGCCGTGGTGCGGCATGAGTATCGCGTTGGCGTCGCCGAGTCCCTCGGCAAGCTCTCGGCCCAGGTCCCTGGTCGCGATCAATGCTCCTGTGACCGTGAACCGCGGCAACTGCGGATAGGCGAACGGCACTGCATCGTGAGAGATGGGCAGGAGCTCGCGCTGGAGCGAGGAGAAGGCGCTCAGCGCAGGAGCGTGCGTGTGCACCACTGCCCCGACACCTGCACGGCGAGCGAAAATCTCGGTATGGATGGGGAACTCCAGATGTCGGGCCCCGCTCCCCCGCAGCACCTTGCCCTCCGGCGAGACCAGGACAACCCGGTCCTCGTTGATCTCGTCGAAGCCGAATCCCGAAGCTTTCATCCAGGCGCCCCGACCCTCAGGATCGCGGACTGAGGCGTGGCCCCACACCATGTCGGACAGGCCAGCGGTCGCGAGTGCGCGGCTGGCGCTCACGACGTCGGCAACAACATTCATCTGGTCGAACCTCCTTCGAACGCGCCCGGGGGCCCGGCACAGGTTTCCGCCATCCGGATCCGCTCGAACCCGAGACCGCCTTCAATTGCCAGTCGTGCCCTGGACCAGGGCGGGCACCACGCACACGGCCAGCACCACGGCGAAGGCGACGGCGTCTCTCGACGTCGGCCGCGACGGCTGGGCTGAAATCTGGCCCGAGCCCCCCCGGGCCGTGATCGCGTCGCCCATCTCGTCGGCGCGCCTGAGCGAGGCCGTCATCGCGGTGGCCAGCATGTCGATCATCTCGCTTCTGCGTCGGCGCCAGCGCTCCCGCCGGGTCGTCGCAGCAATACGTGGGCGCAACCGCCGTGCAGCGAAGAGCACACGGAATTCCTGGCTCAGGATCGGGAACGCCCGCAGGGTCAGCGCGAGGGTCACCGCCCAGTCATCAACCGGAAGTCCCAGCGCCTTGAACGGACGGCCCAGCTTCGAGACAGCGGGCGCGACCTCCGAGACGTTGGTCGTCCACGACACCAGTGCGCAGATCCCCATCAGCGAGGCGGTCAGCAGGAGGAGCTGCAGGTAGCCGAGCAGGCCACCGAGACCGGCCGGGTCACCGCCTGCGGCGCCGAACGCCACGCCGCCGATGAGCAGGAGCACCCACAACAGGGGCGGCATCGTGGGCAGCACTCCGCGCGTGACGCCGGCCAGCCTGCCCACGGCCAGCACGAACACGGTGAGCAGTCCGATCGTCGTCCAGGTAGGGAAGGACACCATCAGCACCGAGAAGACCGCCACGACGATCAGCTTGGTGCCTGCCCACAAGCGGTGGACGGGTGAGTTCCCGGGAACCGGACGCAGCAGCACCAGCGGCTTGGTGCGCCTGCGCTTCCGGATGGATTCGGTCTGTGCCGCGGTCATCGAGCGCCTCCGGTGTGAGTGGGCGCCGGCACGAGTGTGCCCTTGTGCAGCTGCAGGGCGCGCGGACACAGCTCGTCGAGTCCGGAGAAGTCGTGGGAGATGACGATCACCGTGAGTCCTGTGTCCCGGCGCAGCTCGGTGAGCAGCGCCAACAGGCCGCGCGAGCTCGCGGCGTCGAGGCCGGCAAGTGGTTCGTCGAGGATGATCGCGCGCGGTTCACGGGCCAGTAGGCTGGCGAGCACCACACGCCGCATCTGACCGCCGCTGAGCTGGTCGATACGGCGATTCGCCAACGCGGGGTCCAGACCGACGGTGACCAGGGCGCGCTCCACGCGGCCGTGGTCGCCAGGGTCGAACCCGGACGCCGAGGCGATCTCAGCTTCGACAGTGGCGCGCATCAGCTGGAGTCGAGCGGCCTGGAACGACATAGCGACCGCACCCACTTGGTCTGACACCGGATTGCCGTCCAGCAGGCAGCTGCCCTTCGTCGGCTCCACGAGTCCAGCCATGATCCACGCGAGTGTCGACTTTCCCGAGCCGTTCAGCCCGTGGATCAGCACGCCGTCACCTTCGCCGATCGTAAGGTCGATGTCGTGGAGGGCCGTCGATGCCCACGGGGTGCCGCTGCCGTACTCGTGTCCGACCCCCCGCAGCTCGAGCAGTGGCTGACCGCTGTGGTGGCTCGGCGCGCGCATGGCCGCCGGGACGGGCGCCGAGATCACCATGTCGACGTTGTCCTCGTTGCCAGTCAGGTTGACGATGCGATCGGCGGTGCAGGCCTCGTCGTTGAAGTGGGTGATGTGGACGATCGCCATGTCGTGGCGCTGGGTGAGCCCTGTCAACATGTCGATGAGCGTGTCGCGGCCAGGCTGGTCGACCATGCTGGTGATCTCGTCGGCGATCAAGAGTCGCGGCTCCCGAGCAAGCGCTGCAGCGATCGCAAGACGTTGGAGCTCGCCGCCGGACAGCGCGCCGGTGTCGCGTTCGCCCAGATCCGCAAGACCTACCTCGGCGAGCAAGCGGTCAACGTCGACGGAGACGCCGCACGGGAGACCCCACACGACGTCGTCGACGACGCGGGTACCGAGAACCTGGCTCTCCGGGTGCTGCATGACCACTGCGGTCCCACCGAACTGGCCGAGACCGACCGCCCCGGGGCGGTCGAGGGCGCCTGAGGTGGCCTCACGACCGGAGAGCATCAGCATGAGAGTCGTCTTGCCGGACCCGTTGGCGCCGGTGACGGCCACGTGCTCCCCCGACGTGATGGTCAGGTTCAGCGGGCCGACAGCGTCCTGGACCGTACCGGGGTAGCGGAAGCAGGCGTCGCGCAAGGTGACCGGCAGGGGTGCGACCGGGCGGTCGTCGTGGACGAAGTCCAGTTGGTGGACGTCTGGAACGCTGCCGAGTCGGGCGAACACTCGCGACACGGCCCACCAGGCGACCATGTTGATGATGGTCATGATGACCATCGAGGTCGAGATGACGAAGATCGGCCAGTAGTCGATCAGCGTCGCCGCGGCGTCGCGCACCCAGTCGCCGACCGGCTCCAGCGCGGGCACCACGCTGAGGATGTTCGCGACACCGTCGGCGTAGCCGGTGACGAGCTCGAAGATCACCTTCCGGAATGCCGAGAGCACTGCCACCAGGGCTGCGACACCGACACCAAAGACGGCGCCCGCCGTGACAGCGGCGACGGAGATGCTCCAGATACCTCCGCCCCGACGTTTCACGAAGCCGACCAGGCCACCGATGTAGACACAGATCACTATCGAGCAGGGACCTGCCAGGCTGACGACGAGGAACGTGACGATGGTGCTGGCGACCGCCGCTGCTCCGAGCACCCGAAGACGGTGGCGGAACGCCAGCAGAGCCATCGGCACGGTGCCGAGCGTCAGAAGCGGGGCTGCGAACGGCAGCGCGGTGGCGGGGACTACGATGGCGCTACAGAGGGCGGCCATCACCGCCGCGTGCGCGAGTTCGGCTGGTTGCAGCGGCCCGGTTCGCCGGAGCACTTCAGTCTTCATGTTCGCAGCCCCCTCCGCTTCAGCTGACGTCAGGCGTCAGGTCCTCGGGCTGCTTGCGCTTGATCTCCCAGAAATCCGGATAGGAAGCGAGTGTGAGGACGGCATCCCACAGCTTGCCGGCCTCTTCGCCCCGAGGGATGCGAGAGAGCACCGGACCGAACACCGCGACACCGTTGATGTGGATGGTCGGGACGCCGGCGATGGCGCCGGGCGCCTTCACGCCCTGGTCAGTACTCGCGCGCAGCGACTCCTGGTACTCCTCCGAGGTGGCGGCGTCAGCCAGCTCGGCCGGCAGATCGACCTCGACCAGCGCCTCCGCGATGATCTTTTCGAAGTCCTTCTTCAGCAGGTCGCCGAAGGCCTTGTTGTCGCCGTTGTGGATGCGCGAGCCCAACGCGGCGTAGAGCGGCTCCACGATCTCCGCGCCGTGCGCGCGCTCGGCGGCCGCCAACACCCGGACCGGCGCCCACGCCTTCGCCATGATCTTCGGGTTGCTGAACTGCTTAGGAAGGTCATCCTCATTGAGGATCGCGAGGCTCAGGAGGTGAAACGACACCTCGAAGTCACGGACCGCCCTCGCCTCCAGGAGCCAGCGGGACGTGATCCAGCTCCACGGGCAGAACGGGTCGAACCAGAAGTCGGCACGGGCCTTGTCGGACATGGCATACCTCTCGGTGAGATGAAATCGGGTGCGATGGGGATCGAGTCACGGGTCGCTCCCCCAACGTCTTGAGTCGGGTTCAGACCGTGCTCGAGTGGATGGTTTTGCAGGTCAGCGCCTTCACCGCCGGTGCGGCGGCGCAACGCGGGCGCACGATCGTGCACGCGAACGCGGACTGGCTGAGGCTCCGCACCTCGGTTACCGGAGGCCCTCAGCCACCAAGTTCCGAGTCGCCCAGGCCCGCAGCTCAGCCGAAGTCCGGCTCGAGGTCTGCGCGGTCGCGCTTGAGCTCCCAGAAGTCCGGACAGGAAGCGAGCGTCAGGACGGCGTCCCACAGCTTGCCGGCCTCTTCCCCCGACGGGACGATCCGGCCGATCACCGGCCCGAAGAACGCCACACCGTTGATGTGGAGGGTCGGGGTGCCGATACCACCGCCGGGCACGTCCATGCCCTCACTGTTGCTCTTCTTCAGCGCGGCGTCCCACGTGGGGTCCGCCGCCGCCTGCGCCAGCGCGGCGGGCAGACCGACCTCGGCGAGGGCGTCCGCGATCAGGACATCGAAGTCGCGCGCGACGACGTCCTTGAATCCCTTGTTGCCGGCGTGGTGGATCCGCGAGCCGATCGCGGTGTAGAGCGGGCCGAGCATCTCACGGCCGTAGGCGTCCTCCACCGCCGCGGCCACGCGCACCGGCGCGTACACCTTGCGCAGCATCTCCGGGTCATTCAGCTGGTGGGGCAGGTCGCCTTCATTGAGCACGACCAGGCTCATCACGTGCCACGTCACTTCGAGGTCGCGGACCTTCTGCGCCTCGAGGAGCCATCGGGAGGTGATCCAGCTCCACGGACACAGTGAGTCGAACCAGAAATCGACATGAGGCTTTTCGGGCATTGAGGGGTTTCCTCTCGTAGCGGCTGGGTGATTCGCAACGCGGTGCGGCGCCGGCCACGCTCCAGACCTATCAACGTTACTGACATATGTCAACGAGGTTGATACTCGCTGCTGCGGGTGCCCCTCCCGGCGAACCGGAGGGGCAACAGGAGGCGGCTCGGGCCAGACGGGCAGACCCTCTATAGATGCATGGTCGTCGGCGGACACGCCCCACGCGTCCCCTCACAGCAGGCTTTGACCTACTGCTCTCGCAGTAGCCGAGCGAGCGACCAAAGTCCCGCTAGATCTCTCCTGTGCAATCACCCACAGGATTGTTGACAATAATGTTAGTGTTCTGACGGCACTGGCGGCAGAACCCGACGGTCAGCAGATCCGGAAGTGAGGAGACAACCGTGCAGGCTATGCGTGGCGTCCAAGGGGTCTTGGGTATCCCCGCACCTATCAACGAACCGATGTTCAGCACGGTGGAGCGGGATCGGCGCTGGGGTCGCCTGCGGGCCTTGATGGACGAGGAGGGCGTGGAGCTGCTGATCGTCCTGCCCGCCTGGGTCACCTCGGACTCGCTCTACATTGCCGACACGATCGGCGTCACCATCTTTCCGCGAGAGGGCGACCCGATCCTGATCCTCGGCGGTGAGCACAGCAACTACGCCGTGGAGCGTCCACACTGGATCGACGACCGGATGAGCGCGACACCGTTCGGCTCGACCGCTCCCGAGTACGGGCTGGTCACCGCCGAGGTGCTTCGCCGACGCGGCCTCGTCGGCCGACGTACGGCGATCGCCGGGCTACGCGGCGACGAGTACTCGTCAGTGCGGCAGCCCGAGGGGTATGCCGCACACACCACGGTGTCACGCATCGCAGAAGCCGTCGGCGGCGAGAACATCGTCGACGGGACCGCGATCCTTGGACGCGCACGGTACGTCAAGGGCGTTGAGGAGATCGCCCGCCTGGCCGCCAGCGTGCACGTGGGCGAGGCATCACTCGCTGCCATGGCGGCCTCGGCCCGAGAGGGCGTAGCCCAGGCCGAGGTGTTCGGGCAGATGCTGTTGGCGCAAGTCCGGGCCGGCGCGGACGTACTGCACATCGCCTGGGCACCCGGCCCCTGGGGCGCAATGCGGCATCGATACGTAACCCCGCCGCCGGGAGTCCTCGAGCGGGGCACGTACGTCGCCACGGAGCTGATGCCCGAGATCCGGGGCTACCAGGCCCAGGTCGCCCAGCCCTTGGTGGTCGGTTCCCCCTCGGCCCGGGCGCGCGACATCTTCGAGCGCAACGCAGCGGCGTTCGACATCGCCCTGGAAACGATGCGGCCGGGGAAACGGTGGGGTGACGTCTTCTCAGCCGTGGAGTCCGTTGCGGGCGCGGACGACGGACACATGCTCACCCTCCTCCACGGCCGTGGACTCGGCAATGACGGACCACTGCTCATTCCCAACCGCGACCGGTCCCACGTGGCCGAGTTGCCGATCACGGCGAACACCACATTCATCCTCAAGCCGTTCCTTGAGGTACCCGAGGCTCCCGTCCCTTCCCCGCGAACCCACGATGTCACGTGGGGCGACACCGTCGTCGTGACCGAGACGGGCGCCGAGCGGCTGGGAACCCGACGGCGCGAGCTGACCGTCGTCGACCAAGCGTGACAGCGGGGCCCCAGCGCACGTGACACGCACCGGTCTCCGTCACACAGGTGTTAGTGACCTTGTCGGCATGATGTCGTGCGGGCGGGCAAGCTGGCCTCGGAGCGACGAGGGTTCGCGAGCCGCAGTCGTCAAGGCGAGCAGGTTGGTGCCGGACTTGGCCAGTTGGTTCATCAGGCCGTGGGGTCATTTCTCGCGGCTGGACGGAGTGGAGGCTTGTCCCTGCACACGCTCCAGCACGACGACGGGGATCTGCCTGCCTGAGACTTCCTCGAACTCGGCAAACTTCGGCACAAGGGCGATCTCTTGCGCCCAGATCCGCTCCCGCTCCGTGCCCTGCGCGAGCCGCGCCACGACTGGCACGATCTCCTTGCCCACCTCGACCGTTGTCTGCGGATTCGCCATCAGATTGCGATACCACGCAGGGTGATCGGGACTGCCGCCATGAGTACCAAAGACGGCCCAGCTGTCACCAACCGGCAGATAAAACAATGGGTTGATCCGTTCACGCCCAGTCTTGGCCCCGGTGTTATGCACCAGGATCAGGGGCATGCCGGGGCGTTCTTCGAAGCCAGGAACTCGAGGTGGGACGGGACGGCCCGCAGCGAACTCTTCCTCACTGCTCCAAGCCGCGTACCCGCCACTGGCCCGGACCTCGGCGATGATCCGCTCGTTCCAGTCGTTGATGCCAGGGGACTCGGCCTCGTTGGCACTGGGCGTGGATGCGTCAGTCATGACATCCCCTTCGCTACCCGGAGCACTTGCTCCACACGGTATCACCAGTCCGGAGCAAGCGCTCCGGATAAGGGGGTAGGGTCGGTCGCATGGCTACAACTGGACCGCAAGGCGCCATCAGGCGCCGCGCGCCGCGTGTGGACGCGATGCGCAACCGGGAGGTGATCCTCGATGTCGCCTCCGAAGCAATGGCCTCACAGGGCGCTTCGGTGGACGTGCGCGAGATTGCCCGCCGCAGCGGTGTGGGCATGGGCACCCTCTACCGTCACTTCCCGAAAAAGGAAGATCTCGTCCAAACGGTCCTACGGAGGGACTTCTCCAGGTGGGCGGAGTCCGCTCGCCAGGCGGCGGTCGAGGCCGAAGACCCCTGGGCGGCACTGACCGACTTCTACCAGCAGGCACTGACCGGCTACGCGCGCCACCGCGTCATCGTGGAACACTTCGAATTGACCTGGTCGGAACCCGACCTGGAGGGCATCCAGCAGCTTCGCCTCGTCCTCGAGCAACTGCGCGCCCGCGCCACGGAGCAGCTGCGCCCGGGCGTGACCACCGACGACCTACTGCTTCTGCTGGTCTCACTCGGCCACGCCGTCCAGATCACCGACAAGTGCCGCCCGCAGATGTGGAACAGGCTGCTGCGAATCTCCCTCGACGGCCTGCGCGCCGACCACCGCGAACCACTGCCCGCCGATGCGTCATCGGACACTCACCGGCCGAACCCGGACCGGAAACTCTGATCAGGCAAGCCTTCTCACCCGCGGCGAGGTCGTGACACCGGAAAAGAACCCGAAGAAGTAACACTCCCGCGCCTCACCTCCGCGTCTACCAGCGGAGTCCACCACACCGATCCGCTTCTGGGCCCGGCAGACCGCCTGGCCGACGCCCGACCAGCGCGCGACCGCGTGGTCGTCCGTCGCGCGGCCTCGGCCAGCCGATCTCCGCAAGCGTCTGCTCGACGCCTCGCTTCACTCGCGACGCCGGTCCGCTACTTCGTTCCGTTCCGGCGTGATCGAACCGCCGATTCCCCAGCCCCGACGTTGCGCGCATCGATCGCGTGGAGCAGCTTCTTGAGCTCATGGCGCTCGCCGGACTCGAGTTGGGCCATCAGGCGGTCATCGGCGACGCGTACCGCTGCTTCGGCCCGCTTGAACAGGGCCCTGCCCTTGGGTGTCAGCTTGGCGGGCAGGCTCCTGCCCGACGGCACGGTGGCCGGCCGCGCGATCGCGCCCATCTCCTGCAGGTCCCGCACGACCTTGTTCATCGCCTGCGGCGACACGCCGGCATGGCGGGCCAGCTCGGCGTTGGACTGAGACGGGAACATGGACAAGTTGCGCATGCACACGAACTCCGGCAATCCGATGCCGAGCGGCTGGAGCTCCGCCGCCACTAGCGGACGCAGTGCGGCCATCACCTGGTAGAGCAGGAAGCCCAACGGCTGATCTTCATCGTCATGCATGTCAAGTAGTTTGACACACCGTGGCATGCTGATCGGGCAGTGAGGTGATCACCACCTGCCCGGTTCAACCTGGCCCGTGTCCAGCGCGGGTTTCGTCACCTCCGCCCGCACCCGCACTGCCCAGCCGGTGCGCCGGGACCTTCAGCACCCGGGCCACGAAGGCCAATTGGTTCGAAGAACCGACGTCCTGCCACCCGTCATCACCATGTGACGACTGCTACGGCTTTGTCCGAACCAGTCCCGCGTCGTACGCGATGATCACGGCCTGGATGCGGTCCCTGGCTCCGATCTTGGCGAGGACCCGGCCGACGTGCTTCTTCACGGTGGATTCGGTGAGGACGAGCCGTTCGGCGATCTCTGTGTTGTTCCAGCCCCGTCCGATGGCCATGAGCACCTCCCGTTCACGGCCGCTGAGGGTGGCCAGCCGGGGGTCTTCGGTGGCAGGGGTGTTGCTCGGGGCGAGGACCTGGTGGGCGTAGGCGTCCAGTAGGCGCCGGGTCAGGCTGGGGGCCACGACGGCGTCGCCGGTGGCGACCGCGTGGATGCCGGCGACGATCTCCTCGGGGCGGGCGTCCTTGAGCAGGAAGCCGCTGGCTCCGGCGCGCAGTCCGTCGTGGGCGTACTCGTCGAGGTCGAAGGTGGTCACGATGAGGATGCGGGTCCGGCCGCCCCCGGCGGCGGTGATCCGGCGGGTTGCCTCCAGGCCGTCCATGCCGGGCATGCGGATGTCCATCAGGACGACGTCGGGGCGCAGTTCGGCTGCCATGCGGACGGCCCCCGCGCCGTGCTCGGCCTCGCCGACACAGGTCAGGCCGGGGGTGCCCTCGATGAGCATGCGGAAGCCCATGCGCTGCAGGGGCTGGTCGTCCGCGATCAGCACAGTGGTCATGGCAGCGGTTCTTCTCCTGGTGCCGGCGGGGCGGGCTCGTCGGATGCGTGAAGTACGACGTCGACGATCCAGCCGGGCCGGTCGTCGCGCGGGCCGATGGTGGCGGTGCCGCCGTACAGGGCGGCCCGCTGGCGGATGCCGACCAGGCCGTGCCCGGAGTCGTCGGGCTGCGGCCCCGGCCCGGGTACCTCCAGTGGGGCTCCGGTGTCGGCGATCCGGATGCGGACCTGTCCGGCGTCCGCGGTCACGGCGACCTCGGCGGTGGAGCCTGCACCGGCGTGCTTGAGGGTGTTGGTCAGGGCTTCCTGGACGATGCGGTAGACGGTCAGCTGGACGCTGCTGCCGAGTGTGTCGAGGTTGCCCACGCTCCGGTAGGTGACGCCCAGTCCCGCGGTGCGGACCCGGGCCAGCAGGGCGTCCAGATCGCGGATGCCGGGCTGCGGGCTGAGCGGCCGGTCGCCGTGCTGGTTCTCGCGCAGGACGCCCAGGACGCGCCGTAGTTCGCTCATGGCCTGGCGGCCGGTGTCGCCGAGGATGCGCAGGGACTGTTCGGACTGCTCGCCGCTGTTGGCGGCGAGGGTGGCGGCGCCGTCGGCGACACTGATCATGACGGAGAGATTGTGGCCGACGATGTCGTGCATCTCGCGGGCGACGCGGGAACGTTCGGCGGCGACGGTGAGCTGTTCACGCTGGTCGCGTTCGATCTCCAGCCGTCGGGCACGGTCTTCCAGCGCGGTCAGATACAGCTGGCGGGTACGGAGCATCAGCCCGACGGCGGCAGCGGCAGTCATCGTCCCCAGCTCGAAGAACAGGCTCTGCAGCCAGCGTTCAGCCGGCAGCAGGACGAGAACCGGAACCGTTTCCTGCGCGACGGCCACGGCGGCGACCCAGCCCAGCAGCCGCAGGGAACCGTAGCGGGCCATGGTGTACAGAGCGATGAACGCGGCGATGCTGGCCGCCAATTGCAGGCCCAGCACCCCTTGGACGAGGGCGACCAGTGCGATCACGAAATACACGGGGGCCGGGGCGCGGCGGCGCCACCACAGCGGCACGATCAGCGCGGCGGACACCACGTAGGAGAGGGCGGCCGGCAGGTCGTCGCGGCCATCGGTCACCCCGAAGGGGCCGTCTCTGCCGCCGTCGGAGAACAGGTCGGTCAGGCCGATCACCGCGACGATCAGCACCACGGCCGTGTCGAGCAGCCAGGGATACTGCTGGCCCAGCTGCTTGAGGCGGCGCTGGCGGCGCAGCAGCCAGTCCAGCAGGGGATGTCCCCCGCCGGACTCGGGTCCGGGAGGCGGCGAGGAAGCCGCCCCCCGGACCCGGTTCGCGGCAAGGACCGCGCGGTGCCGGCTCATGAGTTCGTATGTCTCCTACCTGCTCAGGCGTCGGTCCGCTTCAGCCGGAAGGCCGCCGCGGCGAGTGCGAGAGCCACCCAGCCGGCGAAGACCACGAACCCGCCACCGGGCGAGAGGGAATCAGCCGACTGGTGTAGGGAGAACATGGCCTCTCCAGCCGTGCTGGGGAAGCGCGGCTCGAGCACGTCGGCCATCGAGTCGGGCAGCAGCGAGGTCAGATTGGGCAGGATCATCAGGATGCCGAGCAGGGAGGAGATACCCCCGGCAGGAGAGCGCAGCAGCGCGCCCAGAGCCACACCGAACACTGCCACGAGAGCCATATAGACCCCGAAACCGAGCAGGCTGCGCAGCACACCCTCATCCCCCAGCGACAGGGAGATCTTCTCGCCGTCCAGGCCGATCGTGCCCAGCGCGAACGCCATCAGCGCGCCGATCGTGGTAAGGACCAGCACCAGCAGCGCCACCACGGCACTCTTGGAGAACAGCACCGGCAGCCGCCTGGGGACCGCAGTAAGCGTGGAGCGGATCATGCCCGTGCTGTACTCGCCCGCGAACAGCAGCACTCCCAGCGAGCCCACGACCAGCGACACCAACGGCGTGCCCATCAGGGCCAGGCTGACCGCGTCACTGGAACCGTCGGACATGCCCTGATCGGAGTTCCCTGCCGTGGGGGGACTGTAGGTGGCGGAAGCGATCACCGCGAAAAGGAGCAGCACGACCAGGGAGGCAGCCAGGGCGATGCAACTGGAGCGCAGCGACCAGAACTTGAGCCACTCCGAACGCACGACCCCGCGGGGCGTCACCTTGCCCACCGGCGTCGCCGCGGCAGGTGCCTCGGAAAGAGAAGAGGTAGTCATCATGCCGCCTTTCGGTCGGTGGCCGCGTGGTCGGCGGGTGCGCTGTGGTACTCCACAGCGTCGCGGGTGAGGTCCATGAAGGCCGTCTCCAGGGAAGCGGCCTGCGGGGTCAGCTCATACAGCGGCACCCCGTGCGCGGCGGCGATCATTCCGATCTCCCGCGCGGTGCGCCCGGAGATCACCAACTCCTCGGCGGAGTCGGAGGTGATCACCACATCCGGGCCGGCGATGAGCGGGCGCAGCCGCTCCACCTGGTCGGTGACGACCTTCACGCCACCTCCGGCGGCCGTCCGCGTGAAATCGTCCAGCGTGGTGTCCGCGAGCAGTCGTCCGCGGCCGACGATGACCAAGTGGTCGGCGATCAGCGCCATTTCGCTCATCAGGTGCGAGGAGAGCATCACCGCCCGGCCCTCGTCAGCCATCCCGCGAAGAAGGTTGCGCACCCACAGCACGCCCTCCGGATCCAGGCCGTTGACCGGCTCGTCCAGCATGACGATCTCCGGATCGCCAAGGAGTGCCGCGGCGATGCCGAGCCGCTGCCCCATGCCGAGCGAGAAGGCGCCCACCCGCTTGCCTGCCACACTGGTCAACCCGGCCAGCTCGATCACTTCGTCCACCCGGCGGCGCGCGATGCCGTGCGTGTGTGCCAGCGCCATCAGATGGTTACGTGCGCTGCGCCCCGGGTGGACGGACTTGGCCTCGAGCAGAGTGCCGATCTCGTGCAGCGGCGCCGGGTGCTCCGCGTAGGCGCGCCCATTGACGGTGACTGAGCCCCCGGTCGGGGCATCGAGACCGGCAATCATGCGCATGGTTGTCGACTTGCCCGCGCCGTTGGGGCCGAGGAAGCCGGTCACTTCACCAGGTTTGACAGAAAAACTCAGACGGTCCACGGCCGTCTTGTCGCCGTAGCGCTTGGTCAGCTCGCGCGCTTCGATCATCGAGGTCACCCTTTCTCCACTCCGATCACGGCCACGGAAGGGCCGTGACCTCTGCTTTCGACGCTACGGGCGGGAAAGGCCGAATCACTGGGACCGCGGGCCACTCTTCGAGGGCTCACTGGTACTGAGGTACCAGTGAGCCAACGCCAGCAGGAGAACGACCGTCGCGTGCACTTCCCCGAGGGTGCTGGCCGGCCACGACGAAGAGTGGCGGCGGCAGCACCAGCCCTCCTCGGTTCATCACCAACGATCGGAATGCGCTGCGTATCCATGCGGGTCCGGGTGAGCGGTGGCGGGGAGGCGGGGCGTGGGAAGGCCGCGCAGGACTCGAACCGCCTGCTCATAGAGACCCTCGAAAGCGGTCAGAGTGTGGGTGATGTCGTGCTCGGCGATGAGGGTCCGGCTTGCCTCGCCCATCCGCACTCGCTCCTCGGCATCGTCCAGGACAGAGGCGAGAGCTGCGGTCAGGGCCGATATATCACCGGGAGGATAAAGACGGCCGTTATGTCCGTGATGCACTAGATGGGGCAACGCCATAGCAGCGGCGGCGACCACCGGCTTGCCGGCGGCCATGGCCTCCATGGTGACCAGGCTCTGCAGTTCTGCCGTGCCTGGCATACAAAACACATCACAGCGGGCGTACGCCTCCAGCACCTCCTGGTCGCTGATCAGCCCGTGAAAGGTGACCCGGTCGGTGATGCACAGCGTGCGGGCCAGGTTCTGCAGCTCGGCGCGGCAGGAGCCGTCGCCGACGATCTCAGCCCGGACCCTGTGATGGGCAGGTAGCAGTGCCACGGCGCGCAACAGCTCATGCACATTCTTCTCCGCATCCAGCCGCCCCACGAACAGCACCCGCAGGGTGTCATCGGACTTGGGCCTGGTGGGCTGGGCGAACCGGGCGAGATCCAGACCGCACGACACCGCCAGCGCAGTGTGGCCCAGCTCGCGCTCCGCCAACAGGCGCGCGGCGCGGGGGGTGGGAGCGGTGACGATCTGCGCGTGCCGAAAGACACGCGCCAGATCACGCCAGGCCCATGCGCACGCGGATGCGGCGAGTCTGCCGCGCAGGCGGGTGAAGCCGATCAGATTCTCCGGCATGAAGTGGTTGGTGGCCACGACCGGGGCGCCCTGGGCACGGGCAACGGAGATCACGGTGCGGCCCACGCAGAAGTGCGACTGCGCATGGACTACGTCGGGCGCCAGCTGGTTCAGCAGCTCGGAGACCCGTGTGCGGACCTGCCAGGGAAGACAGACCCGGATGGTGGGATGGAACGGAATGCGGTGCGAGACAAGCCGGTGCACGGTCACACCATCGGCCGTGACCTCCCGGGCACCGGCATGCGGCGCGGGGCAGATGACGTGGACATCGTGGCCCCGGCCGGCCAGACCGGCCGCCAGGCGGTGGGCGAAGTTCGCGGCGCCGTTCACGTCCGGTGGATAGGTATCCGCGGCGATGACGACGCGTCGTCGGGGAGGAAAGGACATGCGGGGCTCCTGAGCAGGGGGGTGGGCAACTGGCGGAGGGGCGTGAGGGGTGAACACAGCGGCGTGCAGGTCACGGGAGAGGGCGATCACACCGGCCACCGCCAGGGCGGCGCAGGCCAGTGCCGACCCGGCGACCGACGCCGTCAGCGCGGGGGCCTCCCCCAGCAGTGCGACACCGATCACGACGGCGACCAACGGATCGGTGATGGTGACGCTCGCCGTGGTGGTTTCCGGCGGCCCGTCGGCATAGGCACGCTGCAGCAGCCCGAACCCGGTGAGGACCGCCGCGACGGCACCGGCGAGTGTGCCGAGCAGGCCGAGGGACAGGCCCTTCTCGCTGTAGTGCTCGATTGCGGCCCGGCCCAGGACTGACGCATAGCCGTAGGCGGCGCCCGCGCCCACGCTCAGCACCAGACACCGGCGCCGCCCGCCGAGCACCCGTGCGGCCAGAAGGCAGGTGAGCGCTACGGCACCGACCCCCACCCCGGCCTGGACCTGCGCGACGGTGGTGATCGTGGTGGGCACGGTGTGCGTGGCGGCGAGCACAGCGAAGGCACCGGCTCCGACGACGATCGCCACCAGGGCGCCAACGGTGCGTCGGCCCGGCCACGTGCCCCGCATCCTGAGCTGCCAGGCAACGCTCCCCGCGAGCCCCAGCACCCCGGCCGGCTGTACCACCGTCACCGGCGCCAGCTGCAGCGCGGCGACCTGGAGCCCCGCCCCCGTGGCGATCAGAGCGAGGCCGGCGAGCCAGCGGGGTTCACGGCACGCGGAGGTCAGCGGCAGCGGCGCTGCGCACGTGCTGTGCTGCAGCCGCGTCCCCTCGGCGAAGAGCCAGGAGTTCAGCACCGCCAGTGCGATCGCGAACCAGGTCACGTGCGTGCCTGGCCGGCTCGCACCGCGTCGGCGAGGGTGCACAGCACGCCCAGCTCCAGGGCAAGGGTCACCCGCTCGGCAAGACCTTGCCGGCCGGCCATCCAGCGGGCAGCCGGGTTGGCCGGGGCCTGGGCGCACAGATACGTGGCCAGGAACGATGCACCGGCCGCGGTGCTTGCCCAGGACATCAGCCGCAGCGAGCGGGCCCTGGCCTTCAAGGCGGGGAGGCGACCGAGCCGCCGCGCGATGAGCAGCCCGCCGGCCGGCAGTGCTGTGACTGCGGCGGCACAGGCGCAGTTGTGCACCAGGCCGCCGACCGTGGTCGGGCTGTCGATCGGGTCGGTCCTGAAGGCTGCGCACAGTGCAAGACCAGCGCACCAGGTGCCCAGCAGCACCGTCGGAGCTCCCCCCACCGGGAAGCGGGAATGCACCGCCGAGGCAAGGAGCGACATCGATCCCACTGACAGGCAGGCCGCCGTGGCTGTAAAAACCTGGTTGGCATCATCGTCGAGCGCGTAATCGCTCACCGTCTGCCGGACCGCGTCGAATTTGTGGGCCCACCCCACATGCAGGGCAGTGGCCCCGACCAGGCAAGCGGCCACCCCCGCCTGGGTGGTGGCCGCAAGAACGCGGGAAACGTGTCTTGCGTTCATCGGCCGCACCACACCAGCGCCGTGATGTGGCGTGGGCGAGCCGGTTGATGCGACTTGTATGAAGGACGCGCCGGGAGCGGCTGCATCGTGGCGTGCGTGGCCGCCGCTGTCGCGGAACAACCGGGCGTCGAAGAAGTTGGCGATGGCAGCGATGTGCCGGCTGGTGATGGCCATGTGCGACCGTCCTCCTGTGATGGACCCTTGGTGCGGGGCACGGCCTCGCATGGCAAGTGATCGCGCACGAGCGCGACAGCGGGGAACTCGCCCGGCGGCAGGCCGCTCCTGCTGCCGCGATGTCCGTGTCGTTGGGAGCGCACGGCGCCCGGGTTCGGCTGTGCACCTCTCCCGTGCACGCGCTGGGCTCGGACGGGTTTCCGCCCGGGCCCAGCGCGTGGACGTGGCGCAGCCTGATCAACGTGTAGCGGCGATCAAGGCAATCTGCCGATCAAACAGCGGCGGTCTCCTTGGCCGCTGGTGGGCTGTCCGCAGGGGCTTCGAGCGTCACCTTGGGCAGCCACCGGGCGAGCGGGGCGGGCAGCCACCAGGCCCACTTGCCCATCAGCTGCATGAGGGCCGGAACCATCAGGCAGCGGATGACCAGCGCGTCCATCAAAATCGCCACCGCGAGACCCAGGCCGAACTGTTGGAGCATCCGGTCGGCGCTCAGCATGAAGGCGCCGAACACCACGATCATGATGGCCCCGGCCGCCGTGATCACCTTGCCGGTGGAGGCCAGTCCTTCCCGTACCGCGAGGGAATGGTCCTTCGTACGTTCCCACTCCTCGTGCATTCGCCCGACGAGGAACACCTCGTAGTCCATGGAGAGCCCGAACACGATCGCGAAGATCAGTACGGGCAGGAAGGCTTCGATCGGGCCCGGCTGCACCCCGAACAAACCGTGCTGGAACACCAGGGTCATGGCGCCGAGCGCGGCGGCGATCGAGATCAGGTTCAGCAGCGCTGCCTTGAGGGGGATCAGGATCGACCGGAAGACCATCATCAGGAGCAGGGACGACAGCCCGACCACGACGGCGATGAAGATCGGCATCCGCTTGGCGACGGTCTCCGAGAAGTCCTGGGAGCCTGCGACGGCGCCGCCCACCAGGACATTGGCACCGGTGTCCTGCTCGAGCTTCGGGGCCACGTCCTCGCGCAGGTGGTGCACCAGGTCAGCGGTGCCCTTGTCCTGCGGTGACGTCGTCGGGTAGACGAACACGGTGGACAGGGCGCCATCCTCGGAGGGCACCGCGGGGCTGGCCGCCGCCACACCCTCGGTCTTGGCCAGTGCGGCCGACACGGTTTTGCCGGCTGCCGCGTCTCCTTGCGCGAGGACGATCAGCGGACCGTTGAAACCCGGGCCGAAGCCCTCGGTGAGCAGGTCGTACGCCTGCCGGGACGTCGTGGTCTTCGGGTCGTTGCCCGCGTCGGCGAAGCCGAGCCGCATGCTCAGAGCCGGTGCGGACAGCGCCAGCAGGGCGATGGTGGCGGCCACCAGAGCCGGCAACGGCCGACGCTGTACCGCCGAGGCCAGAGCCCTCCAACGGCGTCCTTCGGCCTTGCCCTTGGCCTCGGTCTTGGCCGCGTGCTTGAGCACATGGCGCTGGATGCGCTTGCCGAGGATCGCAAGGAGTGCGGGCAGCAGGACCAGCGAGGCGGCCATGGTGGTCAGCACGGTCAGCGCCAGGGAAAGGGCCACACCCTGCAGCGAGCCGAGACCGAGCGCGACCAGCCCCAGCAGGGCAATGATCACCGTGCAGCCGGCGAAGAACACCGTACGTCCTGCGGCGTCCAGGGCCTTACGGGTGGCTTGGGCCGGCTCGGCGCCGTCGGTGAGTTCCTGCCGGTAGCGGTAGAAGATCAGCAGGGCGTAGTCGATGCCGACGCCGAGCCCGACGAGCATCGTGATGGGCGGCGTGAAGTCGGCGATGGTGAAGACGTGCGAGGCGAAAATGATCAGCCCGAGGGCCGAGCCGACCGCGAAGAGGGCAGTGACCAGCGGCACGGCGGCCGCCACCAGGGAGCCGAAGAGCAGCCCGAGGATGATCACAGCGGCCACGATGCCGGCCATTTCCGCGATCGGGGCTTCCTTCTCCTCGGCACCGCGCACGGCCTCGCCACCGAGCTCGACCTGGAGACTCCCTGACTCGATGTCCTGGGCGGTTTCGATGATCTTGGCGACCTGCGCCTTCGGCACGGCCTCGGTCTTGCCGTCGAGCGTGACGGTGGCGTAGCCGATCGTGCCGTCCTTGGACACGGCTGCGGCGTCGGCGTAGGGGCTGCGCACCTCGGCGACACCCGGCAGCTGCTCGACCTCGGCCAGCATCTTCTCCACGGCGGCCTTGGGCTGGTCGATGCCCTGGGTGTCCTTGAGGACGATCTCGACGCTGTCCCCGGCCTGGCTCGAACCGTGCTTCGTGAACAGGTCGGTGGCCGTCTGCGAGTCGGTACCCGGCAGCGCGAAGTTGTTCTTGTATGCGGCGCCGGCGGCCGTCGAGCCCAACGTGACGGCGGCCAGGACGGCCACCCAGAGCAGCAGGGCGGCCCAACGGTGACGCTGGGCCCACTCGGCCAGGGCGCCGAACCGGCCGACGCGCGCTTTGGCTCGTCGGCCTCCTCGGCCTGGTGGTGCAGGCGGGGCAAGGGGCGCGGGTGCGCCGCGGTTGGGAGACATCGTGACTACCTCGGATTCGAGCTTGAGTTGCCGGGCATGAGGAACGCGCCCACCACGGCGCCGCACAGGGCAGGCACGCCGATCGCCAGGCCGGCGAACAGGCCGTCGATCTCCAAGGCCAGGGCCCCGGCAGCCGAGACCAGCAGAATTCCGGCGGCAGCTCCTACGAGAGCGCCGACGATCGCGGTCGTGACCCGTCCGGAAGAGCGAGGTGCGTTCATGCCGTTGATCGTGCATGCGCGACCAGGCCCAAATCGTCAGTCCCGGGACGACACCAGGCGTACCCCAGCGGATGTATGTGACGCGGTACCCCGGAAGTAGGGTGGCGCCCACGGGCGGACGTCAATCGGGTCGGCCCATGCTGACCAGCCCTGATTGGCCGGCGGTGATCACTGGCTGGTCCGGCGCGGTCGCGGCCGCTGTCCTGGGCATGGCGGCCGGATGGTCGAGGCGTCAGGGTGCTTCGGCTAAAGCATGCTCGGCAGCCGGCTCGCCGGCACTGAGCTCCCCACGGCATGTGGGGGCGGTCCGCCGGTGGCGCGGGCTGGATTCGCTGGACTCCTGACTGTCTGCAGCGCGCGGTCAGCGCGTCATCGCAGGGCGTCTACCGGAAGAGCGCCGTCAGACTGCAGCTCCGGTAGCTGATGCGGGGAGCGGCGTACGGCAAGGACCGCGACGTCGTCCTGCTGCGTGCCGGCGGTGAAGTCGCGCATGTCGGCGACGAGAGAGCGGGTGAGTCGGCTGGCCGTGATGTCGGTGCGGCCGCCGAGGCGCGCTCCCAGCGGATAGAAGCCGCCTCCGGGCGCGCGGGCCTCGGTCAGGCCGTCGGTGCACAGCAGCAGCGTGGACCCGGCGGGGAAGGCGAACCAGCTGACCGTGCGCGGCTCGTCAACCAGGGCTCCCAGGCCGAGCGGCACGTGCTCCTGCTGTGTGGCGACGGTAGTGACGGCTTCGTCGTGCAGCACATAGGGCGGGGGGTGACCGCAGACGACGATCTGAGCCTCGGCACCCTTGTCCACCCCGACGACCAGAGCGCTGACGAATCGCTCCGGCTCACCGCGTTGTCCGCTGTGGTCGTTGTGGCGGACGACCGCTGCCTCAAGGGTGTCGACGAGCGCGGTCAGCGTCGGCTCGCGATGCGCGGCTTCGCGGAAGGCGCCGACGACGGCGATGGCCGCACCGATGGCGGCGAGCCCCTTCCCCTGGACGTCGCCGATCAGCACCCGGGTGCCCCAGGGGGTGGCGGCGACCTCGTAGATGTCGCCGCCGACGAGCTCGTCCTGCTGCACCGGCTCGTACACGCCGTCTATCAGAACGTCGTCGGTGAGCACCGGCAGCGGCTGCAGGATCTGCCGTTGCATTGCGGCCGCGGAGGACCGCAGTCGCACCAGTTCCTCTTCCCGCGTGATCCGCACCCGGGAGCCGTAGACGGCCATCGCGTCGAAGGCGACGACGAGCAGTGCCAGGACCGCATCGTCGATCAGTGCTCCCCCGGGCTGGAGCACCACGGGTACAAGGACCACGGCGCTCACCCAGGCGGAGACCAGCGTCGTCTGGCGTGGGGTGCACAGTGCCGCGGCGAATGCCGGCAGGAACACGAGCAGGCCGAGGAGGAACACTGGGTTCGCGGTCAGCAGGCCCACGGCGACCACCACGGCGGTCGCCGCCACCATGGCCAGGATGACAGTGCGGGTAGGAGGCGTGCGGATGGACGCGCTCTCGCCCCTGTCCGTCAGGCGGTCCATGGACGCGAGCACCGCGTGCAAGGGACGGAACATGCGTGGTTCCTCCGGGCGGGCGAGGTGGTCAGACAGGTACAGGTTCAGGCGCCGTGCGTGGCAGCAGGCATGCCGAGTCAGCGAATCACCCGGTGCGCAGCGTGTACGGCCGCGCTCGTCCGGCGCAGGTGCACCTGTACGGGGGCGGGTGCGCACCGGGTGGGAGCCGTGGTGACGTCCGACCACCCCGGGGCCGCCTGCATGCAGCCGGCCGCCGTGGCCTGTCCGAGGTGAGGTACGTACATGCCGTTGATGGTGCACGCGCGACGCGGTTGAAATCGTCAGTCTCGGGATGACACAGGGCATACCCCAGCGGATGTAGTAAGCGGTACCCCGGGGCATTACGACGCCTGCGGGCCTAGGTGTGGTGTCTCGGGACCTTGGTTACACGAAGTCCTCGAAGGTGAGCTGCTGCGGGATGTCCGCGAGTGGTTCGGGCGGCTGGTCAAAGACGATCCGGTAGTCGCTCCCGGCGGTCCGGCTGATGGGCGGTCGGCCGCCGAGCGCGGCGTGCGGCCGCTCGCGGTTGTAGTAGTTCACGAACTCCGCGAGCGCGACGCGGCGTTCACGCTCGGTTGTGTAGTCGCGGACGTACGCCCACTCGCGGGAGAGCGTCCCGTTATACCTCTCCACCTTCCCGTTCGTGCGCGGCGTGTACGGCCTGGTCCGCTTGTGCTTCGTACCGGTCGCCGCGAGCGCGTCAGCCCAGGTCGTAGACCAGCCGGGAGTGGTCGTCGATCGCCGAATGCAGGTACATGTATCCGACCTTGCCGGTGCCGGGACCGGTGCGTTTGGAGGCGCGGGCGGACTCGGTGCCGATGCCGTGCATCCGCCAGCCGCCGCCGGTCGGGATGCGTCCGAGCTTCTTGACGTCGACGTGGACCAGGTCGCCGACCCGGTCGTGCTCGTAGCGGATGACCTCGCGCAGCTGCTCGCCGGTCGGTGGATCGAGGTCCCGGAGCTGGCCCACGTCCTCGCCTCACCAGGATGCGGTGGACGGTTGCCGGCGCGAGTGTGACGCCGTGCAGCCGCTGTAGGTCGGCGGCGAGCCGGGCTGGCCCGTGCTTGGTCTGCCGCCGCAGCGCCTCCACCAGGTCGGCGATGTCCCCGGGGGTGCGGGCGGGGCTGGTAGCGGGCGGCAGGAGTGGTCGAGCAGTCCGTTCTCGCCGTGCGCCCGCCAGCGGGCGTACCACTTGGCCAGGCAGTGGCGGGAGATCCCGGCCTCCGCAGCCACGTGCGCGATCGGACGTCCGGCGTCGATCCGCAGACACAAGCGCAGACGTCCTTCGGGGGTCAGCGGTGCGTTCCGGTGCCCCCTGCTGGTGGCGCTCCTGGACTCGGCGGCCGCGTTCACCGGGAGCCCTGGGATCTCAGGGCTCCCGCGTGAGCGGATGTGCGTGGCGTCAGCGTGCGAACTTTTCGACAGCCGCCGGGGTGACGGGGGTGAAGAAGTTGACGAGGTTACCGTCGGGGTCGCGGAACAGCAGCGACCGGTTGCCCCAGGGCATCGTGGTGGGCTCGTTGACGAAGTCGGTGACGAAGCCGGTCAGGTTCTGGTGAACGCGGTCCACGTCGTCGACGAGGAACTCGGTGATCACGCTGTGGTTTTCCGCCGGGCGGGCAGAGCCCGGGGCGAACAGCGGGACGGTGCGGGTGCCGGCGATCGCAAGGGTGGCGCCCGGGGTCTTGAGTTCGGCGAAGTCCTCGGTGGCCCACGTCGCCCGCACTCCTGTGGCTCGCTCGTAGAACTCGACGAGACGCGCTACGTCGCTGGTGATGATGCGGATCGAGACGAAGTCCATGGGGATCTCCTTGGCTGTGCTGGAGGCGTGCACTGCGCAGGCTAGGAGAAATAGTGGACAGAATCGGTCCTGTATTCGCGTTAGGTTGTGCACATGCCTCGACCCACTGGCCGCGTGCTGACACTCCTGGAGCTGCTGCAGTCGGGCGGCACCCGGACGGTGGCCGAACTCGCCGGCCGGCTCGGCGTCGAAGGGCGCACCGTGCGGCGGTATGTGGACCATCTGATCGACCTCGACGTGCCCGTGGAATCGGTGCGCGGCCGCTACGGCGGGTACCGGCTCGCCCCCGGGTACCGCTTGCCTCCGCTCATGCTCAGCGACGACGAGGCGCTGGCCGTGCTGCTCGGCCTGGTCGCCGGCCGCCGGGCAGGGCTGATAACGACGCAGCACACGGCAAACGAGACGGCATCGGCCAAGATCCGGAGGGTGCTGCCCAAGCACATCGCCCGCCGGCTCGACACACTCCTGGAATCCCTCGCCTTCACGGAACAGCCCGGAGAGTTCGACACCCCGGACGCCGGGGTCCTGCTCACCATCGCCGATGCGGTGCGCCACCGCCGACCGATCTCGATCCGCTACACCGACCGCGACGGACGGCGCATCGAACGCACGCTGCACGCATACGGGATCGTCGCCCATGCGGGCCGGTGGTACGTCACGGGCAAGGACGCCCGGACCGGCGAGGACCGAACCTTCCGGCTCGATCGCATCGCAGACGCGCGGACCCTGCCCGGCTCATTCGAAGCGCCGGCGGGCCCCGGTCCGGCACAGCGCGTGTTGTCAGGCTTCGCCACGGCTGAGTACCAGCATGAGGTGACCTTGCGGATCCACGGGACGGTCGGGCAGATCCGCGCCCACCTTCCCGCCAGCGTAGCGAGCCTGGAGGAGCACGAGCCAGCGGCAGGCGAGGACCGGGCAACCGAGCGCTGGCTGCGCGTCGAACTGCGGGCGGAGCGGCTCGACTGGTTGCCTCCGGTACTCGCCTCACTCGACCGGCCGTTCGTCATCGAGCGCCCCGCTGAGCTGCGCGACCTCGTCATCGAGCTCGCCGATCGCCTCGCGTCCTACGCCCGCCAAGCCTGACAGCGAGGAACCAATGTCATGAGATGGCACAGCTAGGTGTGCTGTCTCGGGAGGTTGGTTCCATGGCTGGACACAGCCTGGGGCGCGTGGGGACCCCTCCCGGAGCCAGATCCCTACGCTCGCGACATGTGCTCAGGACCGCAGGCAATCCGGCGCGGT
>NZ_JBQQBS010000030.1:0-115874 GCF_052245395.1 Streptomyces sp. 4N124
CTCCACGGCGGTCTCGGCGCCGGGGTGCGGCCTTCGGTGAGGAGGCCGAGCCGCAGGCCGCCGCCGAGACCGCCGTGGAGGATGCGGCGGACGAGGCCGAGGAGCAGGCCGAGGACTCCGTCGAGAGTGACGAGGCCGAGGAGACCGGTTCGCGTCGTCGCCGTCGTCGCGGCGGTCGTCGCCGTCGCCGTGGTGAGTCCGCGGACTCGGGTGGCGAGGACGAGTCGGAGGAGGCCGAGGAGGTCGCCGCCGAGCAGGCCACGCAGGACGCCGAGGACACCGCCGAGCAGGTCGAGGAAGACGAAGAAGACGCCGAGGGCCGCGACGAGCAGGGCGGCGGGTCCGGCGGCTCCAGCAGCAGTCGGCGCCGGCGCCGTCGTCGCCGTCGCTCCGGTGACGGCGGGGATGCCGGTGAGCCGTCCGACGACGACCCCGAGCGCACCGTCGTCAAGGTCCGCGAGCCCCGCCCGAAGGCCGAGCCGTCCGACGAAGTGCAGTCCATCAAGGGCTCCACGCGTCTGGAGGCCAAGAAGCAGCGCCGCCGCGAGGGCCGTGAGCAGGGGCGCCGCCGCGTCCCGATCATCACCGAGGCCGAGTTCCTGGCCCGCCGCGAGGCCGTCGAGCGCGTCATGGTCGTACGGCAGAGCGGTGAGCGTACGCAGATCGGCGTCCTGGAGGACGGCGTGCTCGTCGAGCACTACGTCAACAAGGAGCAGGCGACCTCGTACGTCGGCAATGTCTATCTCGGCAAGGTGCAGAACGTCCTGCCGTCGATGGAGGCCGCCTTCATCGACATCGGCAAGGGCCGCAATGCCGTGCTCTACGCCGGTGAGGTCAACTTCGAGGCGCTCGGCATGGCCAACGGGCCGCGGCGTATCGAGTCCGCGCTGAAGTCGGGCCAGTCCGTCCTCGTGCAGGTCACCAAGGACCCGATCGGACACAAGGGCGCCCGGCTCACCAGCCAGGTCTCCCTCCCGGGCCGCTACCTCGTGTACGTCCCCGAGGGCTCGATGACCGGCATCAGCCGCAAGCTGCCCGACACCGAGCGGGCCCGGCTGAAGACCATCCTCAAGAAGATCGTCCCCGAGGACGCGGGCGTCATCGTGCGCACCGCCGCCGAGGGCGCGAGCGAGGACGAGCTGCGCCGGGATGTCGAGCGGCTGCAGGCGCAGTGGGAGGACATCCAGAAGAAGGCCAAGAACGGCAACGCGCCGACGCTGCTGTACGGCGAGCCGGACATGACCGTCCGCGTCGTCCGCGACATCTTCAACGAGGACTTCTCCAAGGTCATCGTCAGCGGTGACGAGGCCTGGGACACCGTCCACGGGTATGTCGCCCATGTCGCGCCCGATCTCGCGGACCGGCTGCAGAAGTGGACCTCCGAGGTCGACGTCTTCGCCACGTACCGGATCGACGAGCAGCTGATGAAGGCCCTCGACCGCAAGGTCTGGCTGCCCAGCGGCGGTTCGCTGGTGATCGACAAGACCGAAGCAATGATCGTGATCGACGTCAACACCGGCAAGTTCACCGGTCAGGGCGGCAACCTCGAAGAGACCGTGACCAGGAACAACCTGGAGGCGGCCGAGGAGATCGTGCGGCAGCTGCGGCTGCGGGACCTCGGCGGCATCGTCGTCATCGACTTCATCGACATGGTGCTGGAGAGCAACCGGGATCTGGTGCTGAGGCGCTTGCTGGAGTGCCTGGGCCGGGACCGGACCAAGCACCAGGTGGCCGAGGTGACCTCGCTGGGCCTGGTCCAGATGACCCGTAAGCGGGTCGGACAGGGGCTGCTGGAGTCCTTCTCGGAGACCTGCGTCCACTGCAACGGGCGCGGTGTCATCGTGCACATGGAGCAGCCGACCTCCACCGGAGGCGGCGGCAAGCGCCGTAAGCGCGGGCGTGGCGGTGACGGGCAGGTCCACGAGCACGAGGCCGCGGTCGTCGTCGAGGGCGCCGAGGCCTTCGAGACCGTCGAGCAGGAGGCGGAGAGCGAGGCCGAGGTGGCCGCCGAGGTCGCCGAGCCGGTCGCGCTGACCGCTCCTGACTACGCGCCGGACGAGGAGCTGTACAGCAGCGTCGCCGAGGCGGAGGCCGCGGTCGGACGAGGTCGTTCGCGGCGCCGGGCCGGCCGTCGGGCATCGGCTCCGGCCGGTGCGCCCAAACGCGAGGCGGACAAGGCCGACCGCGCCGAGCGGGCCGCCGAGGTCGAGCGGGAGGTCGAGCGTCCGGTGCAGCCGGAGTCGGCAGCCGAGGCGCACGCCGAGCCGGTCGCGGTCGAGGACCCGGTCGTTCCGGCCACGGAAGAGGCCGCGCCCAAGGGCCGTACGCGTCGCCGCGCGACCCGCAAGGTGTCCGCACCGGCCGGTTCGCCCGCGGGCGCCGAGGCTGCCGTGGTGACGGTCGCCGAGTCCGCGCCCACGGCCGTCGCCGAGCAACCGCGGGCCGAGGCTCCGGTCGAGGCTCCGGCCGCCGAGGAGAGCGCGGCTCCGGCCCGCACGCGGCGCCGTGCGGTACGGAAGGCCACCGCGCCGACCACGTCCGAGGACACGGCCGTGGTGGTCGTGCCGTCGGCCGCGGAGGCTGCCGCAGAGGCTCCTTCCGAGGCGCCTGCAGAGGGCGCCGAGGAGGCCGCTCCGGCCAAGAAGACGGCCCGTAAGACGGCCAAGAAGGCCACGGCGAAGAAGGCCGTCGCCAAGAAGACGGCGGCCACCAAGACCGCCGCCAAGAAGGCGACGGCCAAGAAGGCGGCGAAGTCCACCGCCACCAAGAAGGCCGCGAAGTCGACGGCGAAGAAGACGGCGGCGGCGGAGCAGGCCCAGTCCACGGTCTCCGCGTCGACGGAGGACTGATCCGCTTACCGCGCAAGGCAGTTGACGGCCCGTCCGGTTCTCACCGGGCGGGCCGCTTCTGTGTGCTGCCACGACATGCTCGCGATATGCCCCAGGTCTTCATGATGTAAGGGCTGCCTGTGGGGTTGCAGTGTCCTTTGTCACTCCCGGTGAAGCTATGGATGCATTGCGGTTCATGTTCATGCCACAACAGACTGACTCGGCCTTCTCAGAATCTTTTCATGTGGGGGAAAACGGGTGGCAAGAGTGGGGAAAGTGTGGCGGCGATGTGCTGCCGGAACGCTGTCGGCAGCGTTACTGACGCTTGGGCTCGGCTCAGGGGGGACACCGGCTGCGGCGGCTGTCGCCTGTCCATCGGGGGTGGATTCCGACTTCAACGGTGACGGGGCGCGGGACACGGTGATCGCCGATCCGGAGGCCACCGTGAACGGCGTGGCGCGGGCGGGCGCGGTGCATGTCGTCTACGGCGGCGGCAAGGGCAACCTTCAGCTGACTCAGGCTCTCGCCTCCGTGCCGGGGGAACCTGAGGTGGACGACCGGTACGGGTTCTCGCTCGCCGTCTACGACGCGAACCTCGACGGCTGCAGCGACCTGGTGGTCGGCATCCCCTACGAGGACATGGGGACCGTCCGGGACGGCGGCAACGTCCATCTCCTGTACGGCTCGACGGAGGGCCTCGGGAGCGGTGCCGCGGCCAAGGAGTTCTACCAGGGCACCGACAAGCCGCTCGGCAGCGGCCAGGAAGCCGGTGACTGGACCGGATACTCGGTCGCCGCCGGGAAGACCTCGGGGGGAGCGCCGTTCCTTGTGATCGGTAGCCCTGGCGAGGATGTCGGGACCGTGCAGGACGCCGGCATGGTCAGCTACGTCCGCGGGACGACATACACCGTGGCCAACTTCCACCAGGACACCGACACTGCCGGTGCCGTGCCCAGCGTCCCGGAGTTGAACGATCGCTTCGGGTGGTCGATCGCCGCAACTCCGACGCACTTCGCGATAGGAGCGCCCGGTGAAGGTGTGGGGCAAGGCCCTTTCGCGGGCATCGGCGTCATCTTCAATCACACCCTGATCTCGGGAGTTCCGGAGCCTCAGGTCGGCATAGCACAGGACTCTACGGGCGTTGACAGTGAACCCGAGATCGGCGACGGATTCGGCACTTCGCTCGCCATGGTCCCGTACCGGCCTTCCGGCGCAACCTCGACCACCGAGTCGCTGCTCGCAGTGGGAGTTCCCAACGAGGACACGGGCTCCGGAACTGACGCCGGTGTCGTCCACATCTTCCGGGTCCCTGCGACGGGGGCCGCGAGTGAACTGCAGTACGTCACCGAGGACGCGGAAAACGTGGACGGTGAGGCCGAGACCGGTGACTTCTACGGCCAGCGACTCGCAGCGGTGAACTCCGCTCCCAACTCGACCACCACCGGTACCACCGCCCGACTGGCCATCGGCGTCCCCGGTGAGGAGTCTGCGGAGGAGCACCCAGACAAAGGTGGCGTTCAGATCGTCCCGATGGTCGGCCCGCTCGGTGGCTCGGACCACTGGATCGACCCGGGGTACGGCATCGGCGACGTGGTCGAGCCCCGCATGCTCACCGGCATGAGCCTCGGGGCCAGCCCCTCCCTGCTGTACGTGGGCGTCCCCTACGGCCCAGCCTCGGCCCGCGCTGTCTACGGCTTCCCCTGGGACGTGGCCAACGGCGGGGCGCCGACGCAGACCTTCAGGCCGGGCGAGGGCGGCATCCCCGCCGGCGGCGTGGCCTTCGGCGCCGGGGTTCGGTGACGGCGGCATGACTGACTTGAAGCGATGGGGGAGTGGACGCGTGTCCGCAGACAGACCACGAGCGGTGTCCCGGATACCGAGGACCTTACGGCGCGCGGTCTTGGCAGGCATGGTCGCCGGCGCCGTACTGACCGGCACTCTGGGCGCCATGCCGGATGCCGTGCGCCCGGCGGACGGACCGGCTCCAGTCGCGGCCGACGAGCAGATCGAGACCGAGCAGGAGGCCTTGGCCGAGGCCAAGGAGAGCGGCAATCAGACAGAGGTCATCGGGCTGCGCACCGAGCACCGGGAGATCTTCGCCGAGCCCGATGGCACTTTCACGGCCCGCGAGTACACCGAGCCCGTACGTACGGTCAAGGGCGGCACGTGGGTCGACGTGGACGCGACGCTGGTGAAGCGGGCCGACGGCTCCTGGGGGCCGAAAGCCGCCACCGTCGACCTGACCTTCTCCGGCGGACAGGCCGACCGGCCCTTTGCGACGATACGACGGGCCGGTCGCGAGCTGGCTCTGACCTGGCCGTACGGCAAGCTGCCCGCCCCGAGGGTCGAGGGGGACACCGCCACCTATGTCGACGCCTTGCCCGGTGTCGACCTGACTGTCCGGGCCGAGGCCGACGGCTTCGGCCATCTGCTGGTCGTCAAGACACCCGAGGCGGCGGCCGACCCGAAGCTGACCCGGCTCGACCTCGGCTTGGCGACCGATGGCCTGAGAGTCGCGGAGAACGCCGGTGGGGCCATCGTGGCGGAGGACGCCGAGGTGGGCGGCACCGTCTTCGAGGCCGGTCGGCCCGCCATGTGGGACTCGGCCGCTGTCGAGGAGTCCGCTGCCAGAAGTCAGGGCCCCAAAGCCGTCGCCAGGGCGCTACAGGGCGCTGCAGCCGAGACCGCAACGGCTGGCCCCCAGGCCGACCAGGCCCCCGAGGCCGCCCTGGAGGGCCCGGGCGGTGGCGGACGCGTCGCGCCGCTGGATGTCGAGGTGGGCAAGGGCAAGCTGACCCTGATCCCCGACCAGAAGCTGCTGAAGGGCGAGGACACCGTCTTCCCCGTCGTCATCGACCCGATCCAGCGGACCGTCAAGCGCAGTGCCTGGACCGGCGTCATGTCGGGCATACCCGGCGAGCAGGACTGGAAGTACTCCGGCAGTGCGGGGGTCGGCAGGTGCCCCACTGACTACAACCCGGTCTCCTGCAACGGCGTCGGCGCCCGCCGCGTCATGTTCACTCTGCCGTTGTCCGCCTACAAGGGGAAGCAGATCCTGGGCACATCCTTCTCCGCCCGGGTCGAGCACATCTACAGCGCGTCCCCGACTGCCGAGCCAATCCAGCTCTACCGGATCGGCGGCCAGAACTACACCCTCAACTCGTCCAGCAACTGGTCCAACACCTCGGACGACTGGGACGACCACCTGCAGACCGTCGACAAGGCGATCTCCCCGACTTCCTGCTCCAGCCAGGCCAATCTGCACTTCGAGAGCGGGGAGACCGGCGAGCTCACCAGCGAGATCAAGACGGCTACAGCGGGTGGCTGGAACGCGATGACGCTGGGGTTGAGGGCGGCCGACGAGTCCCGCTTCGCCGAGTGGAAGCGGATCTGCGGCAACGCCTATCTGTCGATCAAGTACAACAACCTGCCGCGGCAGATCAAGACGTCCGATATGTACACCGACCCCGGCGGCACCTGCAAGTGGGGTGCGAACCGCCCGTACACCGATGTCCCGCCGAAGCTGCAGGCCATAGCCAGCGACCCGGACCACGCCGACGGCGAGACCGACAAGGTGAAGGTCCAGTTCAAGGTGGAGTGGGGCGGAGACAGCGCGGGTTCGTACACGTACACGACCCGCGACTGGCTCTCCCCGACGGACAAGACCAGGTTCACCCACACCGTCAAGTCGACGATCCCGCAGAACACCCCGATCTACTGGAGTGCGCGCGCCTACGACGGCGATGGCTACGGCCCGTGGAGCTCCACGGGCACGCAGCGCTGCGAGTTCATCTACGACAAGACGTGGCCCGGCAAGCCGGTCGTCGTGTCCATGCGGTACCCGTCCGACACCGTCTACCACGACGGCGTGGGCAGCTACGGCACGTTCACCTTTGCACCCAACCGGAACGACTCCATCCCAGACACCGATGTCGTCAAGTACCAGTACTCCTTCGACGGGGCCCCGTTGACCGACCTCCCGCCGGAGTCGCCGGGCGGCTTGGTCTCCGTCCAATGGATGCCGACACGGCCCGGTCGGCATGTGCTGGAGGTGATCGCCGTCGACAAGGCGGCGCACGCCACCAGCACTCCCTACCACTTCCTGGTGAGCGAAGGCGCCCCGGTGGTCGCCCAGTGGAACCTCGCCGACGAGGCGGGTGTCGCCGAGGCCCACGACGAGAGCGGTAAGTTCTCGGCGACGGCGGGCAGCGCCGTCACGTTCGGAGCGGGCGGCCCTGGTGGCAAGATCGACAAGGCGGCCCGTTTCGACGGGAGCGCCGAGTCGTACCTCGACACCAGCGAAACCGTGCTCGACACCGCCAAGAACTTCAGCGTCAGCGCCTGGGTGCGGCCCACCGCGCTGGACAGGGACATGGTGGTCGTCAGTCAGGACGGCACCGGCGAGCCCGGCTTCACCCTCGGCTACGACGCGGCCGCCCGGACCTGGAAGTTCGCGATCCCGGTCAACGACGTGGACACGCTCGGGGAGTGGAAGGCCGTGTCCACCGGAGCGTCCGTGGTCAAGGACCAGTGGGTGCTGCTGACCGGCGTGTACGACGGGCAGAAGAGCGATGGCGCGGAGCTCAGGCTCTACGTCAACAAGGACTCCAAGGGCGCCGCCAAGCGCCAGTCCACCTGGCAGTCGCACGGGCCACTGCAGATCGGCCGGGCCACGGCCAAGAGCGGCTACCGCGATCACTTCACGGGTGACCTCGCCGAGGTTCGCGTCTTCGACCGGGTCCTGCCGCCGGCCCAGGTCGCCGAGCTGATGACCGTCAAGCCGGAGCGCAAGGGCTACTGGCAGCTCGACGAGGTGAGCGGCGGTGCCTCCGCCGAGACCGGCGGAGGCCAGGCGCTGACCCTGGCGGGCAACGCCTCCATCTACCGCCCGGCCGGCCTGTTCGACCCCGCCGCCCTGGTCGGCGACGGCAACCTGGTCCTGGACGGCGCCGGGGACTACGCGTCCACCGCCACCGCCCCAGTCACCGGGAACAGCAGCTTCACCGTGAGCGCCCGCGTCCAGCTCACCACGCCGGACGCGGAGAAGTCGCAGACGGTGCTGTCCTTGCCTGGCGCCAACGCCAACCGCGTCCAGGTCCGCTACCAGGCGGCCACCGGCCTGTGGGAACTTGCTGTCGCCAAGACCGACGTGGCCGCCTCTGCAGTCGTCACGTTCACCGACGATCAGGAGACGCCCTCCGCAGACGGCTCCGGCCAGCATCTGGCAGTCGTCTACGACGCCTTCGCCAACTCGATCCGCCTGTATGTGGAGGGCCAACTCGTCGCTGGCGCTCACGGCAAGAACGACACCCTGTGGTCCGCCACCGGCGGTCTACAAGTGGGGCGTTCACTGCGCGGGGCGAGCGAGTACTTCGCCGGTGCCATCGACGAGGTGCGGGTCTACAGCGGGGCGGCCGACCGGATCGCCGTGCAGCAGATGGCCGCGCTGCAGGCAGTCCCCGATATGTGACGCCTCATCACATTCCCGGTGTGCCGGGCCGCTTGAGGCCCGGCACACCCCCCTTTTCTTCATGACTTTCTCCTCGACTTTCTCCTCCGACCAGGGAGTTGTCCGATGCTCTTCCGTGGCCGCTCACTGAGCCGCCGCATGCCCAGACAGATGGTCGTCGCGACAGTGCTCGGGCTCTCGCTCGCGCTGTCCGCGTCGTCGGTCCAGGCAGTGGCGCTCGACGATGGCGACCGGGGCCGTACGAGCCGCCCCGGCGTCCAGGACGATGGCGATCCCGCCCAGGGATCCGCCGCGAAGGCGAAACCCCGCCCCTCCGATCCGGCGCGCAAAGCCGCAGTCAAGGCACTCGACAAGGCGGTGTGGCCCGAGCAGGGCGGCGCCGAGGTGGCCGTGGGCGCGGCCGGTGCGACCGAGGCGGGCGGACTACCGGTCAAGGTCACCAAGGCCAGGGCGAAGGTCAAGGCCGGGCAGGCCGCCGACAAGGTCCGTGTCGACGTCTTGGACCCCAAGCGGGCCGCACAGCTCGGCGCCGGCGTCCTCCTGGGCGTCGAGCGCGCCGACGGTGAGGACAGGAGCGCCAAGGTCCGACTGACCGTCGACTACTCCGAGTTCGCCGAAGGCTTCGGCGGCTCCTACGCCTCCCGCCTCCGGCTGGTCCGGCTCCCCGCCTGTGCCACCGTCGCCGCACCCGGCAGCAAGGCCTGCCCGGAACAGCCTGAAGTGCTGCCCACGGTGAACGACGTGCTGACCGGCACCGTCTCCGCCGATGTGACCGCCGCCCCGGCCGCCAACGAGGGCGTCTCCACCATGGCGGCCGACGCGACTTCGCTGGTGGCGCTGGCGGCGGGACCGTCGAGCGCACAGGGCACCTACAAGGCGACGGCCCTGTCCCCGTCGGCCAGTTGGAATGTCGCCACCTCCTCCGGCGGGTTCAACTGGAACTATCCGCTTCGTACGGTCCCGACCCCGGGCGGCCTCGTGCCCACCGTGGGCCTCGGCTACTCCTCCCAGTCGGCGGACGGCCGCACCTCGGCCACCAACAACCAGGGCTCCTGGATCGGTGAGGGCTTCTCCTACGACCCTGGCTACATCGAGCGCCGCTACAAGCCGTGCGCCGACGACGGCCACGCCGCCTCGGGCGAGCAGTGCTGGGCGTACGACAACGCCACGGTCATGCTCAACGGCTCCGCCGGCGAACTGGTCAAGGACGACACCACTGGCAAGTGGCACATGTCGTCCGACGACGGCACCAAGGTCGAGAAGTTGACCGGTGCCACCAACGGCGACAACGGCAGCACGGACGACAAGGGCGAGCACTGGAAGATCACGACCCCGGAGGGCACCGAGTACTACTTCGGGCTCAACCGTCTGCCGGGCTGGGCCACCGGGAACGAGGAGACCAACTCCGTCTGGACGGCGCCCGTCTTCGGCGACGACTCCGGTGAGCCCTGCTACAACGCCACATTCACCAGCGCGCACTGCCAACAGGCCTGGCGCTGGAGCCTGGACTACGTCAAGGACACCCACGGCAACGTGATGTCCTATTTCTACGGCCGCGAGACCAACAACTACGCGCTCAACGGAAAGACAGACGTCGACGGCACCGAGTACCACCGCGGCGGCTACCTGAAGCGCATCGACTACGGTCAGCAGGACGGTAAGGTCTACGCGGCGAAAGCCCCGGCCCGCGTCGTCTTCAACACGGACGAACGCTGTCTGCGCACCGCCGACTTCGACTGCGCCGAGACCAAGCGCACCACGGCGAACGCCTCCCGCTGGCCGGACGTCCCGGTTGACCAGGAGTGCAAGTCCTCCGCCAAGTGCACCTCGCCGGTCCAGACCTTCTGGACCACCAAGCGCCTCAAGTCGGTCGTCACACAGATGCGCAAGGACGCCACGACCTACGCCGACGTGGACGCTTGGAACTTCGAGCACCTGTTCACCGACAACGGTGATGACTCCAAGACGTTGTGGCTGTCGAAGATCGAGCACGAGGGCCGCGCCGGCACCGCGGTGAAGCTGCCCTCCGTCGACCTCTTCGGCGAGCAGTTCGACAACCGCGTCGACGCGATCGGCGACAACATCGCACCGTTCCGCCGCTATCGGCTATCCCTGGTCCTCAGCGAGACCGGCGCCCAGCTCGACGTCAACTACGCCCCTGCCGACTGTGCCAAGGCCACGCTGCCCACGCCGGGCCAGTCGACCAAGCGCTGCTACCCGGTGAAATGGGCGCCACCGGGCTACATCGAGCCGATCACGGACTGGTTCCACAAGTACGTCGTGGCGGCGGTCATCGAGACCGACCGCACCGGCGGCAGCGACGGCATGGTCACCCGATACGACTACCAGGGCGACGCGGCCTGGCGTAAGGCGAAGCCGGACGGCATCACCGACGCCAAGTACCTGACCTGGGGCGGCTGGCAAGGCTACGGCAAGGTCAAGGTCACCAGCGGCACCGCCGATGTGCAGAAGACTCGGGTCGACTACACGTTCATGCAGGGCATGGACGGAGACAAGGACTCCGCGGGCAACACCCGTTCCGCGACGGCCAAGGACTCCACGGGAGCCACGTACACCGACGCGGAGGAGTTCACCGGGCATCAGCTGGAGGCCGCCGCCTACGACGGTGCGACGTTGGTCTCCAAGACGATCCAGACGCCCTGGAAGCACTACACCGCCACCCAGACCAAGAGCTGGGGGACCACCCGCGCGGCCATTGTGCGCACCGAGATCGGCCGTGGCTTCACTGTGAAGTCCGACGGCACTTGGCGCGAGACGAAATCCACGACCACGTACGACAAGGCGAACGGCACCGGCCGGGTCCTGGTGGTCGACGACCAAGGCGACGTCTCCACCACCAAGGACGACACCTGCACCCGCACCACGTACGCCGACAACACCGCGAAGAACATCCTCTCGCTGCCTGCGCGCAGTGAGAAAGTGTCCGTCAAGTGCTCGACGACGCCCGACCGTAAGACCCAGGTCCTGGCCGATGAGCGCACTTCGTACGACGACGGAGCGTTCGGCGCGGATCCGACGAAGGGTGACGCGACCAAGACCGAGCGGCTGGTCTCGCACAACGGCACTACTGCGACGTACCAGGTCACCGGTATCACGGATTACGACACCTTCGGCCGCCCGGAGTCCCAGAAGGACGCCAAGCAGAACGAGACGAAGACCGCCTACACCCAGACCAACGGCCTGCTGACGAAGACGGTCGTGACCAACGCGGCGGGCCATGAAACCACCACCGACTACGCCCCGGCCTGGGGCATGTCCTCGGGTCAGACCGACCCGAACGGCAAGCGGACCCAGCTCGCCTACGACGCCCTGGGACGTCTGACCTCGGTGTGGCTGGCGGACCGGGTCTCGACCCAGACGCCGAGCATCAAGTACTCGTACAACGTCCGCAAGGGCAAGGTCACCTCGATCAAGACCGAGAAGATCGAGAACGACGGTACCTACGGCGCCGAGTACCAGCTCTACGACAGCATGCTCAGGGCCCGGCAGATCCAGACCGAGGGTCCGGGCGGCACCCGGATGGTCGCCGACACGTGGTACGACGGCACCGGCAACGTCAGCAAGACCAACTCCACCTACAACGCGGCCGGTGCCGCCGAGGGCGAGTTGCTGCTCGTGCGCAACGGCGAGGTCGGCGCGCAGAGCCTGCTGGAGTACGACGGTCTGGGCCGGACCACTGCCGAGATCTTCGCGGTCGGCGGCGCCGAGCAGTGGCGTACCAAGATCACGTATGACGGCGAGCTCACGCACGTGGATCCGCCGACGGGCGCCCTGCCCACCACGACCGTCACCGACGGCCAGGGCAACACATCGGAGATCCGGCACTACCGGGGCTCCTCGCCCGGCGCGGGTGTTCCGTACGAGTCGACGAAGTACACCTACACCCCGGCCGGCAAACTGGAGACGGTCACCGACGCCAAGAGCAATGTGTGGCGCTACGCGTATGACCAGCTGGGCCGCAAGACCAAGTCGGTCGACCCGGACGCCGGCACCTCGCGCACGGAGTACGACGAACTCGACCGGCCGGTCGTCACGTACGACGGCCGCAACAAGAAGATCTCCACGGTCTACGACAAGCTCGGCCGCGTGCTGTCCACCTGGCAGGGCGATCCCGACACCGGCACCAAGCTGAGCGAGACCAGGTACGACAAGGCGGGCTGGCTGGGCCAGGCCTACGGCTTCCTGAGCTACGTGTCGCCGACGGAGTACTTCGCCACGGCCGTGCAGTCGATGGACGAGTTCTACCGCCCGCTGAAGACGGCCTACCAGGTCCCGGCGTCGCAGGGTGCGCTGGCTGGCACATACGTCTTCAGCACCACGTACAACCGGGACGGCACGGTCCAGAGCACCGGCCTGCCCGCCGTCGGCGACCTGCCGGCGGAGGCGCTGACCTATGAGTATGACGCCTTGCAGCGTCCGAGGACGATGACGGGCTCCACCTCGTACGTCACCAATACCGTCTACTCCAGGACCAGCCAGCTCCAGCAGCTGGAACTGTCCACGGGCAGCGGCAAGAAGGTCTGGCAGACCTTCAACTACGAGACGGGCACCAACCGGCTGACCCGCTCGATCGTCGACGTCTATGGCGCGACCGCCCCGGCCAAGGACTCGAAGTACTCCTACGACCAGGCGGGCAACGTTCTGTCCATCGCGGACACGGCGAATGCCGCGTCGCCGGACGTGCAGTGCTTCGCCTACGACAGCCGACAGCGTCTGTCGGACGCTTGGACCCCGGCGGCAACCGCGACCACCGCGGCCGGTTCCGGCACCCGCGGCTCCACCACGCCGGTGGACGGCACCGGGCCGACGGCGTGTAACACCACCGCCGGTTCCAGTGCGCTGGGCGGACCGGCCCCGTACTGGAAGTCGTACGCGACCGATGCGATCGGCAACCGGGTCTCCGAGACCATCCATGACACGGGACTCGACGCGGCGAAGAACATCACGCGCAGCTACGAGTACGGCGGCGCGGGTGCCCTCGGCGACGGACCGCACCAGGTCACCAGTGTCGTCGAGAAGACTCCGACCGGCACCGGAGAGTCGGCGTACCAGTACGACGACGCGGGCAACACCACCAAGCGCACCATCGGCGGTGACGCCCAGTCACTGCTCTGGAACGACTCGGGCAAGCTGAGCGAGGTCACTGAGGCGAGCGGAGCCAAGACCAGCTACGTCTACGACGGCTCCGGCAACCGTCTCGTGCGCAAGGATCCTTCCGGCACGACCGTGTATCTGCCGGGCACCGAGTTGAAGCTGTCAGCGGACGGCACCAAGAAGGAGGCCACCCGCTACTACGAATACGCCGGTCAGACGGTCGCTGTCCGCACCGCCGGGAAGCTCTCCTTCGTCGCCTCCGACCACCACGGCACAGGCGAACTGGCCATCGACGCCGCGACCGGGGCGATCTCCCAGCGGCGCTTCGATCCCTTCGGTGTCGAGCGCGGCGAGAAAACCGGTACCTGGCCGGGCGAGAAGGGCTTTGTCGGCGGCACTGTCGACGCGTCCACCGGACTGACCCATCTGGGGGCTCGGGAGTACGACCCGCAGCTCGGCAAGTTCATCTCTGTCGACCCGATCATCGACTACACCCGGCCGAGCCAGATCAACGGCTACGCGTACGCCGACAACTCCCCGGTCACCCTGTCCGATCCGTCGGGGCTGGAGAGCTGCTTTCCGCATTCCTACTGCTCCGGCTACTCGGGTACCTACACGAAGGAGAGCGGCGACAAGGACGTCGACAAGGCGCAGTCCGATGTCGACAACGCCTCCGCGAATGTGGCGTCGGCGCAGGGGCAGCAGTCCCTTGCCAAGGGGCGCATCAAGTCGGCGGGCAAGGCACTCGTCAAGATTGTCCGGGACATTCTGGGTGTGGACGCCGCCCTGGACTGCATCTCCAGCGGTGACGTCGGTGCCTGCGGCGAGACGTTGCTCAACATCGCCGGCAGCTTTGCGGGTGGTCTCGCGGGCAAGATCCTCGCCAAGTACGGCGCTCCGTGGAACTGGGCCAAGGGCATCAAGCTGGCCAAGCGGGTCACCGGGCTGATCGGGGAGCTGATCGGCGGGGCAAAGGCCCTCTACAAGGCGAACAAGAGCCTCGGCAAGGCGAAGGCCGGCCTGGCGAAGGCCAGGGACAAACTGGCAGAGGCCAGGGAGAAGGCGGCTGCAGCACTCAAGAAGAGAACGAAGTCCGAACCCGAGTGCCACAGCTTCCTGCCCGGCACGAAGGTCCTGCTGGCCGATGGCAGCACCAAGCCGATCGAGAAGGTCAAGCTCGGTGACAAGGTCGTCACCACCGACCCGAAGACCGGCAAGGCGACGGTCCGCGAGGTAGCGGGCACCATCGTCACCGAGGACGACAAGTCCTTCTCCGACCTCACGGTGAAGGATTCCTCGGGCAAGGCGCAGGCCCTGGTCGCCACGACGACCCACCCCTTCTGGGTGGAGTCCGAGCGGGCGTGGATCAAGGCCGGCGAACTCGAGCCGGGCATGACGCTGCACACTCCGTCGGGCGATACGGTCGAAGTCACGGCCACTCGCCGCTTCGAGGAACGGCAGCGGACGCACGACCTCACCGTTACCGGCATCCACGCGTACTATGTGCTGGCGGGGGCTACTCCGGTCCTCGTTCACAATTGCAATGAGTCGATGGACTTCGTGCATGGAACGAGCTCGACCCATGCCGACAACATCGAGGCAAATGGGCTCAGTGGTGATGCGGCTCGCGCGAATTCGAGTGGCGGATCTGTTGGGCAGCCAGGGAACCTGTTTACGTATCGGGTGAGTCCCGGGGATTCGGACACTCTCAGCGCTGCTGCGACATTCGGTGGAAGTCGCACCGCTTCCGGAGATCGCCCAGCCATTCTCATCTTCCGTATGTGTAAGTGCACGTACGATCGATTGACGGCAGAAGGTCATATAACTACACGGGTCACTGACGAGGTGAGCGGGAGGGTCGAGCACATCTTCGGCCCAGAAGCGCTGTCGCACCTGCAGCAGGTCTATCGCAGGAACCTATGAGTGCCGTGTGGCCCTGAAAGTGATAGGTGGTGACGTTCGCATGGTCGATCCCGCAGAGTACGACAAGGATATTCCTCGCGTTCAAGAGCATTTGCGCAAATTTGAACGCGCCTTTGGGAAGGTCCGCGGGACCCACAAGGGGCGCCCGGTGGACGAAATTCGGCAGGCCCTCCTGGAAGAATTCGAATCCGAGGGGTTGATCGTGTGGAGCGAAGTTGCGGATGACGCGGCTCGCCGCATTGCCGAAGGGCAGACGGATGAGGCGTAAGGTCTTCCGCGCGTAGGCTGCATCGGCTTCGTAGAGTTGTGACAGCAAACCTGAGGCCTTGCAGGTTGTGATTGGTGGGGCTCCAGGGGGGCTTGACGGCAGTAGTTGACGGCAACGGCGGCGGACACCTGGGTGTCCGCCGCCGTTGCTATACGTATGTCAGGGGTGGTCGAGGGCGCGGCCGAGGGAGTCGATGGCGTCTCGCTGGAGGCGGAGTCGGACGTGGGCGTAGACGGTGGCGGTGACGGCGGCTGCAGCACTCAAGAAGAGAACGAAGTCCGAACCCGAGTGCCACAGCTTCCTGCCCGGCACGAAGGTCCTGCTGGCCGACGGCAGCACCAAGCCGATCGAAAAGGTCAAGCTCGGCGACAAGGTCGTCACCACCGACCCGAAGGCCGGCAAGGCGACGGTCCGCGAGATCGCGGGCACGATCGTCACCGAGGACGACAAGTCCTTCTCCGACCTCACGGTCAAGGACGCCTCGGGCAGGGCGCAGGCCCTGGTCGCCACGACGACCCACCCCTTCTGGGTGGAGTCGGAACAGGCGTGGATCAAGGCCGGCGAACTCGAGCCGGGCATGACGCTGCACACTCCGTCGGGCGACACGGTTGACGTCACAGCCAATCGCCGCTTCGAGGAACGGCAGCGGACGCACGACCTCACCGTTACCGGCATCCACGCGTACTATGTGCTGGCCGATGCGACGCCGGTCCTGGTTCACAATTGTGGCGGTGAAGTTACAGGGCACCCGGCGAGCTGTGAATGTGCCGATGGCGGCATACCGAAGGTGCGCAATGGAAAGCTGGCAGGGGACGTTCACCCTTAGACGAATGTTCCGTTCGACGAAAACGGATTTCCTGACTTCTCGGCGTGGCGTCATCCAGATGTGTCAGATGTTCGGATCGAACTTTCAGGAAGCCGCGGAACGGATTTCGCGAGATCCAATCGTGCGGCAGGGCTCAGTGAGACACCGGATGGCTATACGTGGCATCACCACCAAGAGCCCGGTCTCATGCAGCTGATTGAGACAGAAGCCCATAAGCGGACAGCCCACACCGGCGGATTCTCTGGAGGGAGGTAGTGATGAACGAACTGTTTGAGGATGGAGAATTCCACACGGGTTCCCCGCTGAGCGGCGACATGATTCTTCGGGCGGAGGGGGTCCTGGGCCTGCGGCTTCCGCCGAGCTATGTGGCAGCACTATCGGAGAAGAACGGCGGAGTGTTGAAGCGGCGCTGTTTCCCTACAGAGTTCGCTACGTCGTGGGCTGCCGACCATTTCGAGGTCCGCGCACTTCTCGGAGTCGGAGGGAAGTGGGGAATTGATTCCTCCTCCGGGTTGGGGAGTGCCGACCTGATTTCCGAGTGGGGCTACCCAGAAATTGGCGTGGTCATCTGCGATATGCCTTCGGGTGGGCATGATGCGGTAATGCTTGACTACTCCGAGTCTGGCCCCGAAGGCGAACCATCTGTTGCCTACATCGACGAAGACCGCGTCCCTCGGAAAGTAGCGGGATCGTTCGAGGAGTTCTTGTCTCGATTGGTTCCCTGCAGCCCCCTGATTTAGGGTCGCGTCCTCTCTTCGTGGAGAGTTCGGCAGCCGTCAGGGCAGATCAAGGGCGTCCCGCTGACTCGGGCCGCCGCGCGGCGGCGGTCGGTGACCGCCGCCCGCTCCTGTCTGCCGCCCTGCTGGCGACGGCCGCCGACCACTCGGCTCGCAGAGCCCGGGAGCGTGGGCCGGACCACCAGTCGGAAGCCCCGGTCCGACCGCTCAGCAGCAGACTGGCTGGGCACCTGAGAGGCCGCCCGGCGGGTTCGCGCTGTCCCGGTCACCCTGTCCGATCCGTCGGGGCTGGAGAGTTGCTTCCCGCACTCCTACTGCTCCGGCTACTCGGGTACTTACAAGAAGGAGAGCGGCGACAAGGACGTCGACGAGGCGCAGTCCGACGTCGACGATGCCTCCGCGAACGTGGCGTCGGCGCAGGGGCAGCAGTCCCTTGCCAAGGGGCGCATCAAGTCGGCGGGCAAGGCCCTCGTCAAGATTGTCCGGGACATTCTGGGTGTGGACGCCGCAAGGCGAACAAGAGCCTCGGTAAGGCGAAGGCAGCGCGCGAGGCGGACAGGGCCGACCGTGCCGAGCGGGAGGTCGAGCGTCCGGTGCAGCCGGAGTCGGCAGCCGAGGCGCACGCCGAGCCGGTCGCGGTCGAGGACCCGGTCGTTCCGGCCACGGAAGAGGCCGCGCCCAAGGGCCGTACGCGTCGCCGCGCGACCCGCAAGGTGTCCGCACCGGCCGGTTCGCCCGCGGGCGCCGAGGCTGCCGTGGTGACGGTCGCCGAGTCCGCGCCCACGGCCGTCGCCGAGCAACCGCGGGCCGAGGCTCCGGTCGAGGCTCCGGCCGCCGAGGAGAGCGCGGCTCCGGCCCGCACGCGGCGCCGTGCGGTACGGAAGGCCACCGCGCCGACCACGTCCGAGGACACGGCCGTGGTGGTCGTGCCGTCGGCCGCGGAGGCTGCCGCAGAGGCTCCTTCCGAGGCGCCTGCAGAGGGCGCCGAGGAGGCCGCTCCGGCCAAGAAGACGGCCCGTAAGACGGCCAAGAAGGCCACGGCGAAGAAGGCCGTCGCCAAGAAGACGGCGGCCACCAAGACCGCCGCCAAGAAGGCGACGGCCAAGAAGGCGGCGAAGTCCACCGCCACCAAGAAGGCCGCGAAGTCGACGGCGAAGAAGACGGCGGCGGCGGAGCAGACGCAGTCGTCCGTCACGGCCTCCGCCGACGAGAGCTGACGCCTCTACGGACGAAGTACCTGATCCGCCCCCGGTCCGACCGGGGGCGGATCAGTTTTTTCCATTGCTTGCACAACCACTCCGGGGTTCGAGCCGTCATACAAGTGTCGAATGGGTGAACGAACGGAGAATCGGCGTTCACACCGTTCGGCTACGATGTGATCCGAGAATTGCGACAAATCAACTTAGTTGGGCTCAATACGTGAAGGCACTCGTGCTCTCCGGGGGAGCGGGCACGCGCCTCCGCCCGATCACCCACACTTCGGCCAAGCAACTCGTGCCGGTCGCCAACAAACCCGTGCTCTTCTACGGCCTGGAAGCGATCGCGGACGCCGGGATCAGCGAGGTCGGCATTGTCGTCGGTGACACCGCGGACGAGATCCGCGAGGCGGTGGGAGACGGCTCCCGGCTCGGGATCAAGGTCACCTACATCCCTCAGGAGGCACCGCTGGGGCTTGCCCACGCCGTGCTGATCGCCCGGGAGTTCCTCGGTGACGACGACTTCGTGATGTACCTCGGCGACAACTTCATCGTCGGTGGCATCACCGGTCTGGTGGAGGAGTTCCGGGCCGAGCGGCCTGACGCGCAGATCTTGCTGACCAAGGTTCCCAATCCCACCTCGTTCGGTGTCGCCGAACTCGACGGCGAGGGCCGGGTGGTGGGCCTGGAGGAGAAACCGAAGCAGCCCAAGAGCGATCTGGCGCTCGTCGGTGTCTATCTGTTCACCCGGGCCATACACCAGGCCGTCCGCTCCATCGAGCCGTCCTGGCGTGGCGAGTTGGAGATCACGCACGCCATCCAGTGGCTGATCGACGAGAAGCGTGACGTCCGCTCCACCACGATCTCCGGCTACTGGAAGGACACCGGCAACGTCACGGACATGCTGGAGGTCAACCGGTCCGTCCTGGAGACCGTGCCGCCGCTGAACGAGGGCGTGGTGGACGCGGACAGCGAGATCATCGGCCGGGTACGCATCGAGGCCGGCGCCCGCGTCGAAGGCAGCCGGATCGTCGGCCCCGCGATCATCGGTGCCGGCTCGGTGGTCGAAGACGCGTACATCGGCCCCTTCACCTCGGTCTCCGAGGACTGCCGGATCAAGGACAGCGAAATCGAGTACTCCATCGTGCTGCGCGGCTCGTCCGTGATCGGCGTGCGCCGGGTGGAGGCCTCGCTCATCGGGCGCGACGTCGAGGTCACGCCCGCTCCCCGTAACCCCTCGGCCCACCGACTCGTGCTCGGTGATCACAGCAAGGTGCAGATCTCCTCATGACAACCCGCATTCTGGTGACCGGCGGTGCCGGGTTCATCGGTTCGCACTATGTCCGTACCGTGCTCGGCCCCGAGGGCCCCGGTGATGTCGCGATCACCGTCCTGGACAAGCTGACGTACGCGGGCAACCCGGCCAACCTCGACGAGGTGCGCGAGCACCCCGGGTTCGCGTTCGTGGCGGGCGACATCTGCGACCCCGAGCTGGTCGGCAAGCTGATGGCCGAGCATGACCAGGTGGTGCACTTCGCCGCCGAGTCGCACGTCGACCGCTCCATCGACGGCGGCGCCGAGTTCGTCCGGACGAATGTGGTCGGCACGCACACGCTCATCGACGCGGCGCACCGGGCCGGGATCAAGACCTTCGTGCACATCTCCACCGACGAGGTCTACGGCTCGATCGACGAGGGCTCCTGGCCCGAGACCCACCCGCTGGAGCCCAACTCGCCCTACTCCTCGGCGAAGGCGTCCAGCGACCTGATCGCGCTGTCGTACCACCGCACCCACGGCCTGGACGTCCGCGTCACCCGCTGCTCCAACAACTACGGGCACCACCATTTCCCCGAGAAGGTCATCCCGCTCTTCGTCACGAACCTCCTCGATGGCAAGAAGGTCCCGCTGTACGGCGACGGCGGCAACGTCCGCGACTGGCTGCACATCGACGACCACGTCCAGGGCATCGAGCTGGTCCGCATCAAGGGCCGCGCGGGCGAGGTCTACAACATCGGTGGCGGCACCGAGCTGTCCAACAAGGAGCTCACCGAGCTGCTGCTGAAGGCGTGCGGCGCCGACTGGGAGACCAGCGTCGAGTACGTCGAGGACCGCAAGGGCCACGACCGCCGCTACTCCGTCGACTGCACGAAGATCCGCGAGGAGCTCGGCTACCAGCCCCACAAGAGCTTCGAGCAGGGACTCGCGGAGACCGTCCAGTGGTATCGCGACCACCGCGCCTGGTGGGAGCCGCTGAAGGAGCGGGCCGCGCTGTGACCGACGATCGCCCCTGGCTGGTCACGGGCGCGGGTGGGATGCTGGCCCAGGACGTCCTGGGCCGGCTGGCCGAGGCGGGCGAGCAGGTTGTCGCCCTGGACCGCGCGGCGCTGGACCTCACCGACCGGGTCGCCGTACAGCAGGCGCTGGAGCTGCACCGCCCTGCCGTGGTCGTCAACTGCGCGGCCTGGACCGCCGTGGACGACGCCGAGACCCGCGAGGCCGAGGCGCTCGCGATCAACGGCGACGGCCCGGCCCACCTCGCCGCCGCCTGCGCGAGCACCGGCACCGTCCTGCTCCACGTCTCCACCGACTACGTCTTCGCGGGGGACGCCGAGGAGCCGTACGCCGAGGACGCGCCCACCGCCCCCCGCAGCGCCTACGGCCGCACCAAGCTCGCCGGTGAGCAGGCCGTCCTGAAGACCCTCCCGGAGCACGGCTATGTGGTCCGCACCGCCTGGCTGTACGGCACGGGCGGCCCCAACTTCGTCCGCACCATGATCCGCCTGGCGGGCGAGCGCGAAACCCTGGACGTGGTGAACGACCAGCGCGGCCAGCCCACATGGAGCGCCGACCTGGCCGGCCTGCTGCTCGCCCTGGGGCGCGGCGCCCTGGCCGGCACCGCCCCGGCCGGCGTCTACCACGGCACCAGCTCCGGCGAGACCACCTGGTACGGCTTCACCCGGGAGATCTTCCGGCTGCTCGGCACCGACCCGGATCGGGTCCGTCCCACCACCAGCGAGGCATTCGTACGCCCGGCGCCCCGCCCGGCGTACAGCGTCCTCGGCCACGACCGCTTCCGCGCGGCCGGCATCGAGCCGCCGCGAGACTGGCGTGCGGCGCTCGCCGAGGCATTCCCGGAGATCCACCGGGCCCAGACGAAGGAGAATCCGGCGTGACGGTCAAGGTCAGCGTCGTCATCGCGGTCTACAACCCCGGCAAGTACGTGGAGGACTGCATCACGGGCCTGCTGCGGCAGAGCCTCACCCCGGACGAGTTCGAGGTCTTCTTCGTCGACGACGGGTCCACCGACGAGACCCCGGCCCGCCTGGACCGGCTGGCGGCCGAGCACTCCCACTTCCACGTCATCCACCAGGACGCCTCCGGCTGGTCCGGCCGCCCCCGCAACACCGGCATCGACGCGGCCCGGGGCGAGTACGTGATGTTCGTCGACCACGACGACTGGCTCGGCGACGAAGCCCTGGAGCGGATGTACGAGTACGGCAAGGCGAACGACGCCGACGTGGTCATCGGCAAGATGGCGGGCATCGGCCGCCCGGTCCCGCAGGAGCTGTTCCGGATCAACCGGCCGCGCGCCACGGTGGCGAACGCGCCGCTGATGGACAGCCTCACCCCGCACAAGATGTTCCGCCGGGAGTTCCTCGCGGAACACGACATGCGCTTCAAGGAGGGCCGCCGCCGACTCGAGGACCACGTCTTCGTCGTCGAGGCGTACCTGCGGGCGAAGAGCGTCGCTGTCCTCGGCGACTACCTGTGCTACTACCACATCACCCGCGACGACGGCTCCAACGCGGGCTTCCAGCGCTTCGACCCGGTCGGCTACTTCAACAACCTCCGCGAGGCCCTCGACGTGGTCGAGGAGCTCACCGAGCCAGGCCCGCTGCGCGACCAGATGTTCAGCCGCTGGCTGCGCAACGAGATGGTCGAGCGGCTGCGCGGCAACCGGCTCCTGAAGCTCCCTGAGGACTACGCCGAGGAGCTCTACCGCGAGATCCGCGGCGTGGTCGTCGAACGCTTCGGACCGGGCGTCTTCGCCCATATCGCTCCGACGCAGCGGGTGGTGGCCGGGCTGATCGCCGCCGACCTCTACCAGGACATCCGGGAACTGGCCCGCTGGGAGGCCGGGATCAAGCCCACCGGCACCCTGGACTCCCTGGCCTGGGAGAACGGCACCCTGACCATCGGCTTCAGTGCCGAGTACGAGGTCGACGGCACGCCGATGACCTTCCGCCGGGACGGCGAGCGCGACCTGCTCGGCCTGCCGCTCTCCGACAAGGCGCTCGAGGCCCTGGCCGGACAGGGCATCACCCTGGACGCCCCGGTGGACGCCAGTGACGTCGACCTGGTGGTCCGGCACCGCGAGGAGGCCACCCAGTTCTACCTCCCGCTGGACAGCGAGCGGCACCGCGCGGACGCCGGGGACGGCTCCTTCCGCCAGCGGATCACCGCGCGTGCCGTGCTCGACCCGGAGACCGCGGCCGGCGGTACGCCCCTGACCCGGGGCATCTGGGACCTGCATCTGCGCATCAAGACCTGCGGCTGGAGCAAGGAGACCCGGCTCGGCGCCGTACGCGGAGAGGACGTGGAGGCCGGGCGGCTTGCCGCGCTCACCGGTGAGCCGCGGCGGCTGGTCCTCCCGTACTGGACCGACGGACCCGGCAACCTCTCCCTCGACGTCGACCAGCACACCGACAAGCTGGAGCGTGAGGCCGTGGCGCTGATGGACCCGGCTGCGGCCGTGGTCGACGGCTCCACCGTGCGGCTCCGGCTGCCGCTGCACCTCGCGGCGGACGTGGGAGACCCGGTGCGGCTCCGCTTCGAGCGCAAGAACGTGGGCAAGTACCCCGCCGACGCCGTGCTGGACGGCCGAACGGTGAGCGCCCCGCTGCCGCTGGAGAAGCTCACCGGGATGCGCTGGGCGGTGCGGATCGGTGTGCCGTCCGCCGCCCGGGGTCAGGCGAAATGGACCCGGCTTCCGGTCGACGTGGTGGTGGACGCCGATGGCAACGCCCAGGTGATCGACCGGCACACCCCGCCGGCCAAGCCCGCGCCGAAGCCCGTGCCGAAGAAGCAGCCCGCACCGCCGCGTCCGCTGTGGCGCCGAGCTGCGGGGCGGCTCAGGCGTGCCCTGTCGAACCAGCAGAAGAAGAGCTGAGGACCCCGTAATGCGACCTCTTTCGATCGATGGCGCATGGGTGCACGAGCCGAAGGTCTTCCCCGACGGCCGGGGCAGCTTCCACGAGTGGTTCAAGGCACCCCTCTTCACCGAGGCAGCCGGCCACCCGCTCACCCTGGCCCAGGCCAACATGTCCGTCTCCGCTCGGGGCACCCTGCGCGGCATCCACTTCGCCGATGTGCCGCCCGGCCAGGCCAAGTACGTCAAGTGCGTGCGCGGCACGGTCCTCGACGTGATCGTGGACATCCGGACCGGCTCGCCCACCTTCGGCCAGTGGGAGATCGTCCGCCTCGACGACCGGGACCACCACGCCGTCTACCTCTCCGAGGGCCTCGGCCACGGCTTCATGGCACTCACCGACGACGCCACCGTGGTCTACCTCTGCTCCGAGGGCTACGCCCCCGAGCGCGAGCACGGCATTCACCCGCTCGACCCGGCCCTCGGCATCGACTGGCCGGCCGATCTCGCGCCGCTGCTCTCCGCCAAGGACGAGCAGGCGCCCACCCTGGCCGAGGCCCGGGAACAGGGCCTACTGCCCTCCTACGAGCAGTGCGTGGCCTACCGGGCGAGCCTCGGGCGCCGGGGCCCGGTTTGACCCGTTCGGCCGTGGCCCCGTAACCTTGACCGTCGGCGTGTCCACAGATGACGTGCCACATCCCCGTAAACCTCTTCCTCTCGGGCCAGCACCGGCCGGGAGAGGCTGCTCGCTCTGCCGGGCGGCTGGACTGCGGGGGTGCCGTTCCCGAGCGAGAGAGTGAGATCCGCGTGTACGCCATCGTGCGCAGCGGTGGTCGCCAGCACAAGGTTGCTGTCGGCGACATCGTTGAGGTTGACAAGATTTCCACTGCCCAGGTAGGCGACACGGTCGAGCTCTCGACCCTGCTCGTTGTCGACGGCGACGCTGTGACCAGCGACCCGTGGGTGCTGGCCGGCATCAAGGTCCAGGCCGAGGTCGTGGACCACCACAAGGGCCAGAAGATCGACATTCTGCGCTACAAGAACAAGACCGGCTACCGTCGTCGTCAGGGCCACCGCCAGCAGTACACGGCGATCAAGGTCACTGAGATCCCCGCGGCTGCGAAGTAAGGGACTGAGGAGAAATGGCACACAAGAAGGGCGCATCGTCCACCCGTAACGGTCGTGACTCCAACGCTCAGCGCCTCGGCGTGAAGCGCTACGGCGGTCAGGTCGTCAACGCGGGCGAGATCCTGGTCCGCCAGCGCGGTACCCACTTCCACCCCGGTGCGGGCGTCGGCCGTGGCGGCGACGACACGCTGTTCGCGCTGCAGGCCGGTGCGGTGGAGTTCGGCACCAGCCGTGGCCGCAAGGTCGTGAACATCGTTCCGGTCGCCTGATCGGAAGCTTTCGCGAGGCGGACCTCACTTCCCTCACGGGAAGCGGGTCCGCCTTTCGCGTGTTGATCAGAAGACATTCGCGTACGTAACTGGAGGCACCACACATGACCACCTTCGTGGACCGCGTCGAACTGCATGTCGCCGCGGGTAACGGAGGCCACGGCTGTGCCTCCGTTCACCGTGAGAAGTTCAAGCCGCTCGGCGGGCCCGACGGCGGCAACGGCGGGCGCGGTGGCGATGTCATCCTCACCGTCGACCAGTCCGTCACCACGTTGCTCGACTACCACCACTCCCCGCACCGCAAGGCCACCAACGGCAAGCCCGGCGAGGGCGGCAACCGCTCCGGCAAGGACGGGCAGGACCTGATCCTTCCCGTGCCGGACGGCACCGTCGTCCTCGACAAGGCGGGCAATGTGCTCGCCGACCTGGTCGGACACGGCACGTCGTACGTCGCCGCGCAGGGCGGCCGGGGCGGGCTCGGCAACGCCGCTCTCGCCTCCGCCCGCCGCAAGGCGCCCGGCTTCGCGCTGCTCGGTGAGCCGGGCGATCTGCAGGACATCGTCCTGGAGCTGAAGACCGTTGCTGACGTGGCGCTGGTCGGCTATCCGAGCGCAGGCAAGTCCTCGCTGATTTCCGTGCTGAGCGCCGCCAAGCCCAAGATCGCCGACTATCCGTTCACCACCCTCGTCCCGAACCTGGGTGTCGTGACCGCCGGGTCCACCGTCTACACCATCGCGGACGTGCCGGGACTCATTCCCGGTGCCAGCCAGGGCAAGGGCCTCGGCCTGGAGTTCCTGCGCCACGTGGAGCGGTGCAGCGTGCTCGTGCACGTCCTCGACACCGCCACCCTGGAGTCCGAGCGTGATCCGCTGTCCGACCTCGATGTCATCGAGGCCGAGCTGCGGCAGTACGGCGGGCTGGACAACCGGCCCCGGATGATCGTCCTCAACAAGGTCGACGTACCGGACGGCAAGGACCTCGCCGAGATGGTGCGGCCGGATCTGGAGGCTCGTGGTTACCGGGTCTTCGAGGTGTCCGCGGTCGCACACATCGGGCTGAAGGAACTGTCCTTCGCGCTCGCGGAGTTGGTGGCGCAGGCGCGCGCCGCCAAGCCGAAGGAGGAGGCGACGCGGATCGTCATCCGGCCCAAGGCCGTGGACGACGCGGGCTTCACCGTCACGCGCGAGGAAGACGGGCTGTTCCGGGTCCGGGGCGAGAAGCCCGAACGCTGGGTGCGCCAGACCGACTTCAACAACGACGAGGCCGTGGGCTATCTCGCCGACCGGCTCAACCGCCTTGGTGTGGAAGAGGAGTTGATGAAGGCGGGCGCCCGGAACGGAGACGGTGTCGCCATCGGGCCCGAGGAGAACGCGGTCGTCTTCGACTGGGAGCCGTCGGTGATGGCCGGTGCGGAGATGCTGGGCCGACGCGGCGAGGACCATCGCCTCGAGGCGCCGAGGCCCGCGGCACAGCGGCGGCGGGACCGGCAGGCGGAGCGGGACGAGGCGGAGCAGGAGTTCGACGACTTCGATCCGTTCTAGGCGCAGCCGAAGGGGCGGGCCGTGGGGGCGTCGGCTGGCGAATTTGGTTAACGGCGGGGAAAGTTGGCGCTGCTTCGGGGCAACCCCGTGGCTTGTGGGTGGGTCGTAGAAAGTGACAGCTCTACCCCCTGCCCCAGGAGCCTCATGAGTTACCGCACGTCGTTCCGTCGTATCGGACTTGCCGCTGCCATCGCCGTCGCCGCTGCCGTCATCGCGCCGGTGACCGCGACGGCGGCCGAGGCGCAGCCCACCGCGGTGAAGCTGCGCAGCGACTTCGACGGGGACGGATATCAGGACGTCGCCGTCGCCGCGCCCCGCGCGAAGGTCGACGGGAAGGTGCGTGCCGGGTACGTCGCCGTGGTGTACGGCTCGGCCGAGGGGCTCGACCTCGCGCACCGGCAGGTCATCAGCCAGAACAGCCCCGGTGTGCCTGGTGTCGCCGAGGCCGACGACTACTACGGCGACAGCCTCGCCACCGGTGACCTCGACGGCGACGGCTATGCGGACCTCGTGGTCGGCTCCTCCGGCGAGGATGTCGGGGAGGTCCGCGACCCGGGCACGCTCGCGGTGCTCTGGGGCGGATCGGAGGGGCTGTCCGGTGGAACCGGGGTCGCGACCGGCGAACAGACCGACGACCTCGACGTCCGGACCGCCGTGGGCGACTTCGACGGCGACGGCCACCTCGACATCGCCACGCCCGACCGCGTTCTGGCCGGGCCCTTCAGTCGTACGACGGGTGCGGCCGGCGTCACCGCCCTGCAGCTCGACGCCTCCTACGTCACGGACGACATGGCGGCCGGCGACGTGGACCACGACGGCGTCACGGACCTCGTCGCGCTCATCCATGACCCCAGCGACAGCGACACGCACGACCCGGATGCCTTCAACCGCCGCGCCGTCCACCTGCGCGGTACCCCGGACGGCCTGTCCGCCCCGGTCACCCTGAAGAACCCCGACGGGACCGTGATGCGCGGCGGCGAGAGCGTGGGTGTCGGCGATGTGGACAAGGACGGGTACGGCGATGTCGTCGTCGGCCGGACCAAGGACGGGTGGGGCGAGGTCCCGGACGTCGATCCGCAGCTGATCGGCGGTCAGGTCGGCGTCGTGTACGGCTCGGCCGCCGGCCCCGACACCTCCCGTACGACGACCGTCACGCAGGACACCCCGGGCGTGCCCGGCGCCGCCGAGTACAGCGACTTGTTCGGCTCGGACGTCGCGGTGGCCGACGTCGACGGCGACGGTTACGCGGATGTCGCCGCGGGCTCGGCGGGCGAGGATCTCGGCAGCGTGATCGCGGCGGGCCAGGTGAACGTGTTGCGCGGCAGTGCGGCCGGGCTCACCGGGACCGGCGCGAAGTCCTTCAGTCAGAACACCGCGAACGTGCCCGGCACGGCGGAGCAGAACGACTACTTCGGCGCCCGCACCGCGCTGGTCGACACCGATAGCGACGGCCGGGCCGAGCTGTACGCCGGCGCCGCGAGCGAGAACCAGGGCGACGGCGCCGTCTGGGCCTTCCGCTCCACCGCCACCGGCCCGACCGCGACCGGCTCCCTCAGCTTCGGCGCGGGGACGCTGGGCGCTGAGCCGGCGGACGCGAACCTCGGCGGTGAGTTCGCGCGGTAGCGCTCCGCGGGGCCGTCCTTCGTCTGCGGGTGCGTGGGGGCTGGTCGCGCCCACGCGGCGGAGCCGCAAATCGATACGGCCCCGCGCCCCTTCGGGGCGCTGCCCTCATCGCCTGACGGCCCATCAGGGCGTTACGGCGCGATCACTTCCGTCGTTTCTCCATCCATGCCGCAACGGGTCTCCTCTTGTCTCCCTATTTGTCATGCACGCGAACCCCTCTGTTCAACGGGTGGACCGCCCGGAAGCGTGAGCCTTGCAGTGTCCAAGAGGCCAGCGAGGCAAGGGAGTTCGCGCATGACCCCAGCCGTATCCCCCGACCGACGCCGCTTTCTGACCGCGGGCGCCGCCGTCCTGGGCGCCGCCGCCTCCGCCCAGCTGTGGCTGCCGTCGGCGGCCCGAGCAGCCGAAACCCCGCTTCCCGGCGGCGTGTTCAGCCTCGGCGTCGCCTCCGGTGACCCGCTGCCCGACGGCATCGTGCTGTGGACCCGGCTCGCCCCCGACCCGCTGAACGGCGGCGGTATGCCCGCGCGCACCGTGCCGGTGGAGTGGGAGATCGCCGAGGACGAGCGGTTCCGCAAGGGAGTGCGCCGGGGGCTCGCCCAGGCCCGGCCCGAGTACGGGCACAGCGTTCACGTCGATGTACGGGGACTGCGCCCGGGCCGTACGTACTGGTATCGCTTCCGCACCTCCGGCCAGCTCTCGCCCGTCGGCCGCACCCGCACCGCGCCCTCCCGCCTCAGCTCCGGCGGACAACTGCGCGTCGCGCTCGCCTCCTGCCAGAACTGGCAGCACGGCTACTTCACGCCGTACGCCGACATGCTCGCGCAGGACCCGGACGTCGTGGTGTTCGTCGGTGACTACATCTACGAGTCGACGCCGTCGGCGACGGCGCTGCGCAAACACGAGGGGACCGGTGAGCCGTACAGCCTCACCCAGTACCGCAACCGGTACGCGCAGTACCGCACCGACCCCGATCTCGCGGCGATGCACGCGAGCGCGCCCTTCGTGGTCAGCTTCGACGACCACGAGATCGACAACGACTTCGCCGGCGAGATCCCGCAGGACCCGGACAAGCAGACCCACGACGCGTTCGTGGCCCGGCTGACCGCGGGCTACCAGGCGTTCTACGAGCACATGCCGGTCCGGGCGAGCGCGATCCCCAGCGGACCGCACATCCAGATGTACCGCCGCCTGGAGTTCGGCCGTCTCGCCCGGCTCAATGTGCTGGACACCCGGCAGTACCGCAGCGACCAGGTGACCAGCCAGGAAGCCGCCAAGAACCCGTCGCTCACCATGCTCGGCGCCGAGCAGAAGCAGTGGCTGCTGGGCGGGCTGCACGGCTCGCCCGCCCGCTGGAACCTGGTCGCCTCGCAGATAATGGTCGCCGAGACGGATCTGCTGATCGGCGACGGCAAGCAGTGGTTCTACGACGCCTGGGACGGCTACCAGGTCGAACGCAACGCGCTGATGGCCGAGTTCGCCGAGGTCCGCAACCCGGTCGTGCTCACCGGTGACCGCCATCTGACGATGATCAGCGACCTGAAGAAGGACTACGCGGACCCGGACTCCGACGTCGTCGGCGCCGAGTTCGTGGGCACGTCCATCTCCAGCAACGGCGACCAGGACCAGGCGGCCTTCCGCAAGGAGTGGGACCCGCGGATGCCGGACAACCCGCACTGGAAGCTGCTCGACGCCCACCGCGGCTACCACCTCTTCGACCTCCGCCGCGACGGGATCGACGCGCAGGTGCGGGTCGTGGACACGGTGCGGCAGCCGACGGCGGCGGCGAGCACGCTTGCCAAGCTGCGAGTGGAGTCCGGGAAGCCGGGCGTCCACGTGGTGTAACCGTTCGCAGAGGAGAGCCTGGGACTCAGCAGAGTTCCAGGCTCTTCTTAATGTGGAATTCCGGAGCAGCGGACTTCCGGCGAGTTCTATTCGCGGCCCGTCCGATATGGCGCCGTGATGCATATGAAGAACACGTGCGTCCCCGGCCCCGATGACGTGAAGATCCGCACTCCGCGGTGGGGCTGCGGAGGCGCTGAGCCGTCCGATGTCACGCTCCGCAACGCCGATCACCTGTGGAGTTACTCACAGCAATTGCCCGGGGGTTCATGGAACCTCCGCGTCCATGACCAGGCCTGCAAGGTGAATGCCAGGTTGCGCGCACATATGCAGTGGAGGTCGCTCACCTTGCACTGCGGTAACCACAAGTGGGACCATTTCGAAGTCCCCAGTCGCCCCAAGGTAGGTCACCTGTGTCACAGCACAATGCCAAGCCCCGTACCACCGCAGTGATCCTGGCCGGTGGCACCGGCCAGCGTGTGGGTCTCTCGATCCCCAAGCAGCTGCTGAAGATCGCCGGCAAGGCAGTCATCGAGCACACCCTGACCACCTTCGAGAAGGCCGACTCGATCGACGACGTCATCGTCCTGATGGCGCCGGGCTATGTGCCGGACATTGAGAAGATCGTCGCCAAGGCCGGATTCCAGAAGGTCTCCAGGATCATCGAGGGCGGCTCCACGCGGAACGAGACCACGGAGCGCGCCATCGAGGCGCTCAGCGAGGGCCTGGCCGAGGGCGAGGACCGCAATGTCCTGTTCCATGACGCCGTACGCCCCCTGCTGTCGCAGCGCGTGATCGACGACTGCGTGACCGCGCTGGAGCGTTACCAGGCCGTCGACGTCGCCATCCCGTCCGCTGACACCATCATCGTGACCCGCACCCACGGCGAGGACGGCGAGTTCATCACCGAGATCCCGGACCGCTCCCGGCTGCGCCGCGGCCAGACGCCCCAGGCGTTCAAGCTGTCCACGATCAAGCGGGCCTACGAGGTCGCGGCCGGCGACCCCAACTTCCAGGCCACGGACGACTGCACGGTGGTCCTGCGCTATCTGCCGGACGTGCCGATCCACGTCGTCGCGGGCGACGAGTACAACATGAAGGTCACCCAGCCCGTCGACGTGTTCATCGCCGACAAGCTGTTCCAGCTGGCCTCCACCGCCACGCCCGAGCAGTTCGGCGAGGAGGCCTACCGTGAGCTGCTCGGCGGCAAGACGGTCGTCGTCTTCGGCGGCTCGTACGGCATCGGCAAGGACATCTGCGAACTCGCGCAGGCGTACGGTGCCCACGTCTACGCGCTGGGCCGCTCCACCACCGGCACGCATGTGGAGAACCCGGAGGAGGTCGACGACGCGCTGTCCAAGGCGTACGCCGAGACCGGGCGCATCGACTACGTCGTCAACACGGCGGGCGTGTTGCGCATCGGCAAGCTCGCCGAGACCGACAACGCCACCATCGAGGAAGCGCTGAAGGTCAACTACCTGGCCCCGGTGCAGATCGCGCGCTCCTCGTACAAGTACCTCGCGGAGACCAAGGGCCAGCTGCTGCTCTACACCTCCAGCAGCTACACCCGCGGCCGTGCCGAGTACAGCCTCTACTCCTCGACCAAGGCCGCCATGGTGAACCTCACCCAGGCCCTGTCCGACGAGTGGGCCGGCGACGGCATCCGCGTCAACTGCATCAACCCGGAGCGCACCGCCACCCCGATGCGCACCAAGGCCTTCGGCCAGGAGCCCGCGGGCAGCCTGCTCTCCTCCGAGGCCGTCGCCCGTACCTCGCTCGACGTGCTGCTGTCCGAGCTGACCGGCCATGTCATCGACGTCCGCCAGCAGGACCCGACGGCGGGCGCGGCGAAGGCCTCCGGCTTCGATGCGGCGCTGGCCTCGGTCCTCGACCGCCAGGACGGCGTGTAATAATTACCGCCTAGTAGATCTTGAATTCAGGCCTTTGTGGGTGCCCATTTACGGGGTGTTCACAGAGGCCTGAAGCCGTACAGAACAAAACCGGCATTCCCCCTCCAGGAGCAGGTTTCTCCGTGATTTCCACCGCTATTCGCGTCGCCCGGGTGGGCAGCGCGGCCGAGCTGGCCGCGGCGGCCTTCATGATGCTGGGCTTCCCGGCGCTCATGCTGGCCGCGCTCGTCCCGAGCGTTCCTGCCTTCGCGGCCGCGGCCGCCGTGACGTATCTGGCGGACCACTATCTGCACCACAAGGGCAGCTATCTGATCAACCGCCTGAGCAAGGTGCGCGCGGGTCTGTCGATCCGCTTCCTGATCCGGCAGCTCCTGCTGGTCCTGCTGCTGGCCCGCCTCTCCCTCGCGGACGACCTGATCTTCTACGGTGCGGTCGCGGGTTTCATCGCCTTCTACGGCCTCCAGGCCCCGCACGGCGCGCTGGTCACCCTCATCCGCAACCGCCGCCGGATGCCGGTCGCCACCCGCAATGTCGACCTGGCCTCCCGCATCCGCATCCCGGACGCCCCGCCGCGCCCGCTGCTGCACCGCTCCGCCGAGAAGATGCTCCACCTCGACCTCGCGGCCGTCACCGGCGTGATCGTCTCCGCGGGCATGAAGTCGGCCGCGGCCGGCTTCATCGGCATCGGCGTGACGCTGTTCCTGGGCTGCCTGTACGTCCTCGCGCTGGTGCCCTATGTCCGCGGCTCGAAGATCCCGCCGAACGCGGAGAAGGTGCTGGCCGCCGTCGACGACTGGCTGGGCGAGTACCGGCCGGAGACGGCGCTGTACTTCTCCGGGTCCAAGGACTCCGCGTACCAGGTCAACATGTGGCTGGAGACCATGGAGCAGCTGGACTCCAGGCCGCTGATCATCCTGCGTGAGCGCGCCATACTGGAACGGATGGCGCCCACCACGGTCCCCGTCATCTGCGTGCCCGGAGGGGTGCACCTGATGAACATGGACCTCTCCACGGTGCGCGTCACGCTGTACGCGGCGAACGTCGGCAAGAACATCCACATGCTGCGCGTCCCGACCATGAAGCACGTCTTCATCGGCCACGGCGACAGCGACAAGCTGGCCAGCGTCAACCCGTTCAGCAAGGTGTACGACGAGGTGTGGACCGCCGGGCGCGCGGGCCGCGACCGTTACGCCATCGCCGACGTCGGGGTCCGCGACGAGGACATCGTGGAGGTCGGCCGCCCGCAGCTGGCGCCGATCGAGACGTGGCAGGGCGTGCCGGAGGGCCGTATCCCGACGGTGCTCTACGCCCCCACCTGGGAGGGCTGGGACGACAACCCCGGCAACACCTCGATCCTGCTCGCCGGCGAGAACATCGTCCGCACCCTGATCACCGCCGACCCGCCGGTCCGCGTCCTGTACAAGCCGCATCCCTTCACCGGCACCCGCAGCGCCGTGGCCAAGGCCGCCCACCAGCGCATCACCGCGCTGGTCGAGAAGGCCGCCGCCGGGGCCCGGGGCCCGGTGGATGCCGCCGCGCAGGACGCCGCCAAGGCCGAGCTGGCCCGCATCGAGGCCCGTATCGCGGAGCTGTCCGGCACCGGCGCCGAGAAGCGCGACGAGGCCGAGGCCACCCGGGACGGCGTGGTCGACGTGGCCCAGCACGAGGAGATCGCCCGGCTGCGTGCCGAGTGGAACGACGCCTACTGGCGCTCCTTCCCCGCCCATGAGCACCGCGTCATCACGGGCGCCGAACCGCGCCTGTACGACTGCTTCAACGTCTCCGACGCGATGGTCTCCGACATCTCCAGCGTGGTCTCGGACTTCATCGCCAGCGGGAAGCCGTACGCGGTCACCGACTCGGCCGAGCTGGGCGAGGAGGAGTTCAAGCGGCAGAACACCGCCGTGCGCGCCGCCGTCATCCTCAGCAACAGCGCCGCCGAGCTGGGCGGGCTGCTGGCCGCCGTCCGCGACGCAGCGGCCGACCCGCTGGCCGCGGACCGCAAGGAGCTGAAGCGGTATCTGCTCGGCCCGGACGAGCCGACATCCATCGACCAGTTCAACACCGCCGTGGCGAACCTGGCGTTGAAGGCCCAGACCCGCAACCTCGGCCAGGAGTCACGGATCGCGGCGACGGAGGCGGAGCTGACGGGCTGACCGACCGTCACAAGCCCGACAGGGCCCCCGAGGAGCGAATCCTCGGGGGCCCTTTCCGTGCCCGATGAACAGACGTCACCTGGAATTCGTATGACGTAGGTCACTAATTCATGGTCTTGAGGCAACCGCTTCACTTGCTCGCCCGTCTACAAGGTTGCGAATAAAGAGATACGGGGGGAATGTCCCGTTAGCGAGGGGGAAAACGTGACCGTGGCGCAGCCTGATGTGAGCGTGATCATCGGGGCGTACGAAGCGATGCCGTATCTGGTCGAGTGCCTGGCATCCGTCGAGGCACAGACCATCGACCCGGAGCGCATCGAGGTCATCGCGGTCGACGACGGTTCGACGGACGGCACGGGGGAGTATCTGGAGGAGTTCGCGGCCCGCGCGCCGATGCACGTGACCGTGATCCGGCAGGAGAACTCGGGCGGCCCCAGCGGCCCGCGCAACGTCGGGCTGGCCAAGGCGTCCGGGCGGTACGTCTTCTTCCTCGACGCCGACGACCGGCTGGGCGCCGAGGCCCTGGAGCGGATGGTCGCGATGGCCGACCGCAACGGCACGGACGTCGTCCTCGGCAAGGTCGAGGGCATCAACCGCAAGCCGCCCAGGTCGATGTGGGGCAAGACGCTGGAGCGTACCGACGTCTACTCCTCCAACATCAAGTTCACGCTCAGTGCCCAGAAGCTGTTCCGCCGCGCGCTGCTGGACCGGCACGGCATGCGGTTCGACGAGTCCCTGTGGACCGGCGAGGACGCGCTGTTCACGATGGAGGCGTATCTGCGGGCCGACGGCGTCTCGGTGGTCGCGGACTACGTCTGCTACTACCTGGTCGGCCGTGACGACGGCAAGCATGTGACGAAGAGCGGCGGCTACACCCTGCGCTTCGACTCCGCCCGCGCCCTGATGCGCCTGATCGCCGATCTCGTTCCGGCGGGCCCGCGCCGCGACACGCTCATGGTCCGGCCCTTCCTGATCACGCTGCTGCCGCAGTTCGGCCCCAAGTACCTCAAGGACAGCGAGGAGGTACGGCTCCACAAGATGGAGCTGGCCAAGCCGCTGATGGAGGCCTACTGGACCGAAGAGGTCGCCCGCCGCCTCAAGGTCGAGGAGCGGCTGCGGCTGCACCTGGTGGCCGGGCAGCGGTCCGAACTCCTCGTCGAGGTCCTGGAGTTCCTCCGGGCGAAGAAGCAGGCCGCCGCCCTGCTGGAGAAGAAGGGCCGCCGCGTCTACCTCGCCTACCCCCTCTTCCGCGACCGCACGGCCGCCATACCCGACTCCGTCTACCTCGCAGAACCCCGCGAGGCCCGCGTCTTCCCCGGCTACCGCGAGGGCGGCGCCGACTCATTCGCCCGCAAGGTGATCCGCCGGGTACGCCGAGTGCTGCCCGCATCCGGGATGCGGACGGCGGCCTGACACTCCCTGCGGGGCCGGCGCGAAGTCAGCTGCGGTTCAGCCGCGCCCCGTAGGGGCGCGGGGAACTGCGCGACCAGCCACAACGGACCCGCGGACGAACACCGGACCCCAGCGAAGCTCAGCGTCCCGACTGAAGCGCCCGGCGGATCGGCCGACCAACGACCCGCCGGGCCTTGCGGTAGACCGAGGTCGGGGGCGGCGTCACGGCAGGCTTGGCGGAGCGTTTGAGCTCCCGCTTCAACTTGGCGTTGTCCGCGGCCAGTTCGGCGATACGGCTGTGCAGCCAGCCGAACCGGGAGGTGAGCGAGGCGATGTCCGTGTCGTTCCAGGGGCGGATGCCGGCCGGGAAGGACAGCGCGCGCATGCGCTCCTCGAAGGCCGCGCCGCCGTCGCCGTGCGTGAAGGTGTTCCGCAGTCCGTTGCGGTCCAGGAACGCCGTGAACCGCTCGAAGCGTTCCGGGTGGCCGCCCGTCAGCTCGGTGAAGTCGGCCTCCTCGTACAGCCGCGCGGGGTCCGTGGCTCCGGGGTCCTCGGGCAGCTGGTCGATCCTGCGGTGCGGGATGCCGAAGTAGCGGCACAGCTCCAGCGTGCGCGAGTCACCGCACAGCACGGTCGCGGGCGTGCCGGCCAGCAGCGCCGCGATGTTGCCGTGGATACGGGAGCCGAAGGAGAAGTCGAACGGGCGCAGATCGTCGATCCACGTGACCGGGTCGACGTAGACGCGGACCTTGTCCTCCCGGTACATCGGATGGTCCGGGTGCGTCGGCATCGCGGTGATCCGGCCGTTGGGGTCCGACAGATCCCGCCAGTGCAACTGCCGTGCGTCGCTGAGGTTCTGGCCGATGAACCGGAGATGCGGGTAGCGCTCGTGGGCGTGACGGATGATCCGGTCCAGGCCCTGCGACCGTACCGCGCTGTGCGAGCCGTTGACGGCGATCCGGGATGCGGCGGACAGCTCCGGCTGCCGCTTGGACACGGCGAGTTCCTTGCCGTGGAGGAACAGCGACGGGCAGCCGATCACCTCGACGTCCCTGAACCCCATGTCCTTGAGGTACGTCTCCGTGAACTCGCCCCGCACGCCGATCGAGGCGCTGCGGTCCAGCACCGCCGAGACGAACTCGCGCACGGCCGGCTCGATGGGCTTCAGCCGCGCCGGGTCGTAGGTCAGCCCGGTCTGCGCGCCGACACCCATCACGACGACCGGGATCCGCAGCTGGGCAATGAGCCGCGTCAGCCGCCTCAACTGCGGCTCGAACGACGGCCGGAAGGCGTTGGCCAGCGGCACGACGAAGGCGTCGTACTCCTCGTTGATCCGGGCCGCCGCGGAGACGTCCGTACGGATGCCGTTGGAGACGACCTCGGTATCCGGTGTCTCGAGGATCTTGTGCGCGGCGTCGCTGAAGATCAGGTTGCCGGAGTTGGTGGCGAACACGTCCCGGTGGAGGGCTTCCTCGATGGGGACGACGTCGTACGGGCTCTTCCCGGAACGGAGCAGAATGCGCTGCACGCAGGCGCCGTGGCGATCTTTAGGTGGCACGGCGTTCACGTTAAATTTGCATGGCGTTTGATTACTAGAAGCAACCGGTACAACCTTTTTACCGTGTGCGACCTGTGAGGACACGGTTACCGGACGCACGTCCAGGGACTGATATCGATGCGCGGTTCCTGGCCCCCTTCGCGTAGATTGCGGACAGCCGAGTGCGAGGGGACGGAAAGCGAAGTGGCAGGGGCAAGGCAGGCCGTGAGCGAGGCCCGCAGGATCGTCGTCAAGGTGGGATCCTCGTCGCTGACCACCGCGTCCGGCGGCCTGGACGCCGACCGCGTCGACGCACTCGTGGACGTCCTCGCCAAGTGCCGCAGCGGCGGGGAGCGGGAGATCGTCCTCGTCTCCTCCGGCGCCATCGCGGCCGGACTCGCCCCGCTGGGCCTGCGCCGCCGCCCCAAGGACCTGGCCCGGCAGCAGGCCGCCGCCAGCGTCGGCCAGGGGCTGCTCGTCGCCCGCTACACCGCCTCCTTCGCCCGCTACGGCGTCCGCGTCGGCCAGGTGCTGCTGACCAGCGACGACATGAGCCGCCGCGCCCACCACCGCAACGCGCAGCGCACCCTCGACAAGCTCCTCGCGATGGGCGCCCTGCCGGTCGTCAACGAGAACGACACCGTCGCCACGGACGAGATCCGCTTCGGCGACAACGACCGGCTCGCCGCCCTCGTCGCCCACCTCGTACGGGCCGACCTGCTGGTGCTGCTCTCCGACATCGACGGCGTGTACGACGGCGACCCGAGCAAGCCGGGTACCGCGCGGATAGCGGAGGTGCGTGAGCCGTCGGACCTTGCGCACGTGGAGATCGGCAGCGCGGGCAAGGCCGGAGTCGGCACCGGCGGCATGGTCACCAAGGTCGAGGCCGCCCGCATCGCCGCTGCGGCCGGCATCTCCGTCGTGCTGACCAGCGCCATCCATGCCACCGAGGCGCTGTCCGGCGGTGACACCGGCACGTACTTCCACCCCACCGGCAAGCGCTCCGCCGACCGACTGCTGTGGCTGCAGCACGCGTCCACCCCGCAGGGCTCGCTGACCCTGGACGACGGGGCGGTGCGGGCGGTCGTCGAGCGCCGCACGTCGCTGCTGCCGGCCGGAATCGCCGCCGTCGAGGGCGAGTTCAGCGCGGGCGACCCCGTCGAGCTGCGCGACACCGCGGGGCGTGCGGTGGCCCGCGGGCTGGTCAGCTTCGACGCCAAGGAGATCCCCCAGCTGCTCGGCCGCTCGACCCGGGAACTCGCCCGTGAACTGGGCCCGGCGTACGAACGCGAAGTCGTACACCGGGACGACCTCGTGATCCTGCACCCGTAAAAGGTGACCGTTGCGCAAAACAGCCCCGCGGCGGCTTGCGGCCTGCTCAACTTTGTCTTAAGGACCAATCCCTTGGGGACCCATTCCGCACGACCATCGTAAGGAGGCCGTCGTGAGACGAGTGCGCCCTGGGGCGGCGGCGTCCCGCGACGGTGTTCCCTCCCGCGCGGGCGGCGAGGAGCGCGCCCTGACCAGCGTCGCGGCCGGCGACCGGTACGAGGAGCCCAAGGACGCGCCCCGCCTGTGGCATGTCACCTTGAGCGTCTCCGGCGCCGAGACCCCGCTGAAGGAGGTACGGCGCTGCCTCGAGCAGCTCGCCCACGACCACCCCTTTCTGCTGACCAGCCGCTACGCGGTCGACCACGCCGAGATCCGCTACTGGGAAGAGGCCCGCGACCTGCACGACGCCGCCGCCGTCGCGCTGCGCCTGTGGGGCGAACACCGCCAGTCCGCGGGGCTGCCGCCCTGGGAGATCGTCGGCCTGGAGGTCATCGACCGCGAGACCTACCACCAGCGGATCGCGGAGGGGTACGGACCGCCACCGGCGTCACCGGTAGGCGTCCACCCGTATTGAGCGGTCGTTTTGCCGAGTCTGGGCGGCTTGTCTCGGGGTTTGGGATGACTGCCGGACGCGCCCGTCCGGCGCACTACGCTTCCCTCATGACCACGCTTTCGCCGTACGACTCGATGTCCCCGGTCACCCGGGCCGCCTACCGCGCCAAGGCCGCCGCAGCCGACCTCGCGCCGCTGCCGCGGGCCGAGAAGGACGACGCGCTGCTCGCCATCGCGGACGCGCTGGAGGTCCGTACGAGCGAGATCGTCGAGGCCAACGCAAAGGACATCGCCAAGGCCCGTGAGGCCGGCACCAGCGAGGCCATCGTCGACCGGCTGACGCTGACGCCGGAGCGGGTCCGGGCGATCGCCTCCGACGTGCGGGACGTCGTGGCCCTGCCCGACCCGGTCGGCGAGGTCGTCCGCGGCTCGACCCTCCCGAACGGCATCGACCTGCGCCAGGTCCGCGTCCCGCTCGGCGTCGTCGGGATCATCTACGAGGCCCGCCCGAACGTCACCGTGGACGCCGCCGCCCTCTGCCTGAAGTCCGGGAACGCCGTGCTGCTGCGGGGCTCCGCCTCCGCGTACGAGTCGAACAGTGCCCTGGTCCGGGTGCTGCGCGACGCCGTGGGCGGTGCGGGGCTGCCCGCCGACGCCGTCCAGCTCGTGCCCGGCGAGAGCCGCGAGAGCGTGCGCGAGCTGATGCGTGCGCGCGGTCTGGTCGACGTACTGATCCCGCGCGGCGGTGCCTCGCTGATCCAGACGGTCGTCCAGGAGTCCGTCGTCCCGGTCATCGAGACCGGCACCGGCAACTGCCACGTCTACGTCGACGCGCACGCCGACCTCGACATGGCCATCGACATCCTGATCAACTCCAAGGCGCAGCGCGTCAGCGTCTGCAACGCCGCCGAGACGCTCCTGGTCCACCAGGACATCGCGCCGGAGTTCCTGCCACGCGCCCTGGACGCCCTCGCGGAGGCCGGGGTCACCGTGCACGCCGACGAGCGGGTGCTGGCGTACGCGAAGGACTCCAAGGCCACGGTCGTCGAGGCCACGCCGGAGGACTGGGAGACCGAGTACCTGTCGTACGACATCGCCGCGGCGGTCGTCGACTCCCTCGACAAGGCCGTCGAGCACATCCGGCTGTGGACCTCCGGTCACACCGAGGCGATCGTGACGACCTCGCAGCAGGCCGCCCGCCGCTTCACCCAGCTGGTCGACTCCACCACGGTCGCCGTGAACGCCTCCACGCGCTTCACCGACGGCGGCCAGTTCGGCTTCGGCGCGGAGATCGGCATCTCCACGCAGAAGCTGCACGCACGCGGCCCGATGGGCCTGCCGGAGCTGACCAGCACGAAGTACATCGTCACGGGGGACGGGCACGTACGGCGCTGAGCGCGCCCCCGGCTCGCGCCGATGCCGTCACGAGAGCTGTCTCACAAGGCGGATGAATTTCCATACCGTCTGCCCAAATTGACCCCCCAGGTCTACTCTGGATCCGTGCCGGAGGACGTGGGGGGCACGCCGTTCCCTGACGGCTGGGAGCCCGACGACGACCACGACCGCGGGGTGTCGGACGAAGAGTTCGCCTCCGTGGTCTTCGACGAGGCCTTCGTGCGGGCGGCCGTGGTGCACGAGCCGACCGCCGTCGAACGCCTCCTGGCCGCCGCCCAGGCCAGAGCCGAGGCCTCCGAGGCAGAGGCCCGCCGGGCCCACCGCAGAGGCGAGCGCTACGACGACGGCTACGGCCCCGACGATCGCGGCGGTTTCGGCCATGATCCGGACTTCGACGACCTGGACGACCCCGACACCCTCAACGGCCGCTACGGCGCTCCGGGGACCTATGGCAAGCAGGTCCGCTGGCACCGCCCGGTCGCCTGGATGCTCGCCATCCTGATGGGCATCGGCATGGTCGCGCTGGCCTTCACGGCGGTCTACCGGGGCGCGTCCTCGGGTAACCGGGACAGGGTCCCGCCACCCGCCTCCACCGGCCTCGAACAGGGCAGTGCGGCGGCACCCTCCGCTTCCGCCAGCTATTCCCAGCCACCGGTCCCCGCGACCCCGCGCACCCCCTGACACCTGCCCGGACAGACCCTGACCATCCTGGTGAGAACCTGTCAGAACTTGTCGTGTACCAGGGCGTTTACCGGGCCTTCCGGAGACCTACTCTGAAGATATGGGAGGGCCTTCAGACCCACCCGAGGGGACACCCGAGGGCGGCCCCGGAGGTGGCGAGGACGAATACCGATCCGTCGTCTTCGACGAGTCGTTCGTCCGGGCTGCCCGCCTCCAGGAGTTCTCCGCACAGGAGCGCATGGCCGACCACGCACCCGCCGTACGGCGCCGTCCGCCGGTGCGCCGGGGCCTGTCCCGGCAGGCGCTGATCCTGGTCCTGCTGATCGCGGTCGCCTTCGGCACCGCGATCTATATGGGCGTACGACACCCCTACCAGACCCCGCCGACCCGGCAGCCCGCCGAGCCCTTGCGGATGACCGTCATCCCGCTCGCTCCGCAGGGCAAGGTGCCCGGCGCCGCCGACCCCGAGGAGCTGTTCGCGCACAGCCCCGCCGCGCAGTACCGCGTCGGCGCCGAGGGCATACCACTGCCCGCCACCCGGCGCACCGAGCACTTCTCGGACAGCCAGGTCGTAAGCGCCCTGAACACCGCCAAGGACTACCTCGTCCGCTCCTCCCTCTACCCGGAGGTGCTCACCGGCGGACAGGTCCGGCCCGTGCGGGTCCTGGTCGCCCCCGACCAACTCGACCAGTTCGACCAGAGTTTCCGGCAGCCGACCGCCGACGGCAGGCATGCGCCGACCGGATGGTTGGTTCGCTTCGATCCGAACAGGGTCGAGCTGGCCGACGACAAGATCCGCGTCCAGGGCAGCCTGCATGCGGCCGAGGCCGACTCGTCCACGCTGGAGGTCACCTCGGACCACACCTTCGTGTACGCGCTACGGCCCACCGGCGCCGGCGAGAAGGCCGAGGCGTCGCTGTTCACCGTCCGCCGTGAGCTGCACTTCCGCTTCGACCGCGACGACCTGCGCCTCCAGCAGGCCCAGCTGGCCGTCTCCTACGTCCAGGCCGGGCCGGTCTCCTGCGCGGACGACTCCACGAACCATCTGCGCCCGCTGCTGGCCGGCCAGACCGCCAAGGGCGGCGGCCCGGCCGGCACGGACCCCTACGCCACGGGCAGCGCGACGGCGCTGTGCGGGACGCTGGCGCAGAGCGCGCAGCCGAAGGTGTGAACCCCGGAGCCGCGGTCTCAGCGGCCCGCAGTGGCTGGGCTGCCTCGGTGACGTCAGCGGTTCGTCAGCGGTTGTCGCCGTCCCGGCCCGTGCTGTCGTCGCCGTCCGGGCCCGTGCTGTCGTCGCGCGGAGGCTGGTCCTTCGGCGTGGACTCGGCCGAGCCGCCCGCCGGGCCGGCGAAGCCGCTGAAGCCGCGGCGCACCCGGCCGCCCAGGTCCCCCGCCCCGCCGGCGAGATCGCTGACCAGCTTCATCAGCGGGTCCTTGGAGGTCCTGACGTGCGTGGCGTAGTGCGACGCCGAGTCCCGGAACGAGTCCGAGACCGAGGTGTCCTTGTCCTCGCTGCGCCGCGGGTAGTGGCCGTCCATGATCCGCTGGTAGTCGCGGGACTCCGACCACTTCTTCAGCTCGGCCGCCCGGATGGTGGTGAAGGGGTGGGAGCGGGGCAGCACGTTCAGGATCTTCAGCACGGAGTCGCGCAGGTCGCCGCCCGCCTCGTACTCCTCGGCCTGCTTCAGGAACGCGTCCACGTTCATCTCGTGCAGGTGGTTGCCGCCGGCCAGCTTCATCAGGCCGCGCATCGAGGCCGTGAGGTCCTGGCCGACCAGGAGGCCCGCGCGGTCCGCGGACAGCTCCGACTTGCGGAACCACTCGCGCAGCGCGGTCACGATCGCCATGATCGCCAGGTTGCCCAGCGGGATCCAGGCGACCCTGAGCGCGAGGTTGGTCAGGAACAGCAGGATGGTCCGGTACACGGCGTGGCCGGACAGGGCGTGGCCCACCTCGTGCCCGATGACCGCCCGCATCTCCTCCTCGTCGAGCAGCTCGACGAGGCCGGTGGTGACGACGATGATCGGCTCGTCCAGGCCGATGCACATCGCGTTCGGCTGCGGGTCCTGGTTGACGTACATCGGCGGGACCTTCTCCAGGTCCAGGATGTAACAGGCGTCCCGCAGCATGTCGTTGAGGTGTGCGAACTGCTGGTCCGAGACGCGCACCGAGTCGGACAGGAACAGCAGCCTGAGGCTGCGCTCGGGCAGCAGACCGCTGAGCGCCTTGAAGACCGTGTCGAAGCCGCTCAGCTTGCGCAGCGCCACCAGGGCGGAGCGGTCGGCCGGATGCTCGTACGCACGCGAGGAGATTCCAGGGAAGCGCCTGCGCTGCCTGCTCGGCACGTTCTCGTGCCCGTTGTGCTCGTGGCCGTCGGACATGTCTTCCCCCATGTGCGTGTGTGTGGCCCTTTGCGGACCCTTGTGCGGCCCTTTGCGCCCCCGAAGCAGAGCCCAGCCTAGGCGGATATACCGTGGACGGGCAGTACAGCGAAGGAGTCCGTCATGGAGCACAGCCCCGCGTCCGCCTGGCTCACCGGAGCCGCGAACGCCGCCGAACAGCAAGGGGCGGGGAATCTGCTCCGGGTCGTACTGATCGTGATGGTGCTGGGCTGTGTCCTGACCGCGTGGTTCCTGCTGCGGGGGTACAAACAAAAGGACGACTGAGACGGCCGGGAAGTTCCGTCGGCCCGCCTGCCGAGTACCGACGGCGGAGTCGGCGTGAGGGCCGCCGGGCCGCCCGCTTACCATGGGCCGACGTCTTTATCCCGCCCACACCGGATAGGTACTGCCGAAGATGAGCTTCCACAGCACCGCAGCCCAGTTGGTCACCCTCGCCGCCGAGGGCGAAGAGCACAGCGGCAACCACGAGAGCCTCAGCCCTTATCTGACGGGTGGCGCCGCGCTCTTCATCCTGCTGCTCCTGCTGTGGATCACCACCCGCTTCAACCGCGACCGCTGAAGCCTCCGGCCGGTGTCCTCAGGACGGGCCGGTAGGGTCTGCACGCATGGGAGAGCAGGACATGCCTACCGGCCCGACGAATGCGGGCAAGCGCCGCCTCGGCGTCATGGGCGGGACGTTTGACCCGATCCACCACGGTCACCTCGTGGCGGCCAGCGAGGTCGCCGCGCAGTTCCACCTGGACGAAGTGGTGTTCGTCCCGACCGGCCAGCCATGGCAGAAGAGCCACCGCAACGTCTCCCCGGCCGAGGACCGCTATCTGATGACGGTCATCGCGACCGCCGAGAACCCGCAGTTCTCGGTGAGCCGTATCGACATCGACCGCGGCGGGCCGACGTACACCGTCGACACCCTGCGCGACCTGCGCGCGCTCAACCCCGACACGGACCTGTTCTTCATCACGGGCGCCGACGCCCTCGCCCAGCTCCTCACCTGGCGGGACACCGAGGAGTTGTTCTCCCTCGCGCACTTCATCGGGGTCACCCGACCCGGCCACCATCTGACGGACGCCGGTCTCCCGGAGGGTGGTGTCTCTCTCGTGGAGGTTCCCGCGCTGGCCATCTCGTCCACCGATTGCCGTGCGAGAGTCGCCAAGGGAGACCCCATCTGGTACATGGTGCCGGACGGAGTCGTGCGCTACATCGACAAGCGCGAGCTGTACCGCGGCGAGTGAGCCGAGAGGGGCACCGGTGAACGACCGATACGACGCGGGGTACCCCGGCGATCACGGCGACCAGTACGAAATCGTCGGCTACGACGAGTACGGCCGGCCGATGTACCGGCAGGTCCCGGCCCAGCAGCTCCCGCAGCAGCAGTCGTACGACCCGTACGCGCAGCAACAGCACGGCGGCCAGCAGGGCTACGGCTACGACCCGTACAACACGGGCCAACAGCCGCCGGTGCCCTCCTACGACCCGTACGACACGGGCGTGCAGCAACCGGTTCCTCCCTATGACACGGGTTCACAGCAACCGGTTTCGTCGTACGACCCCTACGACACCGGTCAGCAGGCGCCCACCGCCTCTTCCTTCGACGCCTTCGGCAACCGCGGCCGAGGGGGCACCGAAACCGCCACGCCCTACGACCCCTACGGCCAGGCCGCGACCAGCGGCCGGCAGCCGCGCGTCGAGCAGCGCACCGCCGAGCAGACCGCCTACATCCCGCAGCAGGCCGGTCCGGCCGAGCACGAGGCCGCCGCCTCCGCGCAGCCCGAACGGGACTACCACACCGAGCAGTTCGCCTTCGTCGAGGATCCCGACGTCGACTCCGAGGACGTCATCGACTGGCTGGCGTTCACGGAGAACCGCACCGAGCGCCGTGAGGAGGCCCGGCGCCGCGCCCGCAGCCGGGTCGTCGCCCTGGTCGTCGTACTCGCCCTGGTCGCGGTCGGCGGAGTCGGCTACCTCTGGTACGCGGGCAAGCTGCCCGGCCTGTCCTCCTCCGACGACTCGAAGACGGGCGAGGCGACGGCCGTGGGCGCCCAGAAACGGGACGTGATCGTCGTCCATCTGCACGACACCAAGCAGGGCGGCACCGCCACGGCGCTGCTCGTCGACAACACCACCACCAAGCAGGGCACCACGGTGCTGTTGCCCAACTCCCTCGCCATGACCGGCGACGACGGCACCACGTCCACCCTCGCCAAGTCCGTCGAGGACGACGGCTCCTCCGGAACGCGCGAGGCCCTCGACACCGTCCTCGGCACCCAGATCCAGGGCACCTGGAGGCTGGACACCCCGTATCTGCAGAACCTGGTGGACCTGGTCGGCAACATCGACGTCACCACCAACACCGACGTGCCCGACCCCGACGCCAAGAAGAAGGGCGCCGCGCCCCTGGTGAGCAAGGGCGAGGACCAGACCCTCAGCGGCAAGATGGCCGTCGCCTACGCCACCTACCGCGCCTCCGGCGAGGCCCAGAACGCCCAGCTGGAGCGGTTCGGGCAGGTCATGCAGGCCGTGCTGCGCAAGCTGTCCTCCGACGCGACGGCGGCCACGACCACCGTGCAGACGCTGGCGCAGATCCTCGACCCGTCGCTGACCGACAAGGACCTCGGCACCTTCCTCGCCAAGCTCGCCGACCTCGCCAAGGGCGGCGACTACAAGACGGCGCTGCTGCCCGTCCAGACGGACGGCACGCTCAGCGCGCAGGCGAGCGACAGCGTGGTCAAGGACGTCCTCGGCGGCACCGCGAAGAGCCCCGACAAGGACGCGGCCGTCCGCGTCTCCGTCCAGAACGCCAGCGGCGTCAAGGACAACACCGAGAAGGCCCGCGTGGTGCTCCTCAACGGCGGTTTCACCTTCCTGGAGGGCGGTACGGCGTCCGGCGCCCAGGCGGCGTCCAAGGTCACCTACACCGATGCCGCCGACAAGGAGAACGCCACCGAGGTCGCCAAGACCCTGGGCCTGCCCACCAGCGCCGTCACCAAGGGCAAGGGGTCCTCGAACGCGGACGTGTCGGTGGTGCTGGGCCAGGACTACGAGCCGTCCTCGTCGTGAGCCCCGCAGCGAGCGATCAGGAGCTGATCGGGAGTGATCGGGAGTGATCCCTTAATCACGTGGGGTGCCGTCGGCGGTCGTGAGACCCTTGATGTCAAGTGACCGCCGACCGAAAGCCACGTAGTGACCGCGACTGACCGCTCCACCGAGCTCATCAACACCGCCGCGCAGGCGGCCGCAGACAAGCTCGCCCACGACATCATCGCCTACGACGTCAGCGATGTGCTGTCGATCACGGACGCCTTCCTGCTGGCCTCCGCGCCCAACGACCGCCAGGTCAAGTCGATCGTCGACGAGATCGAGGAGCGCCTGCAGAAGGAACTCGGCGTCAAGCCGGTGCGCCGCGAGGGCGACCGCGAGGCCCGCTGGGTGCTGCTCGACTATGTCGACATCGTCGTCCACGTCCAGCACAGCGAGGAGCGGGTCTTCTACGCCCTGGAGCGGCTCTGGAAGGACTGCCCCGAGCTCGAGCTGCCCGCCGACGCCAAGGCCACCCGCGGCAAGGCCGCCGAGCACGCCAAGCTGCAGGCCGAGGAGGACGCCGCCGAGTTCGGAGGGCTGCGGTGAGCGCCCCCGCCGGCGCGAGGCCGGGCCGGGGCCGCCGCGTCATCCTGTGGCGGCACGGCCAGACCGCGTGGAACGTGGAGCGCCGTTTTCAGGGCACCACCGACGTCGCCCTGACCGAGGCCGGCCTCGCCCAGGCCCGCCGCGCCGCCCGGCTGCTGGCTTCGCTGCAGCCCGACGCGATCGTCGCCTCGGACCTGGAGCGGGCCGCCCACACGGCCGCCGAGCTCTCCGTGCTCACCGGCCTGGAGGTGACCCACGACGAGGGGCTGCGCGAGACCTACGCGGGCGTCTGGCAGGGGCTGACGCACGAGGAGATCATCGCCCGGCACGGCGAGGAGTACGCAGCGTGGAAGCGCGGTGAGCCGGTGCGCCGCGGCGGCGGCGAACTGGAGACGGAGGTCGCCGACCGCGCCGCCCCCGTCGTGCTCCGGCACGCCGAGAAACTGCCCGACGACGGCACGCTCGTGGTGGTCAGCCACGGCGGCACGATCCGCACCACGATAGGCCGCCTCCTCGGCCTGGAGGCTCACCACTGGGAGAGCCTCGGCGGTCTGTCCAACTGCTGTTGGTCCGTTCTGGGCGAGGGCGCCCGCGGCTGGCGGCTGCTGGAGCACAACGCCGGGACGCTGCCGGAGCCGGTGCTCGGCGACGACGACTGAGCCCTGCTCAGGGCTCGTGACCCGGATTTCACTTTCCGGCAGGTCGCAGGCTAAAGTTCTTCTTGTTCGCCCGCCGAGCGGGAGGAACGCGCGGGGCTATAGCTCAGTTGGTAGAGCGCCTGCATGGCATGCAGGAGGTCAGGAGTTCAATTCTCCTTAGCTCCACAGGACGAAGATCCCGTCCCCCTCGGGGACGGGATCTTTTTGTTGGCACCGGCTTGAGTGAGTTGGGCCCCGGAGGCGTATACCTCTAAGGAGACGCTGCTGGCGTGCAGGTTCGCGCTGGCCGGGAGGGTCGCGGCGAGTGCCGTGTCCGGACTGGTACTGAGGCGTCGCTGACCGTATCGGTCCGGCCGTGGCAGAATCAAACGGCCGGAAGGGGGCGCGGCCCGACGGGAGGGAGCCAGTGATGCCTGCGAGCATCCGTGAGGCGGTCGGTGACCACCTCGACGCAGCGATGACACGGGACACGGTGACCCGGCTCAGCTGCCCTTCCTGCGGTTCCCTCCATGTCGCTCAGGTCCTCGGCGACAACGGCGGAATTTCCTACGTGTGCACGGCCTGCGGCCACAGCTGGAGCTGATCGATGGGTGCACACAGGCGAAAGTGCGACTGGTGCGGCAGCGGGACGCCGATCGTCCGCGACATGGAACCGGTCAACCCCGACTACCAGTACTGGTGCGAGGAATGCGCGCGGGCGCTGATCATAAAGGGCGACCCCATTGAGACGTACCGTGAGCTGGAGGGCGAGCCGATCTACGGACGGCTCCTCGAGGAGCACTGCACACTCAAGCGGTTCTATTCGTTCGTCACGGCTTGACGCCCTCGGCCCTGCCGTGGCGGACCTCTGGGCCGACGGAAACGATTTGGTGTTCCCCCCGGTCGACCGTGTAATGTTGGCGTCGCCGCCGGGGGAAACCGGCAGGGCAGCGCGGGGCTATAGCTCAGTTGGTAGAGCGCCTGCATGGCATGCAGGAGGTCAGGAGTTCAATTCTCCTTAGCTCCACAGAAATTGAGGGCGGGCCATCCGATCGGATGGCCCGCCCTCGTCGTATCTCTGTGCTCAGCGGCCCAGCGCGCGGCGTCCGCGGCCCTGGGACAGGACCGGGAGGTTGCGGGCCGGCGCCTTGTCGCGCTGGGTCTCTTCCTCGATGCGCAGGGCGAGGGCCGGGCAACGGCGCACCGCTCGCACCGCCTTGGCCTCCGCATAGCGCGGCACCTGTGCCTGCGCGACGGTCGGGAAGCCGTCCGCGCCCAGTTCGAAGACCTCCGGGAGGATGTCCGCGCACAGGCCGTGGCCGCGGCAGAGCGTCCAGTCGACGTAGATCTTCTGGCGGCTGGGGCCGTTCTCCTCGGACTCGCCGCCGCCCGGGAGGCCCGTCGGGGTCCTGCCGCCCTCGAAGAGCGGCAGAACGCCCTCCACGGGGCGTCCGCAGCCGTTTCCGAGGACGTGCGCCGCGAGGTCGTCGGTGAAGGCCTTGACGGTCGATTCGAGGAACATCGCGGAGCCGTCGGGGTGGGAGCACGCGCCGCGCCGCTTCACGTTCTTGGCGACCTGCTTGAGGGCCTCCAGGGCGGCCGGGCCGCCGCCGTTGAGGATGTCCTCCATGCCGCGCGCCGCGGCCGGCAGCCCGAGGTAGCAGGGACCGCACTGTCCCGCGCTCTCCTCGGCCAGCCACTGGGCCACGCGCAGCGACTCGCCCAGCGGGCAGGTCTCCTGGCTGATCGGCAGAATCGCGCCGGCGCCGAGCGAACCGCCCACCGCGTCCAGGGAGTTGCGGGAGACGATCGCCTCGTTGACCGTCGCGGCGTCGATCCACTTGCCGTGGTAGCCGCCGGTCAGCACGCCCTGCGGGACCGGCGGGGCGCCGGCGAGCTGCAGGACGTAACGCAGCGGCACTCCGGTGGGGACCTCGATCACCATGGGGCGGGCGACCGCGCCGGAGACCGTGAGCATGACCGTGCCGGGTTCGTCGTACAGGCCGGTGTTGCCGTAGCGCTCCGGGCCGATGCGGGCGGCGATGGCGAGTTGGGCGAACGTCTCGGCGTTGGACAGCAGGGTGGGTGCGCCGCCGACGCCGTTCTGGGAGGCGCTGACCTTGCGGCCGGGCGGGATCGCCGGGCCGCCGTCGATGGACCGGATCAGCGACGCTGCCGCTCCGGTGACCATCCGTACGGGATTGCGCTGCACGCGCGCGCGGAGCGCCGACCTACGGCCGTTGCTCAGGCCGCGTTCGGCGAGTGCGGCTTCCATGGAGCGCTGGGTGGACTCCCGGGTGACCCCCACCACGAGCGTGCGGGCACCGAGGGCTTCGGCGCACAACAAGGCGCCGTCCAGGATCAGATGAGGGGCACGGTTGATGAGCACCGTGTCCTTGCGGCAGGCCGGTTCGTCCTCGCTTCCGTTGACGACGACGACCGGGCGCACACCGCGCTTGATCGCCGCCTCGGCGACCGAACGCAGCTTCTTGTGGAAGGGGAAGCCCGCGCCGCCGCGGCCCTTCAGGCTGATGTTCTCGGCGAGCTTGGCGAGTTGCTCGCCGCCCATGGGTTCAAGCGGCCCGTGCACCTTCAGGTGCATGGGCAGATCAAGTCTTTCGACAAGGTCGAAGCCAGACGTGAGCTGCGGAAGGCCGACCACGCGGACTTCGGGTACGTCGGGCAGGGCCTCGTTCACCTATAGCCTCCGGAAGGCGTGTTCCAAGGTTCGCCCGGGCCCGGTGAGTCGAAGTCGTACGCATCGCCGGGCGTTGGTTCATTGGCGGGACCGCTGTTGTACGTGTCATCGGGGTTGTACGTGCCGTAGAGGGTGTTCGTCTCACCGGTGTCGTACACATCACTCTGGCCGTACCCGCCAGTGCTCGAATTGTCATAGGCCGGGATGTTGTATCCCGTGTCGGTGAGCGGGTCGTACGCCGAGGGGGGCGCCTCGCCGACCGGCGGCGGCGACGGGATCGGCCAGCTGCCCGAGGTGCTGCCGCCGCTGTCGACGCGCGGGATCGCCTCCGTGGCCTGCATGTCCAGCGGCAGGTCCATGCGGGCGGTCTGGTCGGCCGCGTACGGCTGCTGGGGGCGCGGGGGTGTGACGGCGCGGTAGGCGGCCGCGAAGCCGTTCGCGGGCTCCGGGGCGGGCTGCTCGTACAGGGGCGCCGTGGGGGGTGCCATGCCGGGTGTCATACGCGGCTGGGGGCCCGTCGCGTCGGCTCGCTCGTAGCCGGGCAGGGTGGCGCCGCCCGCGACCCGGGCTCGGCTCTCCTCCAGGTTCTCGCGGCCCGGCTTCTCCTCGGTGCCGAGGATCGCGGCGGCCTTGTCCATGACCTGGCGCTTGAACGGGCGCGGTGCCGCGCGCAGAGCAAGGGCCGCCATGACGCCGAGCACGCAGAGGGCGTACATGACCGTGAAGATCGGGCTCTGCACCGCGCGTCCCGCGTACAGGCCGTGCAGCAGGGCGGCGCACCAGGCCGGATAGGCCAGCATGTGCATCGCCCGCCAGCGAGCCGCGATCGGTGCCGGGGACGCGAATCGGTTGCGCAGCGCGCCGGTGATCCCCACGAAGATCATGAGCTGGCCGGCCAGCGTGCCGAGCCCGATGAGGGCGGCGTTGCCCTGGATTTCCTCGCCGCCGGAGAGCACCAGCCCGAAGGGGATGAACACGCCGAGCCAGCCGACGTGGTCGAGCGCCACCTTCACTCCGATGTGCAGGAGCAGAAACGCGATCGAGCCCACGGCGGTCACCCGGTGGATGCCCTGCGCGATGATCCGCTGCCTGGTGTTGAGGATCATCCGGTCCTGGGCCACGAGGCCCCAGATCACGGAGCAGGTGAGCAGGACGAGCGACAACACGCCCGCCCCGAAGTTGAGGAAGTCCTGGAGCCAGAAGCCTCCGTACACCACGACGAGGGGTATGGCCAGCAGAAAGACAGCCGACGCCACCCCGTAGGCCGACCGGCCCGACTGGGGGAGCGAGCTGTTACTACGACGAGGGTTCATGGGGGCAACTCCGAGCGGTTCGGGAAAGCGGTCCCGCTGCCGCACTCTAAGTCCAGTCAAACTGACCGGTACGCCGTTTGAGTTATTGCGTTGTTATCTACGGGCCCTGCGGGGCTTGTGTTGTCCATTAGCGACTGTTACGCCGGGTAATAGTTGAACCTTGTTCAGCTTTTCGGAATCTTCACAAGCGGCCGTGAGGCGTCAGTGTGCCCCATGGAAGCCCGTCGCGGCCTCCTCGGCGGCTGCGGTACCCTGACGCCATGCGTGCCGTACGCCTTCTGCTTAGCGAGCCGCGCTGATCAGTCCCGACCAAGGCGAGACCTGGTGGTCGGAATCGGCGCGGCGTCCCCTCCTGTGCGAGGGGATTTTTCGTTTCTTGAATGTCGCCGCTGGCAGAGACGATCGATGGAGCTTTGAGGATCATGAGCGAGACGAACCCCGCTGCCGCCGCCGAGGTGGCCGCGCCGCACCGCTACACCGCGGCCCTGGCCGCGGAGATCGAGGCACGCTGGCAGGACTTCTGGGACGCCGACGGCACCTACGCGGCGCCGAACCCCAAGGGCGACCTGGCGGGCGACCCCGAACTGGCCGCCAAGCCCAAGAAGTTCATCATGGACATGTTCCCGTACCCCTCCGGTGCGGGCCTGCACGTCGGTCACCCCCTGGGCTACATCGCCACCGATGTCTTCGCCCGGTTCCAGCGCATGACCGGCCACAACGTCCTGCACACCCTGGGCTTCGACGCCTTCGGCCTGCCCGCCGAGCAGTATGCCGTGCAGACCGGCACGCATCCGCGCGTGTCCACCGAGGCCAACATCGAGAACATGAAGATCCAGCTGCGCCGGCTGGGCCTGGGCCACGACAAGCGCCGGTCGTTCGCCACGATCGACCCGGACTACTACAAGTGGACCCAGTGGATCTTCCTGCAGATCTTCAACTCCTGGTACGACGACGAGGCGCGCAGGGCCCGCCCGATCGCGGACCTGGTCGCCCAGTTCGAGAGCGGTGAGCGCGCACTGCCCGGCGGGCGCTCCTGGAACGAGCTGAGCGCCGTCGAGCGCGCCGACGTCCTGAGCGAGTACCGCCTGGCGTACGCCTCGGACGCGCCGGTCAACTGGTGCCCCGGCCTGGGCACCGTGCTGGCCAACGAGGAGGTCACCGCCGACGGCCGTTCCGAGCGCGGCAACTTCCCCGTCTTCAAGGCCAAGCTGCGCCAGTGGAACATGCGCATCACCGCCTACGCCGACCGGCTGCTGGACGACCTGGACGCGCTGGACTGGCCCGAGGCCATCAAGCTGCAGCAGCGCAACTGGATCGGCCGCTCCGAGGGCGCCCGCGTCGACTTCCCGATCGACGGCGAGCGCATCACGGTCTTCACCACCCGCCCGGACACCCTGTTCGGCGCGACCTACATGGTGCTGGCCCCCGAGCACCCGCTGGTCGAGAAGTTCACGCCGCAGGAGTGGCCCGAGGGCACGCACCAGGTGTGGACCGGCGGCCACGCGACCCCCTCCGAGGCCGTCGCCGCGTACCGCGCGCAGGCCGCCTCGAAGTCCGACGTCGAGCGGCAGGCCGAGGCCAAGGACAAGACCGGCGTCTTCATCGGCGCGTACGCGACCAACCCGGTCAACGGCGAGCGGATCCCCGTCTTCATCGCCGACTACGTGCTGATGGGCTACGGCACCGGCGCGATCATGGCCGTACCGGCGCACGACGGCCGTGACTTCGAGTTCGCGCGCGCCTTCGAGCTGCCGATCACCTGTGTGGTCGAGCCGACGGACGGTCGTGGCACGGACACCTCCGCGTGGGACGAGGCCTTCGTGTCGTACGACGCGAAGATCGTCAACTCCACCGGTGACGGTGTCTCCCTGGACGGCCTGGGCGTCGTCGACGCCAAGGCGCGCATCACCGAGTGGCTGGAGCGCACCGGCATCGGCGAGGGCACGGTCAACTTCCGGCTGCGCGACTGGCTGTTCAGCCGCCAGCGCTACTGGGGCGAGCCCTTCCCGATCGTCTACGACGAGGAGGGCATCGCCCACGCGCTGCCCGAGTCGATGCTGCCGCTGGAGCTGCCGGAGGTCGAGGACTACAGCCCGCGCACCTTCGAGCCGGACGACGCCGACACCCAGCCCGAGACGCCGCTGTCCCGCAACGAGGAGTGGGTGAACGTCACCCTGGACCTGGGCGACGGGCGCGGTCCGCGCACCTACCGGCGTGAGACCAACACCATGCCCAACTGGGCCGGTTCCTGCTGGTACGAGCTGCGCTACCTGGACCCGCACAACTCCGAGAAGCTGGTCGACCCGGAGATCGAGCAGTACTGGATGGGCCCGCGCGCGGGTCAGCCGCACGGCGGTGTCGACCTGTATGTGGGCGGCGCCGAGCACGCCGTCCTGCACCTGCTGTACGCGCGCTTCTGGTCCAAGGTGCTGCACGACCTGGGGCATGTGTCGTCGGCCGAGCCGTTCCACAAGCTGTTCAACCAGGGCATGATCCAGGCCTACGTCTACCGCGACAGCCGTGGCATCGCGGTGCCGGCCGCCGAGGTGGAGGAGCGCGACGGCGCCTACTACTACCAGGGCGAGAAGGTCTCCCGGCTGCTGGGCAAGATGGGCAAGTCCCTGAAGAACGCGGTCACTCCGGACGAGATCGCCGCCGAGTACGGCGCCGACACGCTGCGTCTGTACGAGATGGCGATGGGCCCGCTGGACGTGTCCCGGCCGTGGGACACGCGCGCGGTGGTGGGCCAGTTCCGGCTGCTGCAGCGGCTGTGGCGCAACATCGTCGACGAGGCGACCGGTGGGGTCACCGTTGTCGACGCGGAGCCCGACGAGGGCACCCTGCGCGCCCTGCACAAGGCCATCGACGGGGTGCGCGGTGACCTGGAGGGCCTGCGGTTCAACACCGCCATCGCCAAGGTCACCGAGCTGAACAACCACCTGACCAAGGCCGGAGGTGCGGTGTCGCGGTCCGTCGCCGAGCCGCTGGTGCTGCTGGTCGCGCCGCTGGCCCCGCACATCGCCGAGGAGCTGTGGCGCAAGCTGGGCCATGAGGACTCGGTGGTGCACCAGGACTTCCCGGTCGCCGACCCGTCGTACGTCGTCGACGAGACCGTGACCTGCGTGGTCCAGGTCAAGGGCAAGGTCAAGGCCCGCCTGGAGGTCTCGCCGGCCATCTCCGAGGAGGAGCTGGAGAAGGTCGCGCTGGCGGACGAGAAGGTCGTCGCGGCGCTGGACGGCGCCGGGATCCGGAAGGTGATCGTGCGGGCGCCGAAGCTGGTGAACATCGTTCCCGCGTAGGCGTCGTTTCCGGGCGGGCGCCGGGCGGGCGCCGGGCGGGCGTCGGTGCGGGCGCGGGTGTTGCGCCGGGTTTGTGCCTCCGGCTAAGGGTGGTCCCCTACGGGCAGGTTCGGGGTTTTTCTGGAACTCCGGGCCTGCCCGCTGCGTTTACCGTTGAAGAGTGGCGCGGCGCGAGTGCTGGGCCCGTCCGGAGGAGGAGCGCCGTGGAAGCAGTCGTCGCAGTTTTCGCCCTGCTCTTCGTGCTCTTCCTGGGACTCGGCGCCTACGCCACGGTGAAGGCGGTCGGCGCGGCCAAGCGCGGCGTGGACCGCACCCTCACCCAGGCCCGCCGCACGGTGGAGGACCACACCCTGCGGGCCAAGTCCCTCGCCCAGATCGGCCCCGCGGGCGAGATCGCCCAGCTCCGGCTGAAGCTGCGCACCTCGATGCGTGCCACCCAGGACGCGCTGCACGCACGCGTGGCGGAGGACGAGTCCCTCAAGGAGTCGATCGGCCTCTTCGAGCGCCTCAGCGTGCACGGCCATGAGCTGGACGACGACCTCAAGCGCCTGGAGTCCGAGCCCGACCGGGCGACCCTCGCCGAGCGGCTGCCCGCGCTGCGCGAGCGCACCAAGCGCATCATCGACTCGGCGGACTCACTGCGCTGGGCGGCCCGGGACCGGGCCCACCGCTTCGCGGACGACGACCTGGACTCGCTCAGCACCCAGATCGACGTGGAGACCGGCGCCCTGCGACACTGGACCACCTCGGAACCCGCGCCGCCCCCGTGGCCCGAAGCGCCCGCCGCCGAGAGCCCCGCCGCCCAGCAGACCTGGCCGGAGACACCCCGGTCGGAACCGGCCGAGGAGGAGCCGGCCCGACCCGCCATCACCCCGCCGGCCCCGCGTCCCACGTACCCCTGGCAGAAGAAGCCCCGTCCTGAGAGCACCACTTGATCCGGTTCCGGCCCGCCCGAGTCAGCGGGGCCGGGCTGCCGCCCGGGCGCTACGCCAGGTAACCTCCAGCTCATGTCCCGCCATGTCGCGATCGTCACCGATTCAACGGCCTACCTGCCGCCGCGGACGATGGAGCGCCACGGCATCACATCGGTGCCCCTGACCGTCGTCCTCGGCGACCGGGCCCTGGAAGAGGGCACCGAGATCTCCACCCGTTCCCTCGCCCAGGCGCTCCAGAAGCGCCGCCCCGTCACCACCTCACGCCCCAGCCCCGAGCTGTTCGCCGAGACCTATCGCAGGGTCGCCGAGTCCGGGGCCACCGGCATCGTCTCGCTGCATCTGTCCGCCGAGCTCTCCGGCACGTATGACGCGGCGCTCGTCGCGGCGCGCGAGGCGCCGGTGCCGGTGCGGGTCGTGGACACCGGGATGGTCGCGATGGCGCTCGGGTTCTGTGCGCTGGCCGCCGCCGAGGTGGCGGAGTCCGGCGGCACGGTGGACGAGGCGGTCACAGCCGCGGAGAAGCGGGCCGCGGGCACGTCCGCCTACTTCTACGTCGACACCCTCGACTATCTGCGCCGCGGCGGCCGGATCGGCGCAGCGCAGGCCCTGCTCGGCTCCGCCCTGGCGGTGAAGCCGCTGCTGAAACTGGAGGGCGGCCGTATCGAACTCCTGGAGAAGGTACGGACGGCGTCGAAGGCCATCGCCCGCCTCGAAGAGATCGTCGCCGACCGGGCGGGCGGCGCTCAGGTCGACATCGCCGTCCACCATCTGTCAGCCCCTGAGCGTGCGTCGGCACTGGAGGACCGGCTGCGGGCGCGGGTGCCCGGGCTCGCCGACCTGCATGTGAGCGAGGTGGGGGCGGTGATCGGGGCGCATACCGGGCCCGGGTTGCTGGGGGTCGTGGTGTCGCCGCGGTGACTCGGCTGCCCCGCACGTGTGGGTGATGGAGTTATCCACAACTGGGCGGTAATCCCCGGGATTTGACCAAGATCATCGCGAGTGGGGCGGGTTGCCCGATCCTCGTCGCATGACACTTCGATCACGTTCACGCACAGCGATTGCAAGCAGCGGCCCTGGTCGCGGCCCCGCTTCCGACGGCCGCACCCGCCATCGCCGCCCACACCCCCGGGGCCGGGCCCGGTACCGATACGCGTCGGCGGAGGAGCTTCGCCGACGCGCGGAGGTTCTGTTCGGCGAACGGGGCGGGCGGCGACGGGAGTTGGGAGAGGAGACGGCGGGTCGGGACTCGGGCGTGGGCGCCCCTGATGTCCCGTATGCCGAACCTCACATCCCGTACGCCGACATGGATGTCGGCGACGATGTGCCGCCGGCCGGCGGAGGAGTCGGCGACCATGGCCCGCCCGCCGCCGCGGACGTCGATGCCGGTGCCCGGGCCCGAGATGGCGTGAGTGCTTGGCGGGGCCGGGTCGGGCCGGTGTTGCGGGAGCGGATGCCGGTGTGGCTGCAGGCGCGGTGCGGGCTGGAGCGCAGGAGCGTGGTCGCACTCACCGCGCTGCTGGTCGTCGCCGCGGCCTTCGCCGTGCAGCACTTCTGGACCGGGCGGACCCAGCCCGTGCGCCCGCCCGAGGTCGTACAGGCGGTTGCTCCGTTTGCGGAAGCAGCGCAAGCGGAAGGCGAGCCGAGCAAGGCTCCCGGCGGCCCCACCGCGGGCGGGACCGCGGCGGCCGAGATCGTGGTGGACGTCAGCGGCAAGGTCCGGGAGCCCGGGATCCAGCGGCTGCCCGCGGGCTCGCGGGTCGTCGACGCGCTCCGTGCGGCCGGTGGGGTGCGTCCCGGGACGGACACCGACGGTCTCAACCGCGCCCGCTTCCTTGTGGACGGGGAGCAGGTGATCGTCGGTGGTCCCGTCACAGGCTCGGGCTCCGGCCCGGTCTCGGGCGGTACGGCGGCCGGCGGCACGATCGGCTCGGTGGCGGGGGCGGCTCCCGTGGCTCCGGTCTCGCTCAACACCGCAACCGTGGAGCAGCTCGACACCCTGCCGGGCGTGGGACCGGTGCTGGCGCAGCACATCATCGACTACCGCACCCAGCACGGCGGCTTCCGCTCGGTGGACCAGCTGCGCGAGGTGAACGGCATCGGTGACCGCCGCTTCGCCGATCTACGGGATCTCGTACAGCCATGAGTGCCACCCGTGGCCGCAGTGTGGCCGCCCCCGATATCTCCGGCGAGGCCGGCGCTGCCGGTCCCCGCGCCTCGGTGCACACCGCCTCCGGCAACCGGCTCGGCGCTGCCCACCCCCGCCAGGAAGGACCGACGGACCTACGACTTGTTCCGCCCGCGCTCGCTGCCTGGGCGACGGCCGCGCTGGCGCTGGACGCGCCGCCGGAGTGGATCATCGGCATCACGGGAGTGTGCCTGGTCGCGGCGGGTGTGCTGTTGGGGATGCGGCGACGGTGGTCACGTGTCTCGGTCGGCGCGGTCCTCCTCTGTGTCGCGGCGGGCGCGGCCTCCGCCGGGCTGCACGGGGCCGATCTGCGGCGCGGGCCGGTGCCAGGGCTGGCGCGGGAGTACGCGACCGTGACGGCCGAGGTCGAGGTGACCGCCGATCCCCGGCTCACCCGGCCCCGGATCAGAGGGAACCACGCGGCGCCGAGTGCCGTGCTGATCGGCGCGGACGTGCGGCACGTCGAGAAGGTGGACGGGACGGCGGTGGAGACGCGGGCGCCGGTGCTGTTGATCGTCGACGCGGGGCCACGCCCCACCGCCGAGGGACCGAAGGCCTCGCCGTGGCTCCGGCTGCTGCCCTCCACGCGGCTGCGCGTCACCGCACGGCTGGCCCCTGCTCTGGTGGGCGGGGACCGGGTCGCCGCCGTGGTGCGGGTGCGGGACCAGGCGGTGCCGCGGGTCGTGGGGGAGCCGTCGGCGGCGCAGCGGTTCGCGGGGCGGTTGCGGGCCGGGCTGCGGGAGGCCACGGACGGGTTGCCGGCGGATGCGCGGGCCCTGTTGCCGGGGCTGGTCGTCGGGGACACCGCACGGATCACTCCGGAGCTGGACGAGGCCTTCAAGGAGACCGACCTCGCGCACACGCTCGCCGTCTCCGGAAGCAACCTCACGATCATCCTTGCCCTGCTCATCGGACCGCCCGGTCTGGCCCAGCGCGTCGAGCGGCGCGGACTCGCGCCCCGCCTCGGCATCCCGCTGCGGACGACCGCGCTGTTCGGCGGCGTACTCACGCTCGGGTTCGTGGTGGTGTGCCGGCCTGACCCGAGCGTGCTGCGGGCCGCGGCCTGCGGGGCGGTCGTGTTGCTCGCCCTCGCGACCGGACGCCGCAGATCACTGATCCCGGCGCTGGCGACGGCCGTCCTGCTGCTGGTGCTGTACGACCCATGGCTGGCCAGGAGTTACGGCTTCCTGCTGTCCGTGCTGGCCACCGGCGCCCTGCTCATACTCGCGCCCCGCTGGAGCACCGCGCTGCGGCGCCGCCGAGTGCCGCCGCGGCTCGCCGAGGCGCTGGCCGCCGCTGCCGCCGCTCAAGCGCTCTGCGCGCCGGTCGTCGCGGTGCTGTCGGCACGGGTGAGCCTGGTGGCGGTGCCGTGCAACCTGCTGGTGGAGTTCGCGGTCGCACCCGCCACGGTGCTGGGCTTCGCCGCGCTGGCGACGGCTCCGGTGGCGATGCCGGTGGCCGAGGCGCTGGCGTGGTGCGCGAGCTGGCCGGCCGGGTGGATCGCGGACGTGGCCCGTACCGGGGCGGCGCTGCCCGGGGCGGGCGTGGACTGGCCGGGCAGCTGGACCGGGGCGGCGCTGCTGGCGCTCGTCACGGTGGTGGCCTTGCTGGTCGGTCGCCGGCTGCTGCGGCATCCCTGGTGGTGCGGGGCCTGCGGGGTGCTGCTTCTGCTGGTGGTCGTGCAGCCGCCGCCGCTGGCCAGGGTGATCACGGGGTGGCCGCCGCCGGGCTGGCGGCTGGCGATGTGCGATGTGGGACAAGGGGACGCACTGGTGCTCGCGGCGGGTGAGGGCGCCGGTGTGGTCGTGGACGCCGGGCCGGATCCCCGGCTGGCCGACCGCTGTCTGCGCACACTCGGCATCACCCGGGTCCCGCTGGTGATCCTGACCCATTTCCACGCGGATCATGTGGCCGGTCTGCCCGGGGTGCTGCACGGGCGCGCGGTCGGTGCGATCCAGACGACGGGGCTCGAAGAACCGGAGGACCAGGCGGAGTTCGTACGGAGAGAGGCAGCGGCGCGGCACATTCCGATGACGAGAGCCGTCGCCGGGGAACAGCGGCGCAGCGGGGCGCTCAGCTGGCAGGTGGTCTGGCCGCCACCGCATGCTGCGACGGTGCCGGACACGGAGGGGCCGAACGACGCCAGTGTCAGCCTGCTCGTCCGGTCGGCGGGGCTGCGGCTCCTGCTGCTCGGGGACCTCGAACCCCCGGCCCAGCAGGCGCTGCTGAGGTCACCGGCGGGGGCGTGGCTGGGCGGCGTGGACGTGCTCAAGGTGGCCCACCATGGCTCCGCCTATCAGGACCCGGAGCTGATACGCCGGGTCGCGCCCTGGCTGGCATTGATCTCCTGCGGTGCGGACAACCCGTACGGGCACCCCGCACCCGGTACGGTCGCGGCGCTGCGGGCGCAGGGAGCGGTGGTGCTGCGGACGGACCAGGACGGGGCCCTGGCTGTCGCGGGTACGGGCGGAGAGCTGCTCGTGGCGCGAGACTGAGGGCATGAATTCCGCAGAGGTTGATGCCTATCTCCGTCGCCTGGGAGTGGAGCAGCCGGCGTGGCCCACCGTCGACGTCCTGCGCGAGCTGCATCTGCGGCACCTGCAGAGCGTTCCGTTCGAGAACCTGTCGATCCATCTCGGCGAGGAGATCGTGCTGGAGGAGAAGCGGCTGCTGGACAAGGTGGTGGGGGCGCGGCGGGGCGGGTTCTGCTACGAACTCAACGGGATGTTCGGGGCGTTGCTGACCGCGCTGGGCTACGACGTCACGCTGCTGGCGGCCCGGGTGTACGGCGAAGAGGGGCGGCCGGGGATCCCGTACGACCATCTCGCGCTGAAGGTGCGCACGGTGGACGGGGGTGAGTGGCTGGCCGACGTCGGGTTCGGGGCGAACAGTCACTATCCGCTGGCGTTCGAGGCGCGGGCGGAGCAGAGGGATCCCGGGGGAGTCTTCCGGATCGTCGAGGCGGGGCCGGATGCGGCCGGGGTGCGGGGTGATTCGGCCGAGGCGCTCGATCTGGACGTCGTCGGCGACGGCAGCCCGCAGTATCGGCTGGAGATGCGGCCGCGGGTGCTCGGTGACTTCGTGGCCGGGGCGTGGTGGCACAGCACGTCTGCGGCTTCGCACTTCGTGCGGTCGCTGGTGTGCTCGCGGCTCACGGAGGACGGAGGGAGGGTCACGCTCAGCGGGCGGGCGCTCACGGTGACGGCGGCGGACGGGGCGCGGGAGGTGCGGGAGCTGGGGTCGGATGCGGAGGTTCTCGCGGCGTATCGGGAGAGGTTCGGGATCGGGCTGGCGGCTGTGCCGGTGGTTGGGGGGCTGGTCGGGAGGGCTGGCTGACCTGGTGCTTCGGGGGTGGGGTGGGTGCCGGAAAATGGGGGCGTGAGTGATGTGAGACATGTGCTGGTGCTGCCTGATCGGGATGCCGCGGAAGAGGTGGTGGAGGCGCTGGGGGAGCGGTTCGGGGTGCGTGAGGAGCCGCAGGTGGTGCGGGATGCGTTGGCCGGTGAGGACGATGCGGAGGATGCGCAGTGGCTTGTGGTTCTGCGGGATGAGGAGGGGCGGTTGGATGCGGGGGAGTTGGATGCGTTTGTGGGGGAGTGGGAGGGGTGGCGGGAGGAGCCGTGATGCTTCGCTGCGTTGCCGGGTAGTGCTGGGCTCGCTTTGAGGGTGCGCGGCGTGGGGGCTGGGCGGGGGTGGGTCGCGCGGCCCGGCGCTGACGGGGTGCCGCCTGCGCCCACCCGTGCCGCCCTAGGCGGCACGAATGCCCGCAGCTTTGCGGCGCGTGGTGCCTCGCAGCTGGGCGGCACGTGGTGCCCGCAGCTGGGCGGGACGAGGTCTCGGCCCCGTTGTCAGTGGCCCATGACATGCTTGTCGCAATGGCCAGGAAGAGTGTTGATGATGACCCGCTCGTGCCTGTCACGCTTGCTGTCGGGCAGGAGGATCTGCTGCTTGACCGGGCTGTGCGGGAGGTGGTGGCTGCGGCCAGGGCGGCTGATGCCGATACGGATGTGCGGGATCTGACGCCGGAGCAGTTGCAGCCGGGGACGTTGGCGGAGTTGACGAGTCCGTCGCTGTTCGCGGAGCGGAAGGTCGTGGTCGTGCGGAATGCGCAGGATCTGTCCGCGGACACGGTCAAGGATGTGAAGGCGTATCTCGGGGCGCCCGCCGAGGAGATCACGCTGGTGTTGTTGCACGCGGGCGGAGCCAAGGGCAAGGGGCTGCTCGACGCCGCGCGGAAGGCCGGGGCGCGGGAGGTCGCGTGTCCCAAGATGACGAAGCCGGCGGATCGGCTGGCCTTTGTCAGAGGTGAATTCCGGGGGCTCGGGCGGTCGGCCACACCCGAGGCCTGCCAGGCGCTCGTCGACTCCATCGGGAGTGACCTGCGGGAGCTGGCCTCGGCGGTCTCCCAGCTGGTCGCCGATGTCGAGGGGACCATCGACGAGGCGGTCGTCGGGCGGTACTACACCGGGCGGGCCGAGGCTTCCAGCTTCACCGTCGCCGATCGCGCCGTGGAGGGGCGGGCCGCGGAGGCGCTGGAGGCGCTGCGGTGGTCGTTGGCGACCGGCGTGGCTCCGGTGCTGATCACCAGTGCGCTCGCCCAGGGCGTACGGGCGATCGGAAAGCTGTCCTCGGCGCGCGGTGGGCGGCCGGCCGATCTGGCGCGTGAGTTGGGCATGCCGCCGTGGAAGATCGACCGGGTGCGCCAGCAGATGCGGGGATGGACTCCGGACGGAGTGGCCGTGGCGCTGCGGGCCGTCGCGGAAGCCGACGCCGGGGTGAAGGGCGGCGGGGACGATCCCGAGTACGCGCTCGAGAAGGCGGTTGTCACGATCGCGCGGGCCGCTCGGTCCAGGGGGCGTGCGTAGCCCGAAGAGAGGAGAATCGGGCGTATCGGCCGTAGATCGCCGATATGACGGAAAGGTGGCGACTGTCATGGCTGAACACCCGCACGCGGCTCTCGTCCGCAAGGGCTACGAAGCCTTCCAGCGCGGAGACATGGACACCCTGCGCGGCTTGATGACCGGCGACTGCACGCACCACGTACCCGGCTCGCACCCGCTCTCGGGGGACTTCAAGGGGATCGACTCGATCCTCGACGGGTACTACGCCCGGCTCTACTCGGAGACGGGCGGGTCGTTCCAGGTCGAGCTGCGCAACATATTCGTGGACGGCCGCGGGCACGCCATCACCGTGCACCGCTTCACCGCCGACCGGGGCGACAAGCACATCGACGAGGACGGGGGCATCGTCTTCCGGATCGTCGGCGACAAGATCACCGATCTCGACGAGTGCCTCGCGGACCTCGACAAGTCCAACGACTTCTGGACCTGACGCAGGCAGACCGAAGGCCCCGGCTCCCGCCCTGGGGAAGGGCGAGGCGCCGGGGCCTTCGGTTCAAGACGGTGAGCCCGTACCCGCGTGGCGAACGCAGGCCGCGTACAGGCTCGGGGGGCCGGACGGGAGCGGATGAGAGAGGGCCCGCTCGATTCCCTCCGGCGATCAAATCAAGTGTCAGCCCTTGAGGGAAGCGACCTTCGAAGCCAGCGCCGACTTCTTGTTGGCGGCCTGGTTCTTGTGGATGACGCCCTTGGAGACGGCCTTGTCGAGCTCACGCGCAGCAGCGCGCTGGTACTCGGTGGCCTTCTCGACGTCACCCGCGGCAGCTGCCTCACGGGCCTTGCGGATCGCGGTCTTCAGGGAGGACTTGACGGCCTTGTTGCGCAGCCGGGCCTTCTCGTTGGTCTTGATCCGCTTGATCTGGGACTTGATGTTCGCCACGAATGAGCCTCTACAGGTTCTGGCACGGGGCCGCACGGGTCCCGCACCGGTGATTTTTCTTGGGGTGTGCCTCGCGCTGAGAGGGCATGAGACACAGCCACCCAGACTACCAGTGGCCGGGCCCACGGCCCAAAACGGTGTCCGGTCGCCGCCCGTGGGACCATGGAGCCTACGTATCGATCCGACCCGAGGCATAAGGCGCCTCAAGAGACAGGACCCTGCGTGCCCGCGACCCCTAACAATGTGCCCGAGCCGAGCCGTACCGCCCCGGCTCTGATCCGCAATTTCTGCATCATCGCGCACATCGACCACGGCAAGTCCACGCTCGCCGACCGGATGCTCCAGCTGACCGGGGTGGTCGAGCAGCGGCAGATGCGCGCTCAGTACCTCGACCGTATGGACATCGAGCGCGAGCGCGGCATCACGATCAAGTCCCAGGCGGTGCGGCTGCCGTGGGCCCCCACCCACGACAAGAGCAACACGCACATCCTCAACATGATCGACACCCCGGGGCACGTCGACTTCACCTACGAGGTCTCGCGGTCGCTCGCCGCCTGCGAGGGCACCGTCCTCCTCGTCGACGCCGCCCAGGGCATCGAGGCCCAGACCCTCGCCAACCTCTACCTGGCGATGGAGAACGACCTCAAGATCATCCCCGTACTGAACAAGATCGACCTGCCGGCCGCCCAGCCGGAGAAGTTCTCCGAGGAGCTCGCCAACCTCATCGGCTGCGACCCGGACGACGTCCTCAAGGTCTCCGCCAAGACCGGTGTCGGCGTCGACGCGCTGCTCGACCGGGTCGTCCGTGAGATCCCGGCGCCGGTCGGTGTCAAGGACGCTCCCGCCCGCGCGATGATCTTCGACTCGGTCTACGACTCCTACCGCGGCGTCGTGACGTACGTGCGTGTCATCGACGGTCAGCTCAGCAAGCGCGAGCGCATCAAGATGATGTCGACGGGCGCCACGCACGAGCTGCTGGAGATCGGGACGAACTCGCCGGAGATGCTGTCCGCCGACGGCCTCGGTGTCGGCGAGGTGGGTTACCTGATCACCGGTGTGAAGGACGTCCGCCAGTCCAAGGTCGGTGACACCGTCACCAGCCAGCAGAAGGGGGCGACGGAGGCCCTCGGCGGCTACAAGGACCCGAAGCCGATGGTCTTCTCCGGTCTGTATCCGCTGGACGGCTCCGACTATCCCGAGCTGCGCGAGGCCCTGGACAAGCTGCAGCTCAACGACGCCGCCCTCGTCTACGAGCCGGAGACCTCCGCCGCCCTCGGCTTCGGTTTCCGCGTCGGCTTCCTCGGTCTGCTGCACCTCGACGTGATCCGCGAGCGCCTTGAGCGCGAGTTCGGGCTCGACCTGATCGCCACCGCGCCGAACGTGGTCTACCGGGTGGTGATGGAGGACGGCACCGAGCACACCGTCACCAACCCGAGCGAGTTCCCCGAGGGCAAGATCAACGAGGTGTACGAGCCCGTCGTACGCGCCACGATCCTCGCTCCGACCGAGTTCATCGGCTCGATCATGGAGCTGTGCCAGACCAGGCGCGGCACCCTCCTCGGCATGGACTACCTGTCCGAGGACCGCGTCGAGATCCGCTACACGCTGCCGCTCGCCGAGATCGTCTTCGACTTCTTCGACCAGCTGAAGTCGAAGACGCGTGGCTACGCGTCGCTGGACTACGAGCCCACCGGCGAGCAGACCTCCAGCCTGGTCAAGGTCGACATCCTGCTGCACGGCGACAAGGTGGACGCCTTCTCGGCGATCACCCACAAGGACGCGGCCTACGCGTACGGCGTGCGGCTCGTCGCCAAGCTGCGCGAGCTGATTCCCAGGCAGGCCTTCGAGGTGCCGATCCAGGCCGCCATCGGCTCCCGGGTCATCGCCCGCGAGACCATCCGCGCCATCCGCAAGGACGTCCTCGCCAAGTGCTACGGCGGTGACATCTCCCGTAAGCGGAAGCTGCTGGAGAAGCAGAAGGAGGGCAAGAAGCGGATGAAGATGGTGGGTTCCGTGGAGGTTCCTCAGGAGGCATTCATCGCCGTCCTGTCCAGTGACGAGAACGCGGGATCGGGCAAGGGCAAGAAATAGCCACCTGTCACCCGCGAAAATTGGGGCTCGTCGCGTCACAGCGCGACGGGCCCCTGCGCGTCCGTACGGTCGCCCGATCGGGGAAGTGACAGGCCGCAGCCCCTTACGCACCGGCCGGTCGCGCTCTACTCTGATCTCTGCTCGGTAGTTACTCGCGAGTTAAACAACCGATCGGCAACCGCTCGTGAGTGAAACAGCAGCAGTGAAAACAGCCGCAATGAGCCAGCCGCGCAGCCGCGGGCCCCGGAGGATGTCGTGAGCGACACACAGACTTTGATCGAGAACCGTCCGCCGTCCGTGGCGGGCCTCTTCCTGGACCGCGTGGCCGCCACGCCGGATGCCGAGGCCTACCGATACCCGGTACCGGCCGCGTCCGGGCAGGGCCCGGACGACTGGAAGTCGCTGAGCTGGGCGCAGACCGCCGAGCGGGTCAACGCGATCGCCGCCGGGCTGATCGAACTGGGTGTGCAGCCCGAGCAGCGCGTCGCGCTCGCCTCCGCCACCAGGATCGAGTGGATCCTCGCCGACCTGGGCATCATGTGCGCGGGCGCCGCCACCACCACGGTCTACCCGCAGACCAACGCCGAGGAGTCGGCGTTCATCCTCGCCGACTCCGGCAGCCGGGTGCTCGTCGCGGAGAACGCCGAGCAGCTGGCCAAGGCGCGGGAGAAGCGCGCCGAGCTGCCCGAGCTCACCCACGTCGTGGTCATCGACCCGGAGGGTGTGGAGACCGGCGACTGGGTGCTCACCCTCGCCGAGCTGGAGAGCCGGGGCGCCGCGTATCTGGAGAAGAACCCCGACGTGGTCAAGGAACGGGTCGGCGCGATCACCAAGGACCAGCTCGCCACCCTCATCTACACCTCCGGCACCACCGGCCGGCCCAAAGGCGTCCGCCTCCCGCACGACAACTGGTCGTACATGGCGAAGGCGATCGCCGCGACCGGGCTGATCAACGCCGAGGACGTGCAGTACCTGTGGCTGCCGCTCGCGCACGTCTTCGGCAAGGTGCTCACGTCCGGCCATATCGAGGTCGGGCACGTCACCGCCGTCGACGGCCGGGTCGACAAGATCATCGAGAATCTGCCGGTGGTGCAGCCGACGTACATGGCGGCGGTGCCGCGGATCTTCGAGAAGGTCTACAACGGGGTCGTGGCCAAGGCCCGTGCGGGCGGTCCCGCCAAGTACAAGATCTTCCAGTGGGCCGCCGGGGTCGCCCGCGAGTACGCCAAGGTCACCCAGGACAACTTCCGCCGCACCGGCAACCACTCCGCGCCGTTCGGGCTCGCCGCCAAGCACAAGGTCGCCGACGCGCTCGTCTACGCCAAGCTGCGGGAGGCCTTCGGCGGCAATCTGCGGGCCTGTGTCTCCGGCTCGGTCGCCCTGGCGCCGGAGATCGGGTACTTCTTCGCCGGCGCCGGCATTCACATCCTCGAGGGCTACGGCCTCACCGAGTCCTCCGCCGCGTCCTTCGTGAACCCCGGCGAGGCGTACCGCACCGGCACGGTCGGCAAGCCGCTGCCCGGCACGGAGGTCCGGATCGCCGACGACGGCGAGATCCTGCTGCGCGGCCCCGGCATCATGGAGGGCTACCACGGGCTGCCCGAGAAGACCGCCGAGGTGCTGGAGGCGGACGGCTGGTTCCACACCGGCGACATCGGCGAGCTGTCGCCCGACGGGTACCTGCGGATCACCGACCGCAAGAAGGACCTGTTCAAGACGTCCGGTGGCAAGTACGTCGCGCCGACCGAGGTCGAGGGCAGCTTCAAGGCGGTGTGCCCGTACACCTCGAACATCGTGCTGATCGGCGCGGACCGGAACTTCTGCAGTGCCCTCATCGCCCTCGACGAGCCGTCGATCATGGCCTGGGCGAAGGACAACGGCCTGGAGGGCAAGTCGTACGAGGAAGTCGTCGCCGCGCCCGCCACGGTGGCCCTCATCGACGGGTACGTGAAGGAGCTCAACGAGGGGCTTCAGCGGTGGCAGACCGTGAAGAAGTTCCGGCTGCTGCCGCGGGATCTCGACGTCGAGCACGGTGAGCTGACGCCGAGCCTGAAGCTGAAGCGGCCGGTTGTCGAGCGGGAGTACAAGTACCTCATCGAGGAGATGTACGAAGGCTCTCGCGAGGCGTAGCGCGGGAGCGGAGGGGTTGTGGGGGACTGCTTGCGGCTGCGGGTTCGTTGTGGCTGGTCGCGCAGTTCCCCGCGCCCCTTTAGGTCAGTTCGCGCGGCCTCTGTTCACCAGTTGGCGTAGCTCCACTACCTGCCTCAGGAGCGCTGCCTTGTCTAGTGGGTTGGCCCCCGTCAGATGTTCCTCCAGTACGGCCAGTCTTGTGCTCATCTCCCCGCTCAGGCGCTCCAGTTGCCGGTTCTTTCGGTGCAGGTCCAGGAAGACGCTCACCTTGGCCCGTAGCACCCAAGGATCGAACGGCTTCGTCAGGTAGTCCGCGGCGCCGGTCGCGTAGCCGCGGAAGGCGTAGCCGGAGTCGTCCTCCGCGCCGGTGAGGAAGATGATGGGGACGTCCTTGGTCTGGTCGAGCCGTTTGATGTTCGCGGCGGTCTCGAAGCCGTCCATGCCCGGCATACGGACGTCGAGGAGGACGAGGGCGAACTGCTGCCGTAGCAGTGCCTTCATCGCTTCCTCGCCCGAACGTGCCCGCACGAGCGGTTCGTTGAGGGACCCCAGGACGGCCTCCAGCGCTATCAGGTTGTCCTCCATGTCGTCCACCAGGAGGATGTTCGCGCGCTCGTCGGTCGTTGCCTCAGCGCTCATGATGACTGTGCCTCACTCAGTGGTAGGCGGAACCGCGGCCTCCCCTGCCGGGTCCGGTTCCGGTACTGCTGTCTCCGTGTCGCCGTCGGTGTGCTCCGCGCCCGCGCCCTCCGGATCCAGGAGGGCGCAGACGACGGTCAGTAGCTGGTCGACGTCGACGGGCTTGGGTACGTAGCCGTTGGCGCCCCGGGCGATGGACTTCTCACGGTCTCCCGGCATCGCCTTCGCGGTCAGCGCGACGATGGGCAGGCCTGTCCAGCGGGGGGTGCGGCGGATGACGGCGATGGTCTCGTAGCCGTCCATCTCCGGCATCATGATGTCCATCAGGACGAGTTCGACGTCCGGGTTGCGCTCCAGGGTCTCGATGCCCTCGCGGCCGTTCTCCGCGTACAGCACCGGCATTCCGACCCGGCCCAGGACATGGGTGAGGGCGAAGACGTTGCGGATGTCGTCGTCCACGATCAACACCCGTCGTCCGGGCAGGACTTGACCCGCGCGACCGGATTTCCACTCCTCCAGTTTGGTGGGTGCCGGCCAGCTGTCGTCGGGCTCGTGCGCGGTGTAGGGCTCGGCCGACAGCTGCTCGGGCACCGGCAGCGGGCGCTGCTCGGGCACCGGGCCGGTCGCCGAGTGGCCGGGGCTGACGACCGGGACGTACAGGGTGAAGGTGGACCCCTTGCCGGGTTCGCTCTCGGCGGCGATACGGCCGCCCAGCAGGCCGGCGATCTCGCGGCTGATCGACAGTCCCAGTCCCGTGCCGCCGTACTTGCGGTTGGTGGTGCCGTCGGCCTGCTGGAACGCCTCGAAGATCACCGGGAGTTTCTCCGGCGCGATGCCGATGCCGGTGTCCGAGACGGTGAAGGCGATCACTTCGTCGGTGTCGCGGACGTAGTGGTGCTGGGGGTCCTTGACCCGGCTGACGCGGAGTTCGACCCGGCCCGACGCGGTGAACTTGATCGCGTTGGAGAGCAGGTTGCGCAGGATCTGCTGCAGCCGCTGCTCGTCCGAGTACATCTCGCGCGGCACGTCCTCGCCGACCGCCACCTCGAAGGCGAGCCCCCGGTCGAGGGTGAGTGGCCGGAAGGTGGCGTGGACGTAGTCGAGGAGCTTGATGAGCGGGAGCTTCTTCGGGCGTACGTCCATCCTGCCCGCCTCGATCTTCGACAGGTCCAGGATGTCGTTGATCAGCTGGAGCAGGTCCGAGCCCGAGCGGTGGATCGTCGTCGCGAACTGCACCTCCTGGTCGGAGAGATGGCCGTCGGGGTTGTCCGACAGCAGCCTCGCCAGGATCAGCAGGGAGTTCAGCGGGGTGCGCAGCTCGTGCGACATGTTGGCCAGGAACTCCGACTTGTACTGCGAGGAGGTGGCCAGCAGGGCGGCCTTCTCCTCCAGTTCGGCGTTCGAGCGCTGCAACTCCGCCTGCTGCTCCTGGAGTTCGTCCGAGCGTTCCTGGAGCTGCATCGCCAGCCGCTGGGACTCGCCGAGCAGGGACTCGGTGCGGGAGTTGGCGATGATGGTGTTGATGGCGACGCCGATGGTGTTCACGAACTGGTCGAAGAACGCCAGGTGGACGTCGGAGAAGCGGGAGAACGAGGCCAGCTCGATCACGCCGAGGAGCTTGTCCTCGAAGGGGATCGGGATGATGACGACGCTGGTGGGCGCCGCCTCGCCGAGCCCGCTGTTGATCTTGATGTAGTCCGGCGGGGCCTCCTCCACCAGGATCCGCTTCTTCTCGCGGGCCGCCTGCCGCACCAGGCCGTGTGTGGGGAGGCCGCCGGTCTCGACGGTCGCGCCCTGTGCGGCGCCGTATCCGGCGATGAACGCCAGGCCCTTCGACGGGATGGTGGTGCGCAGCGCGGCGCCGTCCTCGTCCGGATCGGCCAGGTAGAAGGCGCCGTACTGGGCGTTCACCAGCGGGGTCAGCTCGCGCAGGATCAGGTCGGCGACCTCCATCAGGTCGCGGTGGCCCTGCATCAGCGCGGCGAGGCGGGCCAGGTTGGACTCCAGCCAGTCCTTGGCCCGGGTGGTCTCGCGGAGGTTGGCCACCATCAGGTTGATGTTGTCCTTCAGCTCGGCGACCTCGCCCTGGGTCTCCACGGTGATCGAGCGGGACATGTCGCCCTGGGCCACCGCCGAGGCGACCTCGGCGATCGCGCGGACCTGGGTGGTCAGGTTCGAGGCGAGTTCGTTCACGTTCGTCGTCAGGCGCTTCCAGGTGCCGTAGACGCCCTCCACCCGTGCCTGGCCGCCGAGTTGGCCCTCGGAGCCGACCTCGCGGGCCACCCGGGTGACCTCGGAGGAGAAGGAGGACAGCGTGTCCACCATGGTGTTGATGGTGGTCTTCAGCTCCAGGATCTCGCCGCGCGCGTCCACGTCGATCTTCTTCGACAGGTCGCCCTGCGCCACCGCCGTCGCCACCTGCGCGATATTGCGGACCTGCGAAGTGAGGTTGTCGGCCATGTAGTTGACGTTGTCCGTCAGGTCCCGCCAGACGCCGGAGACGCCCAGCACCTGCGCCCGTCCGCCGAGCCGGCCGTCGGTGCCGACCTCCCGGGCCACGCGGGTCACCTCGTCGGCGAAGGCGCGCAGCTGCTCCACCATCGTGTTGACGGTGTCCTTCAGTTCGAGGATCTCGCCGCGGGCGTCGACGGTGATCTTCTTCGACAGGTCGCCGTTGGCGACGGCGGTGGTCACCTGGGCGATGTTCCGCACCTGCGAAGTCAGGTTCAGCGCCATGAAGTTGACGTTGTCGGTGAGGTCTTTCCAGACGCCGCTCACACCCCGTACCTGCGCCTGCCCGCCGAGGTTTCCTTCGGTGCCGACCTCGCGGGCCACGCGGGTGACCTCGTCGGCGAAGGCCGAGAGCTGGTCGACCATGGTGTTGAAGGTGGTCTTGAGCTCCAGGATCTCGCCCTTGGCCTCGACCGTGATCTTCTTGGACAGGTCGCCCTGGGCGACGGCGGTGGACACCAGCGCGATGTTGCGGACCTGCGAAGTGAGGTTGTCCGCCATGAAGTTGACGTTCTCGGTGAGGTCCTTCCAGACGCCACTGACACCCCGTACCTGCGCCCGGCCGCCGAGGTCTCCTTCGGTGCCGACCTCGCGGGCCACGCGGGTGACCTCGTCGGCGAACGCGGACAGCTGGTCGACCATCGTGTTCACGGTCGACTTCAGCTCCAGGATCTCGCCCCGGGCGTCGACGGTGATCTTCTGACTCAGGTCGCCGTTGGCGACGGCGGTGGTGACCTGGGCGATATTGCGGACCTGCGACGTCAGGTTCGAGGCCATGAAGTTGACGTTGTCGGTGAGGTCCTTCCAGACCCCGGACACGCCACGCACCTGTGCCCGCCCGCCCAACTGCCCTTCCGTGCCGACCTCGCGGGCCACGCGGGTGACCTCGTCGGCGAAGGCGGAGAGCTGGTCGACCATCGTGTTCACGGTGAGCTTCAGCTCCAGCAGCTCACCGGTCGCCTCCACCGTGACCGTGCGGGTCAGATCGCCGCGGGCCACCGCCGTGGTCACCAGGGCGATGTCGCGCACCTGAGCGGTGAGCCGGGACGCCATCGTGTTGACCGCCTCGGTGACATCCCGCCAACTGCCGGACAGGCCCGTCACTTTGGCCCGTCCGCCGAGCCGTCCCTCCGTGCCGACCTCACGGGCGACCCGGGTCACCTCGCCGGTGAACAGCGAGAGTTGGTCCACCATCTTGTTCACGGCCCGACCCAGCCGCCGTAGGTCACCGCGCAGCTGCCGGTTCCCGTCGTGCAGGTCGACCCGCTGGGTCAAGTCGCCGCCCGCCACGGCATCGAGCACGCGCGTGGCGTTCGCGGCCGGGGCGACCAGGGCGTCGAGCAGTTGGTTCACATCGTTGACACGGGACGTCCAGTCGCCCTGGCCGGGGCTGGCCGAGAGGCGTTCGTCGAGCCGGCCGTGCCGGACCAGCTCGCGTCGTACGCGCTGCACCTCCGTGTTGAAGTGGTTGCTGCGGTCCATGATCTGGTTGAAGACGGCGGCGAGTTCGGCCACCAGGCCGTGGCCGTCGCCATGACCGGACCCCTGGCGGGATTCCGCCACCCTGGAAAAGTCCCCGTCGCGGGCTGCGGTCATCGCGGCGAGCAGAGGGCGCAAATCCGATGCTCGAATCTGTCCGTCTTCGAGCACACGTGTAGCACTGTTCTCACTCATGGCGGCCCACTTCGGTAACTCGGCGCTTATGGGCGTGGCCAGTCTGTCACTCTGTCCGCATCGACCGAGGTGTATTCGTCCGATCTGCTCGGGGAGCTGGACATGGGGGCCATTCCGATGCAACGGGAGACCGATCCCCGTGCCTCTGGTGCACCTGCGCACGAGAGCGGGCACCGGAGCGCGGAGGTGAGTACGACCCTCTGCGGAAGCCCCCTCGCGCCCGGATCCGCCCGCGCGCTCCTGCACGCCGCACTCGCCGAATGGACCGAACTGGCCCTGCCCGGCACCGAACACGTCACGGAGCGGCTTGCCGACGACGCGCTGGTGGTCGTCAGCGAACTCGTCACCAACGCCGTCGTGCACGCGGGCACCGACGTCGGGCTGGTGTGCCGACTGGAGGCGCCCAACGGCGACCTGGTCGTCGAGGTGACGGACCAGCACCCCTCGCGCGCCCCGCGCGACAGCGACAGCGAACCGCCGTACGAGACACCGGAGTACGGCCGCGGCCTGCGCCTCGTCGCCACGCTCGCGGAGGACTGGGGTGTCACCTACCGCCGGGGCGCCAAGACGCTGTGGGCGCGACTGCCCGCCGAGGCGCCCGGCGCGTACGCCGCGGAGTGCAGCCTCCGCGTCGCCGACTTCCTCGCCCCCGAACCGCAGCAGGCCGAGCGGGACCGGGAATGGCTCAATCGCGGCGCCCTGTCCTTCCTCGCCGAGGCCTCCGACCTGCTCGCCGGACAGCTCGACGAGGATCTCGTCGCCGCGCTCACCGGACAGCTGATCGTGCCGCGTCTCGCCGAATGGTGCGCGGTGTGGCTGGAGGACGAGGTCATGGGCCGCGGAGGCTGGTCCGAGGGCGTCGCCGGAACCGGGCCCCGGCTCGCCCGCGTCTGGCACAGCAGCGAGAACCGCATCGAGGAGCTGCGCCGGGCCCTGGAGAAGGACCCACCGCGCGCCCCCGACCCGGTCCGCTCGGGCCCCGTCCCCTACCCCTGGCCCGGCGACGCCCTCGGCCCGCGCGCGGAGCACGGCTCGGCACTGGCGTACCGGCTGATCGCGGGCGGCCGTCCGCTGGGCACCCTCGTCATCGGACGATCCGGGCTGCTCCGCTTCCCCGACGAGATCACCGGGCTCATCGAAGACCTCGGCCGCCGGGTGGCGCTCGCCATCGGCGCGGCCCGCCAGTACGCCCGCCAGGCCACCATCAGCGCCGTACTCCAGCGCGGACTGCTGCCCGGCGCGGTCGCCGAGATCCCCGGCGTGCACAGCGCCCTCGTCTACGAGCCCTGCGACAAGGGCGGACCCAGCGGCGACTTCTACGACCTCTTCCCGGCCGGCGACGGCCGCTGGTGCTTCGCGCTCGGCGACGTACAGGGCAAGGGCCCCGAGGCCGCCGTAGTGATCGGCCTCGCCCGCCCGTGGCTGCGGCTGCTGGCCCGCGAGGGCTACCGCGTCGCCGACGTCCTCGACCGTCTCAACCAGCTCCTCCTCGACGACGCCACCGAGGCTGCGGACGCGGCGGCGCGCGTGCTGGTCGCGGCGGGCGGCCGGCCCGGCGACGGCCCGCAGACCCGCTTCCTCTCCCTCCTGTACGGCGAGCTGGCCCCCTTCGACGGCGGCGTACGCTGCACGCTCGCGTCCGCGGGCCACCCGCTGCCCCTGCTGCTCGGCCCGGACGGTTCCGTCCGCACGTCCGCCCGGCCGCAGACCCTCCTCGGCGTGGTCGAGGACGAGACGTACACCAGCGAAACCTTTGAGCTGCTCCCCGGCGACACGTTGCTGTGCGTGACGGACGGGGTGACGGAGCGGCGCTCGGGCTCCCGCCAGTTCGACGACGGCGACGGGCTGGCGGAGGCTCTGGCGGGGTGCGCGGGGCTGAGCGCGGAGCTGATCGCGGAGCGGATCCGCAGGCTGGTGCACGAGTTCGGCGGGAGGCCGCCGGAGGACGACCTGGCGCTGCTGGTGCTGCAGGCGGAGTGATCCCTACGGGTGCTGGACAATGGAAGGCATGCCTTCCGCACTCCCCGACGGCGAGCCCGTCCCCGACGACGGCGCGCTCCCCGCACCCGCGCTCGCCGACGCGGCCACCCGCCCCCTCGGGTTCTATCTGCACGTCCCGTACTGCGCCACCCGCTGCGGCTACTGCGACTTCAACACCTACACCGCGACCGAGCTGCGTGGCACGGGCGGCGTGCTGGCGTCCCGTGACAACTACGCGGACACGCTGATCGACGAGGTCCGCCTGGCCCGCAAGGTCCTCGGCGACGACCCGCGTGCCGTACGGACGGTCTTCGTCGGAGGCGGTACGCCGACACTGCTGGCCGCGGACGATCTCGTCCGCATGCTGGGGGCGATCCGCGACGAGTTCGGCCTGGCACCCGACGCCGAGATCACGACCGAGGCGAACCCGGAGTCGGTGGATCCGGCGTATCTGGCCACGCTCCGCGAGGGCGGCTTCAACCGGGTGTCCTTCGGCATGCAGAGCGCGAAGCAGCATGTACTGCGCGTGCTGGACCGTACGCACACGCCGGGACGGCCTGAGGCCTGCGTCGCGGAGGCCCGGGCGGCGGGCTTCGAGCACGTCAACCTGGATCTGATCTACGGCACGCCGGGGGAGTCGGACGACGACTGGCGGGCCTCGCTGGAGTCGGCGATCGGCGCCGGGCCGGACCATGTCTCGGCCTACGCCCTGATCGTCGAGGAGGGCACACAGCTGGCCCGGCGCATCCGCCGGGGCGAGGTTCCGATGACCGACGACGACGTCCATGCGGACCGGTATCTGATCGCGGAGTCGGTGCTGTCGGGGGCCGGCTTCGAGTGGTACGAGGTGTCGAACTGGGCGACGTCTGATGCGGGGCGGTGCCTGCACAACGAGCTGTACTGGCGAGGGGCCGACTGGTGGGGGGCCGGGCCGGGAGCGCACTCGCACGTGGGCGGGGTGCGGTGGTGGAACGTGAAGCATCCGGGCGCTTATGCGGCGGCGCTGGCCGCTGGGCGCTCACCTGGGGCGGGGCGGGAGATCCTGACGGACGAGGACCGTCGGGTGGAGCGGGTTCTGCTGGAGCTGCGGTTGCGCGAGGGCGTGCCGCTGGCTCTGCTCCGGGAGGAGGGCCTCAAGGCGTCCCGGCGGGCGCTGGGAGAGGGGCTGCTTCAGGAACGGCCGTATGAGGAGGGGCACGCGGTGCTCACGCTTCGGGGGCGGTTGCTGGCGGATGCGGTGGTGCGGGACCTGGTGGACTGAGGCGACGCCGCGCTACGCCGGTGTCGTGACGAAGTCGATCAGTTCCTCGACCCGCCCCAACAACTCCGGCTCCAGATCCCGGTAGGACCGCACCCGCCCCAGAATCCCCTGCCAGGCCGCACCGGTGTTTTCCGGCCAGCCCAGCGCCCGGCACACGCCCGTCTTCCAGTCCTGCCCGCGCGGCACCCGCGGCCACCCCGCGATCCCCAGCGAGGACGGTTTCACGGCCTCCCAGATGTCGATGTACGGGTGGCCGACCACCAGGGCATGCTCACTCGTCACCGCCTCCGCGATGCGCCACTCCTTCGTGCCCGGCACCAAGTGGTCGACCAGCACCCCCAGCCGCGCGTCCGGACCGGGTGCGAATTCGGCCACGATGGACGGCAGGTCGTCGACGCCCTCCAGGTACTCCACGACCACGCCCTCGATGCGCAGGTCGTCGCCCCAGACCTTCTCGACGAGTTCCGCGTCGTGCCGGCCCTCGACATAGATGCGCCCGGCGCGGGCGACACGCGCGCGTGCGCCGGGGACGGCGACGGAACCGGATGCGGTACGGGTGGGACGTACAGGACCGGCGGCAGGCTTCACCAGGGTCACCACTCGGCCCTCCAGGAGGAAGCCCCGTGGTTCCAGGGGAAACACGCGGTGCTTGCCGAAGCGGTCCTCCAGGGTCACCGTGCCCGCCTCGCAGCGGATCACCGCGCCGCAGAAACCGGTGCCGGTTTCCTCGACCACCAGGCCGGGGTCCGCCGGGACCTCGGGGACGGGCTTGGGCTTCTTCCACGGCGGGGTCAGGTCCGGAGAGTACTGGCGCATTCGGATGACGATAGGAGAAGGCGGAGGGGTGTGGTCACGACACGCCGAATTCGCGCGCGAGCGCGTTCCGCTGCGCGCGGACGAACGCCGCGTCGACCACCGCTCCGTGACCGGGCACATACAGTGCGTCCTCGCCGCCGAGGTCCAGCAGACGATCAAGTGCCGCGGGCCAGTGGGTCGGTACGGCGTCGGCGCCCGCCTGCGGCTCTCCGGACTCCTCGACCAGATCGCCGCAGAACACGACCTCCGGATCGCCGGGGACGAGGACCGCGAGGTCGTGGGCGGTGTGGCCCGGGCCCACGTTGGCGAGGAGAACCTGCCGGCCGCCGCCCAGGTCGAGGGTCCACTCGCCGGAGACGTGATGGCGGGGCGGGGCGAGTGCCGCCACCGCCTCGTCCGCCAGGCCGGCGTCCAGACCGTGGCGTACCGCGTCCGTACGCAGTTCCTCGCGCCCGGTGTGCGCGTACGCCGTGTCGATTCCCACCGCGCCGTACAACTCCGCGCCCGCGAAGGCTCCCGCCCCGAAGACGTGGTCGAAGTGCGGGTGGGTGAGCGCGAGATGAGTCACACGGTGGCCGGCGAGCTCCTGCGCCCCGGCACGCACGCGTGCGCCCTCGGGGAGGCTCGACCCGGCGTCGATCACCAGGGCCGCGCCGGCCCCGACGACCAGCCCCACCGTGCAGTCCCACACCGGCAGCCGGCACCGCCCCACCCCGGCCGCCAGCGGCTCCCACCCCAGCTCTTCCCAAGTCACGCTCATACGGCGACGCTAGCCGTACGACCCCGTCCTTGCCCCGTGAGTACCTCACCGCCGTACACTGGGCCGGGGAACTCTGGCACTCGGAAGTGAAGAGTGCCAGGCGAGGCGCCGAGAGGACGACTTCTGGAGGTGTGCGCGGATGCTGAGTGAACGCAGGCTTCAGGTGCTGCGCGCCATCGTCCAGGACTACGTCGGCACGGAGGAGCCGGTCGGCTCCAAGGCGCTCACCGAGCGGCACAACCTCGGTGTCTCCCCGGCGACCGTGCGCAACGACATGGCAGCCCTGGAGGACGAGGGGTTCATCGCCCAGCCGCACACCAGTGCCGGGCGCATCCCCACGGACAAGGGCTACCGCCTCTTCGTCGACAAGCTGGCCGGCGTCAAGCCGATGAGCGCGCCCGAGCGGCGTGCCATTCAGAACTTCCTCGACGGGGCCGTCGATCTCGACGATGTGGTGGCGCGGACCGTGCGGCTGCTCGCGCAGCTGACACGGCAGGTCGCCGTCGTGCAGTACCCCTCGCTCACCCGCTCCACCGTGCGGCACGTGGAACTGCTCTCGCTCGCACCCGCGCGCGTGATGCTCGTGCTGATCACGGACACCGGGCGGGTCGAGCAGCGGATGGTCGACTGTCCGGCGCCGTTCGGCGAGGCCTCTCTCGCCGATCTGCGCGCGCGGCTCAACAGCCGGGTCGCCGGACGCCGGTTCACCGATGTCCCGCTGTTGGTCGAGGACCTGCCCGAGGGCTTCGACCACGAGGACCGCGGCACGGTCTCGACGGTGCTCTCCACGCTTCTGGAGACCCTCGTCGAGGAGAACGAAGAGCGGCTGATGATCGGCGGCACCGCCAATCTCACCCGCTTCGGGCATGACTTTCCCCTCACGATCCGGCCGGTGCTCGAGGCGCTGGAGGAGCAGGTCGTGCTCCTCAAGTTGCTTGGTGAGGCCGGGGATTCGGGCATGACCGTACGCATCGGTCATGAGAACGCCTACGAGGGACTCAACTCCACGTCCGTCGTGTCGGTCGGCTACGGTTCGGGCGGCGAGGCAGTCGCCAAGCTCGGCGTGGTCGGACCGACCCGCATGGATTACCCGGGAACGATGGGAGCGGTACGCGCAGTGGCACGGTACGTCGGACAGATCCTGGCGGAGTCGTAAGTGGCCACGGACTACTACGCCGTTCTCGGCGTGCGCCGCGACGCGTCGCAGGAAGAGATCAAGAAGGCCTTCCGGCGGCTCGCACGCGAGCTGCACCCGGACGTCAATCCGGATCCGAAGACCCAGGAGCGGTTCAAGGAGATCAACGCCGCTTACGAGGTGCTGTCGGACCCGCAGAAGAAGCAGGTCTACGACCTCGGCGGCGACCCGCTGTCCCAGGCCGGCGGCGCCGGTGGCGCGGGCGGCTTCGGCGCGGGTGGCTTCGGGAACTTCTCGGACATCATGGACGCGTTCTTCGGTACGGCGTCCCAGCGCGGCCCGCGGTCGCGTACGCGGCGCGGCCAGGACGCGATGATCCGGCTGGACGTCGAGCTGGACGAGGCGGCCTTCGGCACGACCAAGGACATCCAGGTCGACACGGCGATCGTCTGCTCGACCTGTAACGGCGAGGGCGCCGCGCCGGGGACGAGTGCCCAGACGTGTGACATGTGCCGCGGTCGCGGTGAGGTGTCGCAGGTCACCCGGTCCTTCCTGGGCCAGGTCATGACGTCCCGGCCCTGCCCCCAGTGCCAGGGCTTCGGCACGGTCGTGCCGACGCCGTGCCCGGAGTGCGCCGGTGACGGCCGGGTCCGCTCCCGTCGCACCCTCACGGTCAAGATCCCGGCCGGTGTCGACAACGGCACGCGGATCCAGCTCGCGGGTGAGGGTGAGGTCGGCCCCGGTGGCGGTCCCGCCGGTGACCTGTACGTCGAGATCCACGAGCTGCCGCACTCGCAGTTCCAGCGGCGCGGCGACGACCTGCACTGCACGGTCACGCTTCCGATGACGGCGGCCGCCCTCGGCACCAAGGTTCCGCTGGAGACCCTGGACGGCCTGGAAGAGGTCGACATCCGCCCGGGCACCCAGTCCGGCCAGTCGATCCCGCTGCACGGCCGCGGCGTCACGCACCTGCGCGGCGGCGGACGCGGTGACCTCATCGTCCACGTCGAGGTCCAGACCCCGAACAAGCTCGACCCCGAGCAGGAGCGACTGCTGCGCGAGCTGGCGAAGCTACGCGGCGAGGAACGGCCTACGGGGCAGTTCCAGCCGGGGCAGCAGGGGCTGTTTTCTCGGCTGAAGGATGCCTTCAACGGGCGTTAGCTCTGCCATGCCGGTGGCCTATGCCAAGGGGAAGGCCGGATTCGGACTTGTTCGGAGGACGTGACAACATGCCGTCATGTCCTCCGCACTGACCGATCTCTTCCCTCATCCGATCGTGCAGGCCCCCATGGCGGGCGGAGTCTCCGTCCCGCATCTCGCTGCCGCCGTGTCCGAGGCCGGCGGGCTCGGGTTTCTGGCCGCCGGGTACAAGACCGCCGACGGCATGTACCAGGAGATCAAACAGCTGCGGGGGATCACGAGCCGCCCCTTCGGCGTGAACCTGTTCATGCCGCAGCCGGAGTACGCGGACGCCGCAGCGGTCGATGTCTACGCCCATCAGCTCGCCGGTGAGGCCGCCTGGTACGAGACCGAGCTGGGCGACCCCGACAGCGGCCGCGACGACGGCTACGACGCCAAGCTCGCCGTCCTGCTCGACAACCCGGTGCCGGTGGTCTCGTTCCACTTCGGCGTGCCCAGCCGGGACGTGCTGGACTCGCTGCGCCGCGTCGGCACCCTCACGCTGGTCACCGCGACCACCGCCGAGGAGGCCCTCGCCGTGCAGCGGGCCGGTGCCGACGGAGTGATCGTGCAGGGCATCGAGGCGGGCGGCCATCAGGGCACGCACCGGGACGTCCAGGAGACGGACGGCGGCGGCATCGGCCTGCTGTCGCTGATCGCGCAGGTCCGCGAGACCGTGTCGCTCCCGCTCGTCGCCGCCGGCGGCATCATGCGCGGCAGCCAGATCGCCGCCGCCCTCGCCGCCGGCGCCGGCGCGGCCCAGCTCGGCACGGCGTTCCTCGCCACCCCCGAGTCCGGCGCCAACGCCCTGCACAAGCGGGCGCTCACCAACCCCCTGTTCGTCCGTACGGAGTTGACGCGCGCGTTCTCCGGCCGCCCGGCCCGCGGCCTGGTCAACCGCTTCCTGCGCGAGCACGGCCCGTACGCGCCCGCCGCCTACCCGGAGATCCACCACCTCACCTCGCCGCTGCGCAAGGCGGCGGCCGAGGCGGGCGACGCGCAGGGCATGGCGCTGTGGGCGGGACAGGGCCACCGGATGGCCCGCGAACTGCCCGCCGGACAGCTGGTGGAGGTGCTGGCCGCGGAGATCGCCGCGGCGAAGACAGCGTTGTCGGCCGCTCCGTCCATGGGAGGCGGTGCCTGATGACCGCCCCGGTCTTCGTGGTCGAGCACCTCGACGCGGACAGCGGCGGGCGGTACGTCCTCGACGGCCCCGAGGGGCGGCACGCGGTCTCGGTGAAGCGGCTGCGGCCCGGCGAGGACGTGGTGCTCACCGACGGGGCGGGCCGCTGGGCGGACTGCGTGGTGCTGGACACCGAGGGCAAGGACCGGCTGATCGTCCGGCTGGACTCGGTGGCCGAGCAGCCGCAGGCCGAACCCCGCATCACGATCGTCCAGGCGCTCCCCAAGGGCGACCGCGGCGAACTCGCCGTCGAGACGATGACCGAGGTCGGCGTGGACGCGATCGTGCCGTGGGCCGCCTCCCGCTGCATCACGCAGTGGAAGGGCGACCGCGGACTGAAGGCGCTGGCCAAGTGGCGGGCCACGGCGCGTGAGGCGGGCAAGCAGTCCCGCCGGGTGCGCTTCCCCGACGTCGCGGACGCCGCAACCTCCAAGCAGGTCGCGGCACTTCTCGCGAAGGCCGACTTCGCCGCCGTACTGCATGAAAGCGGTGCGGAACCCCTCGCCGGTGTCGAACTGCCCGCCGAGGGTGAGATCGTGCTGGTCGTCGGGCCCGAAGGGGGCGTCTCTCCCGAGGAGTTGACGCTGTTCGCGGAGGCCGGTGCGCAGGCGTACCGGCTCGGGCCCAGTGTGCTGCGTACCTCCACCGCCGGTACCGCGGCGGCGGCGCTTCTTCTCGGCCGCACCGGCCGGTGGTCCTGAACACCCGGGAGTGGTCATGGAACTCGCCCAAGTACGGCTGCTCGTCACCGACTTCGCCGCCTGCTACCGCTTCTACTCCGAGGTCCTCGGCCTCAAGCCGCAGTCGGGGGCGGCCGAGGGGCCGTACGAGAAGTTCAGTCCCGCCACCGGCTCGGCGGGGATCGCCCTCCAGGACCGGGCGATGATGGCGGAGGTGCTGGGTGAGCTGGGCGACGCGGCGACTGGTCACCGTTCCCTGGTCGTCCTGCGCGTCGACGACCTGGACTCCTACTGCGAGCAGATCGCCGCGCGCGGCGCCACGCTGATGCACGGGCCGACCCATATGGCGGCCCGTATGCGTGTCGCCCACCTCAAGGATCCGGAGGGCAACCTCGTCGAGCTCCAGGAGTGGCTGCTGCTGCGAACCTGAGCCGGGCTTCACTCGGCTTCGACTTGAGGGAGGCGTGAGTGGCCGTATGCGCTCTTCCGCGTCGGGCGGGACAGTGGGAGGCTGCCGTCCATGGGGGCATTACGGTGGGTTTGGGATCGCCCGCGCGGGGCGAGGGTGGTTGCCGTGCTCGGAGTCGTCGGGCTGGCCGTCGCCTGTGATCCGGCCGGGCTGAGTTCGGCGACGGTGGCGTATACCACCGACCAGACCGTCACCAAGGAACTGGAACGGCAGAACGCGAAGGTGAGCTGGCTCAGCTGCACGGCGTCCTTCGGTGACGGCAACAAGGCCTCTACGCCGGGGAGTTCGAGCCCGACCGAGAACGCCGTCGCCGATGTCGACTGCCAGGGCCGCACCGACCAGGGTCAGGACATCACCGTCACCGGCAAGGTGACCCGTGCGGTCAACGGCAAGTGTGTACGCGGGGACCTCACCGCCAAGATCGACGGCAAGGAGTGGTTCCACGTCGAGGGTCTCGGCGACTGCGACGCGGCGAACACCCCGCCGGTCGACAACCCGCAGCAGCCCGGGGCCACGGTCACGGTCACCGAGACGAAGACCCTGTGGTGCAAGGAGCAGCCGAACTGCTGGCCCGAGGGCAAGTGAGCCATGGTCCCCGCAGAGCGGGCAAGTGATCCAAAGGCCTGTCCAGCGGCGCCGCGCCTGCATAGGGTGATCGGGTGACAGAGCCCGTATCCGCCGCGTATCTCCGCTTCCCGCACCTGCACGGCGACCTGGTCGCCTTCACCGCCGAGGACGACGTCTGGCTCGCGCCTCTCGACGGCGGCCGGGCCTGGCGGGTCAGCGCCGACAATGTGCCGGTCACCCTGCCGCGCATCTCGCCCGACGGTACGACGGTGGCGTGGACCTCCACCCGCGACGGCGCCCCCGAGGTGCACATCGCCCCCATCGACGGCGGACCCGCCAAGCGCCTGACGCACTGGGGCAGTTCACGCACCCAGGTGCGCGGCTGGACCCCCGACGGCCAGGTCCTCGCCATCACGACCTACGGCCAGGCCAACCTCCGCCGCAGCTGGGCCCACGCCGTCCCGCTCGACGGCGGACCGTCGACCGTCCTGCCGTACGGCTGGGTCGGCCATGTCGCCTACGGCCCGAGCGCGGTGCTGCTCTCCTCGCCGATGGGGCGCGAGGCGGCGTGGTGGAAGCGGTACCGGGGCGGTACGGCGGGCAAGTTGTGGATCGATCGTGGCGCCGAAGGTGAAGAAGGTGCCGGGGAGTTCGTACGGCTGCATGAAGAGCTGGACGGCAACATCGAGTACCCCGTGTGGGCGGGGGAGCGGATCGCGTTCCTGTCCGATCACGAAGGGGTCGGGGCGCTGTACTCCTCCCTCGGCGACGGGTCGGATCTACGGCGGCACACTCCCGTCGAGGGCTTCTACGCCCGGCACGCCTCCGGCGACGGCACCCGCGTCGTGTACTCCTCCGCCGGTGAACTCTGGATCCTGGACGACCTCGACGGCGCCGAGCCGCGCAAGCTCGACATCCGGCTCGGCGGGCAGCGCACCGACCGGCAGCCGTACCCGGTGAACGCCTCCCGCTGGTTCGGGTCGGCGTCCCCCGACCACACCGCGCGCGGCAGTGCGGTCGCTGTGCGCGGCGCCGTGCACTGGGTCACCCACCGCTCGGGACCCGCCCGCGCGCTCGCCGCCGAGCCCGGTGTACGGGCCCGGCTGCCGCGCACGTTCCGCGCGGAGGGCGAGGAGTGGGTGGTGTGGGTGACGGACGCCGAGGGCGACGACGCCCTGGAGTTCGCGCCGGCGACCGGTCTGGCTCCGGGGGCGACTCCGCGCCGGCTCGCCGCCGGGCAGCTCGGCCGCGTGCTCGGGCTCGCGATGGCGCCCGACGGGAGCAGGGCCGCCGTGGCCTCGCACGACGGACGTGTGCTGCTCGTGGAGCGCGAGACGGGCGAGGTGCGCGAGGTCGACCGCAGCGAGGACGGTGACGCCTCCGGGCTGGTCTTCTCGCCCGACTCGGCATGGCTGGCCTGGTCGCATCCCGGCCCGCGCCCGCTGTGCCATCTCAAACTCGCCAACACCACCGACCTGTCGGTGACCGAGGCGACCCCGCTGCGTTTCCAGGACTACGCGCCCGCGTTCACCCTCGACGGCAAGCACCTCGCCTTCCTGTCGACGCGGGCCTTCGACCCGGTCTACGACGAGCACGTCTTCGACCTGGCCTTCGTCGTCGGCTCCCGCCCGCACCTGATCACGCTGGCCGCGACGACCCCGTCCCCGTTCGGGCCGCAGCGGCACGGCCGCCCCTTCGACGCGCCGGACAAGGACGAGACCCCGGACAGCGAGGGCGCCCCGACCACCCGCGTCGACCTGGAGGGTCTCGCCGACCGGATCGTGCCGTTCCCGGTCGAGGCCGCCCGCTACTCCGGGCTGCGCGCGGCGAAGGACGGCGTGCTGTGGCTGCGCCACCCGGTGCGCGGGGCGCTGGGCGCCACCCGGGCCAACCCGGACGACCCCGACCCCAAGTCCGAGCTGGAACGGTACGACCTCGTCCAGCGGCGCGTCGAGCATCTCGCGGACGACGCCGACCACTTCCGGGTCAGCGGCGACGGCAAGCGGGTCCTGCTGTGGACCGACGGCCGGCTCAAGGTCGTCCCCAGCGACCGGCGGGCCGCCAACGACGACGAGAGCGACACCAACATCACCGTCGACCTCGGCCGGATCCGCCAGACCGTCGACCCGGCGGCCGAGTGGCGGCAGATGTACGAGGAGAACGGCCGCATCATGCGGGACAACTTCTGGCGTCCCGACCTGGGCGGCACGGACTGGAACGGTGTCCTCGACCGTTACCGCCCCCTCCTCGACCGCGTCGCCACCCACGACGACCTCGTCGACCTGCTGTGGGAGGTGCACGGAGAGCTGGGCACCTCCCACGCGTACGTCATGCCGCGCGGCGGCCACGGCAGTGGGGACCGGCAAGGGCTGCTCGGCGCGGACATCTCCCGGCACGCGGACGGCAGCTGGCGCATCGACCGGATCCTGCCCTCCGAGACGTCCGACCCGGATGCCCGTGCCCCGCTCGCCGCGCCCGGCGTGGCGGTTCGCGCGGGCGACGCGATCGTGGCGGTGAACGGCGTCCCGGTCGACCCGGTGACCGGGCCCGGCCCCCTCCTCGTCGGTACGGCGGGCAAGCCGGTCGAGCTGACCGTGTCGCCCTCCGGCGGCGGCGAGCCCCGGCACGCCGTCGTCGTCCCCGTCGCCGACGAGGAGCCGCTGCGCTACCACGCCTGGGTCGCCGACCGGCGCGCGTACGTCCACGAACGCTCCGGCGGCCGTCTCGGCTACCTCCACGTCCCCGACATGCAGGCGCCGGGCTGGGCCCAGATCCACCGCGACCTGCGCGTGGAAGTCGCCCGGGAGGGGCTCGTCGTCGACGTCCGGGAGAACCGGGGCGGCCACACGTCCCAGTTGGTCGTCGAGAAGCTGGCCCGCCGCATCGTCGGCTGGGCCTCCCCGCGCGGGATGCGGCCGTACAGCTATCCCGAGGACGCCCCCCGCGGTCCCGTCGTCGCCGTCGCCAACGAGTTCTCCGGGTCCGACGGGGACATCGTCAACGCGGCGATCAAGGCGTTGGGGATCGGGCCGGTGGTGGGCACGCGTACGTGGGGTGGCGTGATCGGCATCGACAACCGGTACCGGTTGGTCGACGGCACGCTCGTCACTCAACCCAAGTACGCGTTCTGGCTGGAGAACTACGGCTGGGGTGTGGAGAACCACGGGGTGGATCCGGATGTGGAGGTCGTGCAGCGCCCGCAGGATTACGCGGCGGGGAGGGATGTCCAGTTGGACGAGGCGGTGAGGATCGCTTTGGAGGCGTTGGAGAACAGTCCCGCGAAAACGCCGCCGACTCTGCCGACCTAGGGGCGCGGGGAACTGCGCGACCAGCCACGATGCACCCGCAGCCGACGACGATACGATGCACCGTGTAAACCGCCGCGCACCCCGGAGGGACCATGGCAGGGGAACCGCAGGACGACTGTCTGTTCTGCAAGATCGTCGAGGGGCACATCCCGGCGACGATCGTCCGAGAGACGGAGACGACCGTCGCGTTCCGTGACATCAACCCCCAGGCACCCGTTCACGTCCTGGTGATCCCCAAGGCCCACTACGCGAACGCCGCCGAACTGGCCACCGAGGCCCCGGAACTCGCCGCGGACATACTGCGCGAGACGAAGGCGGTCGCCGACGAGGACAAGCTGGAGAGCTACCGCATCGTCTTCAACACGGGACCCGGCGCCGGTCAGACCGTTTTCCACGCGCACGCCCATGTCATGGGTGGTCGCGGCATGCAGTGGCCGCCCGGCTAACTCACCGTGTCCGTACGTGAATTGGTGGTCCTCGGCACGGCCAGCCAGGTCCCGACCCGGCACCGCAACCACAATGGCTATCTGCTCCGCTGGGACGGCGAGGGCATCCTGTTCGACCCGGGCGAGGGCACACAGCGCCAGATGCTGCGCGCCGGGGTCGCCGCGCACGACCTGAACCGGATCTGCGTCACCCACTTCCATGGGGATCACTCCCTGGGCCTCGCCGGTGTCATCCAGCGCATCAACCTCGACCAGGTGCCGCACGAGATCACCGCCCACTACCCGAAGTCGGGCCAGCGCTTCTTCGACCGGCTGCGGTACGCCACCGCCTACCGGGAGACGGTCCAGCTCACGCAGGCACCCGTGACCGCCGACGGGGAGCTCGCCACCACGCCCGCCTACACGCTGGAAGCCCGCAAGCTCTCCCACTCCGTCGAGTCGTACGGCTACCGTCTCGTCGAGCCCGACGGGCGGCGGATGCTCCCCGAACGACTCGCCGCGCATGGCATCAAGGGCCCGGACGTGGGCCGCATCCAGCGCGAGGGCGCTCTTGGCGGCGTCACGCTGGAGGACGTCAGTGAGGTCCGGCGCGGACAGCGGTTCGCGTTCGTCATGGACACCCGGCTGTGCGACGGGGCGTACGCCCTCGCCGAAGGCTGCGACATGCTCGTCATCGAGTCCACGTTCCTCGACGAGGACGAGGAACTCGCCGTGGAACACGGTCACTTGACGGCCGGTCAGGCGGCGCGGGTGGCGAAGGAGGGGGGCGTACGGCATCTCGTGCTCACCCACTTCAGCCAGCGGTACACCGAGCCCGACGAGTTCGAGCGGCAGGCGCGGGCCGCGGGGTTCGAGGGGGAGCTGACCGTGGCGCACGATCTGCTGAGGGTGCCGGTTCCGAAACGGCGGTAAAGCGACCGTACGATATTTCGATGCCCCTCCCCACAGCAGAACTGCACCTCCATATCGAAGGCACGCTGGAGCCCGAGCTGGCCTTCGAGCTCGCCGCGCGCAACGGCGCCGAGCTGCCGTACGCCGACACGGACCAGCTCCGCAAGGCGTACCAGTTCGAGGACCTCCAGTCCTTTCTGAACCTGTACTACGAGCTCATGGCCGTTCTGCGCACCGAGCGGGACTTCGAGGATCTCGCCAACGCCTACCTCGCGCGTGCCGCCTCGCAGGGTGTGCGGCATGCGGAGATCTTCTTCGACCCGCAGGCGCACATCGCGCGGGGCGTGGGCATGGGCACGGTCGTCGAAGGGCTGTCCCGCGCGCTCGACCGCAGTGTGGAGGCGCATGGCATCTCCACGCAGCTGATCATGTGCTTCCTGCGCGACGAGTCCGCCGAGTCGGCGATGGCGACGCTGGAGGCCGCGAAGCCGTATCTCGACCGGATCGTGGGCATCGGGCTGGACTCCGCCGAGGTCGGGCATCCGCCGGCGAAGTTCCGCGAGGTGTATGAGGCGGCGGCGGAGCTGGGACTGCGGCGTGTCGCGCATGCGGGGGAGGAGGGGCCGCCGGAGTACATCACCGAGGCGCTGGACGTGCTGGGCGTCGAGCGGATAGACCATGGGCTGCGGTGCGTGGAGGACCCGGCTCTCGTCGAGCGGCTGGTCCGTGAGCGTGTGTCGCTGACTCTGTGTCCGCTCTCCAACGTCCGGTTGCGCACGGTGGATGTCCTCGCTGACCATCCGCTGCCGGCGATGCTCGATGCGGGGTTGCTGTGCACGGTCAACTCTGACGATCCGGCGTACTTCGGCGGGTATGTGGGGGACAACTACGACGCGGTTCGGTCGGCGCTGGGGCTTGGGGAGGATCGGCTGCGGGAGTTGGCGCGTAACTCGTTCCTCGCGGCTTTCCTGGAGCACGATGAGGAGCGGCGGGCGGGGTATTTGGCTGAGGTGGAGGCGTACGAGTTCGGCTGAGCAGGTGGGTTTGCTGCGGGCCCGGTGGGGGCTGGTCGCGCAGTTCCCCGCGCCCCTAAAGGGGCGCTGCAGTGCCGCGCCCGTCGCCTGGATGCTCACCCGACTCGATCTCGTAGGAGCCGCCCCGTGAACCTCGTCATCACCGATGTGCGCCTCACCCCGATCCTCGTCGCCGACCCGCCCCTGCTGAACACCCAGGGCGTCCACCAGCCGTACACGCCCCGGCTGATCGTCGAGGTCGTGACCGCCGACGGGATCACGGGAGTCGGCGAGACGTACGGCGACACGAAGTACCTGGAGCTGGCGCGGCCCTTCGCCGAGAAGTTGATGGGTCGTCAAGTCTCCGAGCTGAACGGCCTGTTCACGATTGCCGACGAGGTCGCCGTCGACCAGTCACGGGTCTTGGGCCAGGCCGATGTCGGTGGGCTGCGGGGTGTCCAGACCGCCGACAAGCTGCGGCTGTCCGTCGTCTCCGGCTTCGAGGTGGCCTGTCTGGACGCGCTCGGCAAGGCGCTCGGGCTGCCGGTTCATGCGCTGCTCGGCGGCAAGGTGCGGGACGCGGTCGAGTACAGCGCGTACCTGTTCTACAAGTGGGCCGATCATCCGGAGGGTGTGGTCTGCGAGAAGGACGAATGGGGTGCCGCCGTCGATCCGGCCGGGGTCGTCGCGCAGGCAAGGCTGTTCAAGGAGCGGTACGGGTTTACGTCGTTCAAGCTCAAGGGGGGTGTCTTTCCGCCGGGGGAGGAGATCGCCGCCGTACGGGCGCTGGCGGAGGCGTTTCCCGGGCATCCGCTCCGTCTCGACCCCAACGGGGCCTGGTCCGTGGCGACTTCGCTGAAGGTGGCGGAGGAGGTGGGGGACGTCCTGGAGTATCTGGAGGATCCCGCGCTGGGGACGTCCGCGATGGCCGAGGTCTCCGCCGGGACGGAAGTCCCGCTCGCCACCAACATGTGTGTGACGACGTTCGGTGAGATCAAGGAGGCGTTCGCGAAGGACGCCGTGCAGGTCGTCCTCTCCGATCACCACTACTGGGGCGGGCTGCGGAACACGCAGCAACTCGCCGCGATCTGCCGGACGTTCGGCGTCGGTGTGTCCATGCACTCCAACACCCACCTGGGGATCAGCCTCGCCGCGATGACCCATGTGGCCTCGACGGTCCCGAACCTTCACCACGCCTGCGACTCCCACTACCCCTGGCAGTCCGAGGACGTCCTCACCGAGCGGCTGACCTTCGAGGGCGGCAAGGTCGCCGTCCGTGACGCCCCCGGCCTCGGCGTCGAGCTCGACCGCGACAAGCTGCGGTTCCTGCACCAGCGGTGGCTGGACGACGACGGTGCGCTGCGCGAGCGTGACGACGCGGCCGCCATGCGCGTCGCCGACCCGGGCTGGGTCACCCCGGCGGTGCCTCGCTGGTGATGCGCAATGACCGGATCCGTACGCGGTCGGCGAAGGCTCCCACGGTGACCGCGCCCGAGGTGGCGCCGGGGTGGCGCCCGCACCGTACGGCCGGGACGTGCGGCGGGCTGACGCGGGGCGGTGGCTGCCGGTGAGCGACGGCGCGCTGTCAGTGGTGTGAGGCACACTGGCCTGATCCGCACCATGCCAGGGAGCTCACCGTGATCGTGTTCAACGGAGAGGGACACCGCTGCCAGGCCCAGGTCGACCCCCTGGGCCCCCTGCGCAGGTCCGACGACCCGCCCTGGGACGTGTACCTCACCGGCACCGTCTTCCTCGACATCATCTTCACCGGCCTCGACTCGGCGCCCGTGCGGGGCACCGAGTCCTGGGCCCGCGGGATGGGCTCCAGCCCCGGCGGCGTGGCCAACATGGCGACCGCGCTGGCCCGGCTGGGCCTGAGGACGTCCCTCGCGGCGGCCTTCGGCGACGACCACTACGGCGAGTACTGCTGGGACGCCCTGGCGCACGGCGAGGGCATCGACCTCTCCCTGGCCCGCACCGTGCCCGGCTGGCACTCGCCGGTCACCGTCTCCATGGCGTACGAAGGGGAGCGCACGATGGTCTCCCACGGCCACGAGCCCCCGCCGGAGGAGCCCGCGCCGGACTGCCCGCCCCGCGCGCGTGCCGCCATCGCCTCGCTCACCCCCGGCAAACCCGCCCACTGGGTCGCCCAGGCCGCGGGCAAGGGCGCCCGGATCTTCGCCGACGTCGGGTGGGACGACACCGGTGCCTGGGACCTGGCGGGGCTGACCGACCTCCAGTACTGCGAGGCGTTCCTGCCGAACGCCGAGGAGGCCATGCGCTACACCGGAGCCACCTGCCCGCGCGCCGCCGCCCACGCCCTCACCGAGCATGTGCCGGTCGCCGTCGTCACCCTCGGCAAGGAGGGCGCGTACGCCGTGGACCGGCGCACCGGTGAGACCGCCGAGGTGCCCGCGATCGCCGTGGAGGCCCTCGACCCGACCGGTGCCGGGGACGTCTTCGTGGCCGGCTTCGTCACCGGCACCCTGGCCGGGTGGCCCCTCGCCGACCGCCTCGCCTTCGCCGGCCTCACCGCCGCCCTCTCCGTCCAGGAATTCGGCGGCTCCCTCTCGGCCCCCGGCTGGGCCGAGATCGCCACCTGGTGGCGCGAGGTGCAGTCCCTGGAGGGCCAGGACCAGGCGGCGCTCCAGCGTTACGCGTTCCTTCAGTCCCTGGTCCCGGAGGCGTCGACCCGCCCTTGGCCGTTGGCCCGGGCGGTGCCGACGATCGGCTTCCGCAGGTCGGCCTGAAGGCTCAGAAGCCGAGCTTCCGCAGCTGCTTCGGATCCCGCTGCCAGTCCTTCGCCACCTTCACATGCAGGTCCAGGAACACCGGAGTACCCAGCAGCGCCTCGATCTGCTTGCGGCTCTTGATGCCGACCTCCTTCAGGCGCTTGCCCTTCGGGCCGATGATGATGCCCTTCTGGCTGGGGCGCTCGATGTAGACGAAGGCGTGGATGTCGAGAAGGGGCTTGTCGGCGGGGCGGTCTTCGCGGGGGAGCATCTCCTCGACGACGACCGCGATGGAGTGCGGGAGCTCGTCGCGGACGCCCTCCAGTGCGGCCTCGCGGATCAGTTCCGCGATCATGACCTGCTCGGGCTCGTCGGTGAGGTCACCCTCGGGGTAGAGGGCGGGACCCTCCGGCAGCAGCGGGACGAGCAGGTCGGCCAGCAGGTCCACCTGCTTGTCCTTGACCGCGGACACCGGCACGATCTCCGCCCACTCGAAGCCGAGCTCCTTGCCGAGCTGGTCGATCGCGATCAGCTGCTCGGCCAGGGTCTTGGAGTCGACGAGGTCCGTCTTCGTGACGATGGCGACCTTCGGTGTCTTCTTGATCCCGGCCAGCTCCTTGGCGATGAAGCGGTCACCGGGGCCGAGCTTCTCGTTCGCCGGCAGACAGAAGCCGATCACGTCGACCTCGGCCCAAGTGGTGCGTACGACATCGTTGAGCCGCTGGCCGAGCAGCGTGCGCGGCTTGTGCAGCCCAGGGGTGTCGACCAGGATCAGCTGGGCGTCCTCCCGGTGCACGATGCCCCGCACCGTGTGCCGCGTCGTCTGCGGCTGGTTCGCGGTGATCGCCACCTTCTGGCCGACCAGAGCGTTCGTAAGGGTGGACTTGCCCGCGTTGGGGCGGCCCACGAAGCAGGCGAAGCCGGCGCGATGGGTGGCCTCGGACGGCTCGGATGACTGGATACGCACGCTCATGGCGCCCATTCTCCCTGATCCACAAGCCCCCGCCGCACCAGCGCCCGCCCGCCTCCCTTACGGTGCGCGCCGGGACCGCATACGATCGCGGCGTCCCGGGCCATGGCGCCCCGGTCAGAGCGTCCCCCGTCCCCTCCGCCCAGAAGGTCAAGCCCCGGCATGAAGCTCATCACCGCGATCGTCAAGCCGTACCGCCTCGACGAGGTCAAGAACGCGCTCCAGGAGCTGGGCGTGCACGGTCTGACCGTCACCGAGGCCAGCGGCTACGGCCGGCAGCGCGGCCACACCGAGGTGTACCGCGGCGCCGAGTACCAGGTCGACCTGGTGCCGAAGGTCCGTATCGAGATCGTCGTCGAGGACGCCGCCTCGGACGACGTCGTCGACGCGATCGTCAAGGCCGCGCAGACGGGGAAGATCGGGGACGGGAAGGTGTGGGTGCTGCCGGTGGAGACGGTCGTACGCGTGCGGACCGGCGAGCGCGGTCCCGACGCGCTCTGACACCGAGCACCACCCCGACGACCACCACGACCAGCAGCACCACGCCGATCAGCCACGGCAGCGCGAAGAACGACGCGCTGCCCGATTCGCGCGTGTCCTGCGCACTCGCCGTCAACGTCACGTCGCCCCAGTCGAGTTGGGGCGCGCCGCGCCAGGGCTCGGTGAGGCGGACGCGCTGGCGGGGCAGCAGTTCCGTGGGGACGCGCGACAGATCGCGGGCCAGCAGCGTACGGCCGAACAGGCCCTTCGCGCGCAGTTCCACCTTCGGGTTCAGGGTGACGTTGCCGGTGTTGTGCAGCGTGTAGGAGATCGTCGCCGTGCTGTCGCCGAGGCCCGGGACGAGGGGCTGGTGGTGGGTGACGCGGACGTCCTCGACGGCGATCGCGGGGAGCGTCGGACCGCCGACACGGAGGTAGATCCGGGCGGCGACGGCCCGCTGCACCCCGAGCGCGAGTGAGCCGTCGCCCCGGTCCACGCGTTCGTCGAGCGCGACCAACCCGCCCGGGTGGTCGCCGGGTTCGGCGCCTTCGGGCACGCGGAGCGTGAAGGGGACGGTGACCTTGCCGTGCGCGGGGACGGTCACCCGGGACTTGGCGGGCCTGGCCCACGCTCCGATTCCGCGCTGCTTCTCCTTCACCGTCCGCACCGCGAACCCGCCGTCGCGCGCGGTGTTGTAGGCATCGGCGGCGTACAGCCGGAAGGTCAGCGGCCGACCCGTCTTGTTGGCGACGACGACCTTGTCCTCGACGGTCGTCCCGGGATCGGCGGAGAGGTAGAAGTACGGGCGTGCGGCGACCTTCGAGGCGGCCGGGTAGACGGACCAGCTGCCGTTGTCGGCGGCGTGCGCGGGTGCGGCGACGGCGGTGAGAAGCAGGCCCAGGAGGAGGACGTACAGCTTGCGCATGGGTGCGGACCCCCACGTGGATGAGGTGAACGGGCGGGTGCGGACGCCCGTGCGGTCAGCTGAGCGTGAGGGTGAGCACTCCGGCGTACGAGCCCGGAGGCGTGAACGCCGGTACGTCCAGGGAGAGCCCGGCGTCGACGGTGAACTCACCGCCGGTGAGCGTGCCGTTGGGGGTGGACGCCAGGGTGGCGCCCGCGCTGCCGACCACGCCGGACGAACCGGTCTGGCACGTGCTCGGGCTGCCCGCCTTGGTGGCGCACGCGGGGGTCCACTTCAGCTTCCCGGCGTCGATCTTGGCGCCGGGCCCGGTGAAGTCGGTGACCTTGCCGGTGAGGGACCAGCCTGCGGGCCCGCCCCGGAAGTCCTCGACGGTGACGGTCCGCAGGGCGCCCGTGGAGGCCCCGCCCTCGCCGAAGTCCACCGCCGACAACTGCACGGCGTCCCCGGCCTGGGACATGGACAGCGTCCCCGCCTTCACGGTCGTCGTCACCTTCTGACTGCCGTCGGGCACGGGCGTGTCGTCATTGACGACGTACGCGGCGGGCCCGGCGCCCTTCTCCGCGTTCCAGGCGCTCCCCTCGTACGCCACCACACCGGTCGTGGTCTTGTCGTTGACGACGAGCGAACCGCTGAAGGAGCCGTTCGCTCCGGCGGTGACGGTGGCCTTGTCCGCGGTCTGGGTGGAGCCGGACCGCCCGGCCAGCGTGACCGTCGCACCCGGTGTGAAGTCGCTGCCGCTGACGGTGACGCTGTCGCCCGGGGCGCCGGAGGCCGAACTCAGTGCGATGGCACGGTTGTTGGTGGGGTTGCCGTCCGTCGCGGTGATGGTCTCGGAGACCGGCGCGGGCGGGGTGATCACCGTGCACGGGGTGTCCAGTTCGAGGATGTAGCTGGTGTGGATGTTGTAGTCGCCGGGCGAGAGCGTGATCGATCCCGGCGCGGTGACCCGGAACGTGCCGGTCATGGAGAACGACGGGAAGGGGCCGTTGCCCGGCACCGGGTCGTTCTTCTTCGGCCCGGCGACGGTCACGTCACCGGTCTGCGCCCCGCCGAGGGTGACCTTGCCGGTGGGCGTCATGATGTCGGCCGGCAGGGCGATGGCGGTGGGGTTGTTGGCGGCCGGCTTGACGACCGTGTACGTGACGGTGACGGTGTCGCCGACCTTCGGACTGGCGTTGTCCACCGCGACACTGGCCGTGGTGGTGCCGTCGATCGGCGGGATGCCCGCGATGTCGGGCGGGATGCAGTGCGTGGCGAAGTCCACGTTCGTGGGCGCGGCTTCGGCCGGACAGGCCAGTGCGCCACCCCCGGTGACCGCGAGCGCGGTCGCCCCGATCAGCGATGACCAGCGGTGTCTTCGGGCTCTCGTAGCCATGGGTGCCCCTCCTGAGCTATGGCTGAGGATGCGGGTCGCGGCTGCTGACTCCCGCGCCCGCTTGGGGCATTGATGTGGGGATCGCGTGAGAAGTCAATGGAGATGCCGAAAACAGCTGATGGATCGTCAGTTGCCTTGTGGCTCCAAGGAACTGACGACCCATCGGCTATATGACTGTGACCGTCAGTCGAACACGAACGGACCCGGCGACTGCGGTCCCGTCGCCGTGCAGGTGATGGTGATGCCGAGGACCGTCATCTTCAGCGATCCGCCGAACGCCTCCAGGCTGTCGCCGGAGGCCACGGTCCCGGGAAGCGGACCGACCTGGACGTCGTCGCCGGCCGCCATGGCCGGGTTCTCCGTGGCGGTGAACGTGGTGGTGCCGCCGCCCGCCTTCACGAGGGTGAGGGTGGACTGGATCGAGTCCTCACCCAGCGCGATCGGCGCGGTGACGGCGGACGACTTGAGGGTCATGGTCGCCGCGGTGCCGTCCTGCGTGGCCGTGAGCGTGGCCTCGCCGCCGCCGAAGCTGCCGCAGTCGGCGGTGAGCGTCGCCGTCTCCGGTGTGACGGCGAGGGCGGCTGGGGCGAAGGCCAGGCCGGCGACCGCGAGGGCCCCGACCGTCAGTGCCGCACCCGTTGCTATGCGTTTCATGGGGAATCCGGCTCCCTTCCCTGTGTGGGAATTGCCATGTGGGGATGGATTGGGAGAGCCCGGCGGGGCCGTCGACGCGCGCGGTGCGGGACGCTCGGTGGGGGGTGGGGGGAATGAATCTGACGGTCCGTCGGAACTACCGGACCCATTGATGCGTGTGGGACGCGGGTCGGCAAGGCTGAATTCCGGACGACTCTGAAAAGGGCGGTTTTCAGCCTGCGGGCACAGTCATCCGTACCGTGCCGTCGGGCCCTGCCACCAGCACCGGCGTCCCCGGACCGCCCAGATCCGCGACCGCCGCCCGGTCCTCGGCCGACGCCGACTCGGCCTCCGTGACCACGGCCGCCGCCTCCAGCGACGTCGCCCCGGACGCCACCGCCATCGCCACGGCCGTCCGCAACGCGCTCAGTTTCAGCGAGTCGAGGGCAACGGTCCCGGCGACATAGGTACGCCCGGTGTCGTCCCGTACGGCCGCCCCCTCGGGCACACCGTTGCGGGCCCGCGCGGAACGGGCCAGGGTGACGATCTTGCGGTCCTCGGGGTCAAGCGCGCTGCTGTCGGTCATGCCCTGAGCATACGAAGTGGCCGTCAGGGCCGGTCCAGGCGGAGTCGTTCGGCGCGCGGAAGTCCGGCGACGACGAGGTCGTAGGAGTCCTCGATCAGTTCCCGGACCAGCTGGTCCGGGAGTCCGCCGTCCACAGTGACCGTGTTCCAGTGGCGCTTGTTCATGTGGTAGCCGGGGTTGATCAGGCCTTCGTACTCGCCGCGGAGCCGGATGGCGTCCTCCGGGTCGCACTTGAGGTTGACGGTGAGCGGGCGGGAGTCCAGCCAGCTCAGGGCGAACATCTTGCCCAGGACCTTGAAGACCGAGATGTCCGGGGCGAAGGGGAAGTCCTCCACCGCCGCGTTGAAGGACAGGCAGAAGCCGCGCAACTCCTCGGGGCTCACTCCTCTTCCTCCCCTTCCTTCGTGGCCCCCACCGGCTCCGCCAGCACGGTCACGATCTTGTTCCGGCGTCCCGCGGCGGCCTCCGCGGTCAGCCGCAGCTCACGGCCGTCGGGGAGTTCGACGACGGACGACGCCCCGGCGATCGGTACGCGGCCCAGCGCCTTCGCCAGCAGCCCGCCGACGGTCTCCACGTCCTCGTCGTCGTACGCCTCCAGGCCGTACAGGTCGCCGAGGTCGCCGATGTCGAGGCGGGCGGTGACGCGGTAGCGGTCCTCGCCCAGCTCCTCGACGGGCGGCAGCTCACGGTCGTACTCGTCGGTGATCTCGCCGACGATCTCCTCGAGGATGTCCTCGATGGTGACGATGCCGGCCGTGCCGCCGTACTCGTCGATGACGACGGCGACGTGGTTGCGGTCCTGCTGCATCTCGCGGAGCAGATCGCCGGCGTTCTTGGTGTCGGGCACGAAGGCGGCGGGCCGCATGGCCGTGGAGACCAGCTCGGACTCGGCGTCCCGGCTGATGTGTGTCTTGCGGGCCAGGTCCTTCAGATACACGATCCCGACGACATCGTCCTCGCTCTCGCCGGTCACCGGAATCCGCGAGAAACCGGAGCGCAGCGCCAGCGTCAGGGCCTGCCGGATGGTCTTGTAGCGCTCGATGACGACCAGGTCGGTGCGCGGGACCATGACCTCCCGTACGAGGGTGTCGCCCAGCTCGAAGACGGAGTGCACCATGCGGCGCTCCTCGTCCTCGATCAGCGACTCCTTCTCGGCGAGGTCGACCAGCGCACGCAGCTCCGCCTCGGAGGCGAAGGGGCCGCGGCGGAAGCCCTTGCCGGGGGTGAGCGCGTTGCCGATGAGGATCAGCAGGGGCGGGATGGGGCCCATCACCCGGGCGAGCGGCAGCAGGACGTACGCCGCCGCCGTCGCGGTGTTCAGCGGGTGCTGGCGGCCGATGGTGCGCGGGGAGACGCCGACGGCGACATACGACACCAGGACCATGACGCCGATGGCGGCGAGCAGGGCCCGGGTGGTGCCCTCGATCTCGTTCAGACAGGCGTACGTCACCATCGCCGCGGCGGCCATCTCGCAGGCCACGCGCACCAGCAGTGCGACATTGAGATAGCGGGTCGGGTCGGCGGCGACCTGGGCGAGTTTCTCGCTGCCGCGGCGGCCGGACTTGACGGCCTCCTCGGCGCGGAAGCTGGAGACTCGGGCGAGACCGGCCTCCGCGCACGCGGCGAGCCAGGCGACGACGACCAGGGCGACGGCGCCGGAGATCAGCGGGAGGCTCATGACACGGTCGGGGCCGGGGACGGGCCGGTGAGACCCTTCTCCGCCCGCCAGCCGTCCACGATCGCCGCCTGGAGCCCGAACATCTCGGCCTTCTCGTCCGCTTCCTCGTGGTCGTAGCCGAGCAGGTGCAGCACTCCATGGACGGTCAGGAGCTGGAGCTCCTCGTCCATGGAGTGCTGCGTCTCGGCTTCCTTGCCCTGCTTCTCGGCGACCTCGGGGCACAGCACGATGTCGCCGAGCAGGCCCTGCGGCGGCTCGTCCTCGTCCTTCGCCGGCGGACGCAGCTCGTCCATCGGGAAGGACATGACATCCGTCGGGCCCGGCAGGTCCATCCACTGGATGTGCAGCTGCTCCATGGCTTCGGTGTCCACGACGATCACCGAGAGCTCGGAGAGCGGGTGGATGCGCATCCGCGCGAGCGCGTAGCGGGCGATGTCGAGGATCGCCTGCTCGTCGACCTCGGTTCCTGACTCGTTGTTGACGTCGATCGACATGGTGCTGCTCGGTCTACTTCCCCTTGTGCCCGGACCTGCTCCGGCCGCCCTTGTGGGAGCCGTTCTGGGTGCCGTGCTTGTTGTCGTACTCCTCGTACGCGTCGACGATACGGCCGACGAGCTTGTGTCGTACGACATCGTGGGACGAGAGCCGGGAGAAGTGCACGTCCGGGACGCCGTCCAGGATGTCCTGGACCTGGCGCAGACCGGACTTGGTGCCGTCCGGGAGGTCGACCTGCGTGACGTCACCCGTGATCACGATCTTCGATTCGAAGCCGAGGCGGGTGAGGAACATCTTCATCTGCTCGGGGCTCGTGTTCTGGGCCTCGTCCAGGATGATGAAGGCGTCGTTCAAAGTACGCCCACGCATGTACGCCAGCGGCGCGACCTCGATCGTGCCCGCCGCCATGAGCCGCGGGATGGAGTCGGGGTCGAGCATGTCGTGCAGCGCGTCGTACAGCGGGCGCAGATACGGGTCGATCTTCTCGTACAGCGTGCCCGGCAGGAAGCCGAGACGCTCGCCCGCTTCCACCGCGGGCCTGGTCAGGATGATGCGGTTGACCTGCTTGGACTGCAGGGCCTGCACCGCCTTGGCCATGGCGAGATAGGTCTTGCCGGTACCGGCGGGTCCGATGCCGAAGACGATCGTGTGCTTGTCGATCGCGTCGACGTACCGCTTCTGGTTGAGGGTCTTGGGGCGGATCGTGCGGCCACGGGAGGAGAGGATGTTCTGTGTGAGGACTTCGGCGGGGGTCTCCTCGCCGTCGCTCTCCCCGTTCTCACTCGCCCGGAGCATGGCGATCGAGCGTTCCACTGCGTCCTCCGTCATCGGCTGTCCGGTGCGGAGCACCAGCATCATCTCGTCGAACAGGCGCTGGATGAGGGCGACTTCTGCGGCGTCGCCGACCGCGCTGATCTCATTGCCCCGGACGTGGATGTCGGCCGCCGGGAAGGCCTTCTCGATCACGCGCAGGAGGGCGTCGCCGGATCCCAGGACGGTGACCATGGGGTGCTGGGCGGGGACGGTGAACTGTGCTCGTGCCTGCCCCTGCGCAGGGGTGTGAGCTGTGGGTGTCTGAGTCATGGGCCGGCTCTGTAGGCCTGCACGTCCTCCTCCATACGACTCGCCTGCCACAAGGGCGGCCTGGCGATTTCAAGGGTACGCCGGGAGACTGACATCGCCGTAGGTCTTTTCATCGGCCCGGTTCATGGCCCGGTTCATGGCCCGGTACAGGGGCCGGTTCATGGGCCTCACCCTCCGTGACCGTCCGGTGCGGTCAGGGCTGCCCGACCGACATGTCCTGAAGGCCCAGCACACGCAGCAGCTGCAGGCGCTCGTGGGACTCCGTGCCCGGGCGGGCGGTGTGGATGACCAGGAGCTGGCGGTGTTCGTGGCTGAGCAGGACCTCGCAGTCGAGGTCCAGCAGGCCGACCAGAGGGTGCAGGAAACGTTTGGTCGCCCGGTGGCGCAGCGACACCTCGTGTTCGTCCCACAGACGCGCGAACTCCTCGCTCGACGCACGCAGTTCGGCGACCAGCGCGGCGGGCTCCGGGTCGTCGGGACGGGCGGCGGCCACCGCACGCAGATTGGCCACATGGGCGCGTGCGTGCTCGGCCCGGTCCTCCTCCGGGAACAGGATCCGCGCCCGAGGGTCCAGGAAGTAGAGGCGGAGGAGGTTGCGCTCGGCCGGGGGGCGGGACATCACATCGCGGGTCAGCGCCCTCGCCATGGTGTTCTGGGCCAGCACCTCGCCACAGTCGGTCACCACCTGCGCCGGTGTGTCGTGCAGCCGGTCCAGGATCAGCATCAGGCCGGGCGCGACGTGCGCCGACGCCGGCTCGCGGCGCGGTGGCTCCTCGCCGGCCAGGTGGAACAGATGGTCGCGCTCGTCGGCGGTCAGGCGCAGGGCACGGGCCAGCGCCGCCAGCATCTGCCGGGACGGGCGGGGACCGCGGGACTGCTCCAGGCGCGTGTAGTAGTCCACCGACATGCCCGCCAGCTGCGCCACCTCCTCGCGCCGCAGACCGGCCGTACGGCGCCGGGCGCCCGGCGTCAGGCCCACGTCCGACGGGGTCAGGCGGGCGCGGCCCCGGCGCAGGAAGTCCGCGAGTTCGGCTCGGTTCACGCATCCAGCCTGCGGCACTCCGCCCGCGTTATCCAGGGACTGCCGATCCCCTGATCGACGGGTCTCTCCCGGCCGGCGTGAGTCTCTCCGAGGGTGGTGGCAGCAGAGCATCCGATTCGTGAGGAGCAGATCATGTTGACACTGGTGACGGGTACGACGGGGCAGGTCGGCCGGCGCTTCGTACCGAGGCTGCTGGCGCAGGCGCGGCCGGGCGAGCGGGTGCGGGTGCTGGTGCGTGACGCGGCGCGGGGCGAGCCCTTCGCCGAGCGGGGCGCCGAGGTCGTGGTCGGCGACCTGCGGGATGCCGAGGTGCTCGGCAAGGCGGTCGCCGGGGTGGACGCGGTCGTGAACGTCGCGGCGTCCTTCCGCGGGGTGCCGGACGAGGAGGCGTGGGCGGTCAACCGGGATGCGGCCGTGGAACTGGGGCGTGCCGCGCAGGCTGCCGGTGTGCGGCGGTTCGTGCAGGTCAGCACGGGGCTGGTGTACGGCGTCGGACGCGGGCGCCCGCTCACCGAGGACGACGAGAGCCGGCCCGGCGGGTCGATGTGGGGCGCCTATCCCGAGTCCAAGGCGCAGGCCGAGCGGGAGTTGCTCGCGCTGGAGGGCTTGGACGTACGTATCGGTCGGCTTCCCTTCGTCTACGGCGAGGGCGATCCGCATCTTGCCCAGTCCCTGATGTGGGCCGGCACGTGGGCGGCGGCCCAGCGGTTGCACATGGGCCATCACGCGGACGTTGCGCAAGGGCTGCTGCGGATCCTGTACGCGCCGGGGATTGCCGGCCGTATCTACAACATCGCCGAAGACGCCCCCGTCACGGCGGTCGAGCTGCACCAGCTCAACGGCGTCGAGGTGCCTGCCGAGCTGTACACCCGCACTGATCCCGACCCGTGGCTGGTGATCATGTCCACGGAACGGATCCGCCGGGAGCTGGGGTACCGGCCGTTGTTCCCGAGTGTCTATGCGGCTCGGGACGCGGGGGCGCTCTAACGGGGTGCCTCGATGGGTGGCTGGGCGGCTGCGGGTCTGTTGTGGCCGGTCGCGCAGTTCCCCGCGCCCCTGTCGGGGCGCTCTAGTCCACGCCCTTGATACGTCCAACCAGCACCGCCCCCGCCAACCCCACCCCCGCCGCCACCGCGTACAGCACCCGGTACCCGCCCAGGTGCGTCACGATCGGGGCGGCCAGGGCGGGCGCCGCGACCTGGGGCAGGGCGTTGGCGACGTTGATGACGCCGAGGTCCTTGCCCCGGTCCCGTGCCTCTGGCAGGACGTCCGTCATCAGCGCGAAGTCGACGGACATGAACACCCCGAGGCCCACGCCCAGCAGGGCCGCCACGACGATTGCGCTCGGCCAGGTCTGCCAGGCGGCCAGTAGGGCCGTGGCCGCGGCCATCAGTACCCCGGACCAGCGCACGAAGGGCTTGCGGCGGCCCACGCGGTCCGACCAGGCGCCGCCCACGACGACCGTGGCCAGCAGTGTCACGCTGTTCACGGCGGTGAGGATCAGGACGCCGGACTCGGGGTCGTCGTGGTGCAGGCGGTCCCGCAGGTAGTAGAGCAGGTAGAGGATCACGAGGGCGTTGCTGAGGTTGATCAGGAAGCGGGTCAGCCAGGCCCAGCCGAAGTCCGGGTAGCGGCGCGGGCTCAGCCAGAAGCCCCTGAGGAAGGCGCTCGCGGACCACGTCGGCCGGTCCGCGACCGGCAGCCTGAGATCCCCGTATCGCAGGACGTACGGCAGCACACCCGCCAGAGAGAAAAGCGCGCACGCCGCGTACCCGGCCGCGATCCCGCCCGCCGCCGTCGCCAGCCCTGTCCCGACCACCGCCCCCAGGATCTGCGCCGCCCCCAACCACCCGCCCACCGACCCCCGTTGCAGCCGCGGCACCCGGTCCGGCACCGCTGCCGTGACCGCCGCGAAGGCCGCGTTCAGGGTCAGCTGGACCAGGCACCAGCCCACCGCCATCGTCCACAGCCCGCCCGCGCCCGCGAGCAGCAGCAACGACAGCGCACCGCCCGCCGCGCCGGCCACGATCCACGGTGTACGGCGGCCCCAGCGGGCCGTGGTCCGGTCCGACAGCGCGCCGAAGAACGGGTTGGCCGCGAGCGACACCACCGCGCCCACGCCCGTCACCCACGCGAGCAGCGTCTCCTTCGACATGCCCGTGCCGGGCGCGAAGTCCTCCGCCTGCCGGGCCAGCAGGATCTGCAGCGGGCCGTACCAGCCCACCCAGATCGCCACGTTGGCCAGTGACAGGGCGGACGTCCAGCCGCGGCCGACCCGCTCGACGGGCTCCGCGAGGGCGACCCCGGTCATCTCTGGGCCCGCAGCACATCCCGGAACCAGGCGTACGACGCCTTCGGGGTCCTGGTGAGGGTCTCGAAGTCCACGTGGACCAGCCCGAAGCGGCGCGCGTACCCCTCCGCCCACTCGAAGTTGTCCAGCAGCGACCACACGAAGTAGCCGCGTACGTCCACGCCCGCCTCCACCGCCCGGTGCAGCGCGCGCACATGAGCGTCCAGGTAGGCGATCCGGTCCTGGTCGTCGATCCCCTCGTACGAGCAGCCGTTCTCGGTGATGACGACGGGTGGGAGCCGGTCGCCGTAGCGCTCGTGGAAGCCGGTGAGCAGTTCGGTCAGGCCCTCCGGGACCACCGGCCAGCCGAAGTCGGTGACCGGGACGCCGTCGATCTCGTGGACGGAGAAGGGGAGTTCGGCGGGGATCGTCAGCCCGCCGAACTCGATGTCGGTGCCCTGCGGGGCGCCCACCCGTGTCGGCGAGTAGTAGTTGACGCCGTAGAAGTCCAGCGGTTCACCGATGACCTTGAGGTCGGCCGGGACGTCCCCTGGCATCAACTCGCTGATTCCCTCGGGGTACTCGCCGCGCAGGACGGGGTCGGCGAAGAGGCGATTGAGCAGGAGGTCGTAGAAGTCGGCCGCCTCCACGTCCGCCTGGTCGCGGGAGGCCGGCCAGGTCGGGCCGTGCGAGTTGGCGATGCCGATGTCGGTGGCGCCGGAGGCGCGCAGTGCCTGTACGGCCAGGCCGTGGGCCAGGAGCTGGTGGTGGGCGGCCGGAAGAGCGTCGAACATCAGCTGCTTGCCCGGTGCGTGGGCGCCGAGCGCGTGGCCGAACAGGGTGTGTTCGGCGGGCTCGTTGAGGGTGATCCACTTCGAGACGCGGTCGCCCAGGCGGCCGGCCACCGTCGACACGTACTCCGCGAAGTGCGAAGCCGTGTCCCGCTTCAGCCAGTCGAGGGACACCGGCAGGTCCCAGTGGAAGAGGGTCGGGACGGGACGCACGCCCGCCGCGCACAGCTCGTCGACCAGACGGTCGTAGAAGTCCATTCCGCCGTCGGACCGGACCCGCGGCCACGAGATCGAGAAGCGGTACGCGTCCACCCCCAGCCCGGCCAGGAGCGCCACGTCCTCGCGGTAGCGGTGGTAGTGGTCGCAGGCCACCGCCGCCGTCGAGCCGTCCTTCACCCGTCCCGGCTCGGCCGTGAAGGCGTCCCAGATTGAGGGTTCGCGTTGGTCGGCCGCGCCCTCGATCTGGTGGGCGGACGTCGAGACGCCCCACAGGAAGCCGGAGGGGAACTGCGGTATCGGGTCAGTCGCCATGCGCCGGATCATCCGTACCGCCGGTAACGGAAGTCAACGGGCAGGCGTGAACAAGCAGTTACGCGTCGTTCCCCGACCGGCTACGCGCCTTCCTTGAGCACCCTGGAGATCAGTTTCCGCTGCTCCTCCGTCAGCCGGGGGTCCGAGCAGTACACCGTCTTGCCGTCCACGGTGATCTGGTAGCTGAAGCCGTCCGGAACCCCGACGGGGGGCACGCCCCGGCCGGACGCGACCGCGCTCTCGGCCAGGGAGTGCCACTCCTGGGCATCGGGCCGCCCCGAGGTCTCCACCTCGGCGTGCCGCTCGATGCCCGCGAATCCACCCGTGCGCCGCACCTGAATACGCATGGGTCCTGTCTAGTACGGAACTAGAGGGTGCGCACCCCGACCTGCTCCCAGGCCTTGAGTACGGCCTGAAGCTCCTCGCTGCTGTCGCCGTACCGTGCCTTCGCGGCAGCGACCGTCAGCGTGGCGAAGTCGACGAAGAGGGCCTGTTCCTTCAGCTCGCCCCCGGTCAGCACGTCGTACCAGATCTGCCCGGCCCGCTCCCAGGCGTGACCGCCGAGCGTGGTCGCGGCGAGGTAGAAGGCGTGGTTGGGGATGCCCGAGTTGATGTGCACGCCGCCGTTGTCGCGGCCGGTGCGGACGTAGTCGTCCATCGTGCCGGGCTGCGGGTCCTTGCCGAGGACGTCGTCGTCGTACGCCGTGCCCGGCTCCTTCATGGAGCGCAGCGCCTTGCCGGTCACGCGCGGGGCGAGCAGGCCCGCGCCGATCAGCCAGTCGGCCTCGGCGGCGGTCTGGCCGAGGGTGTACTGCTTGATCAGCGAGCCGAAGACGTCGGACATCGACTCGTTCAGGGCGCCCGGCTGGCCGAAGTAGGTCAGGTTCGCCGTGTACTGGGTGACGCCGTGCGCCAGCTCGTGGCCGATGACGTCGATCGGGATGGTGAAGTCGAGGAAGACCTCGCTGTCGCCGTCACCGAACACCATCTGCTCGCCGTTCCAGAAGGCGTTGCCGTAGTCCTCGTCGTAGTGCACGGTCGCGTCGAGCGGCAGTCCGTCGCCGTCGATCGAGTCGCGCCCGTACGCCTTCAGGAACAGCTCGAACGTCGCGCCCAGGCCGGCGTAGGCGCGGTTGACGGTGGCGTCCTTGCCGGGCTCGTCGCCCTCGCCGCGGACCTTCTTGCCGGGCAGGTCGGTCTTGTGCTCGGCGTCGTAGATCGTGCGGTGCGGTTTGCCTGCGGCGGCTTCGGCGGGTGGGGCGACGGTGGGTGCGCCGAGGACTGTGGTCAGGCGGCGGTGGGTGCGCTGGTAGGCGTCGCGCTCGAGGGTCCTGCGAGCGGGGCCGGCCAGCGCGGGGTCCTCGGCCTGGGCGAGCTTGTCGAGGATGTGGGGTGGTACGACGGTGCAGAAGACGGGCGTGTAGCCCCCGTTTGTCGTCATGGTCCGCACACTTGCACTCCGTGATGCCGGTGTCACTATCGGCGACCTTGATTGGTGAAATGTGGGGATGTTTGGGGCGTGGGCTGGTTGCGCTGTGTTATTGGCTGCAGGCCGTGTGTGGCTGATCGCGCAGTTCCCCGCGCCCCTTGGGCGCGCGTTGCAGTCCCGCATACTGATACAGCCCCGTGCATTCGGGAACGGTCCGCTAGCATGCTGCGCATCATGCGTTTCGGGCTGCTCCTCCTTAGCTGCCGCGGCGAGGGCCTGTAGTACAGGTCGACTCCCTCCCCGCGGAGCTTGGTGTTGCGTCGTCGGCCGTCCTTTCCGGACATCCTGAGGAGCCCCGCACCATGGCAAATCGCCAGCAGCCCAGTTCTATGCCGATTCAGAAGTACGGCCGGTACGAGCAGGTCGACATCGCCGACCGCACCTGGCCCGAGAAGCGGATCACCACCGCCCCCCGCTGGCTCTCCACCGACCTGCGTGACGGCAACCAGGCGCTGATCGACCCCATGTCGCCCGTGCGCAAGCGCGCGATGTTCGACCTGCTGGTCAAGATGGGCTACAAGGAGATCGAGGTCGGCTTCCCGGCCTCCGGTCAGACCGACTTCGACTTCGTGCGCTCCATCGTCGAGGAAGAGGGGGCGATCCCCGACGATGTCACCATCTCCGTACTGACCCAGGCCCGCGAGGACCTGATCGAGCGGACGGTGGAGTCCATCAAGGGCGCCAAGCGCGCGACCGTGCACCTCTACAACGCCACCGCCCCGGTCTTCCGGCGGGTCGTCTTCCGTGGCTCCAAGGACGACATCAAGCAGATCGCCGTCGACGGTACGCGGCTGGTGATGGAGTACGCGGAGAAGCTGCTGGGGCCGGAGACCGAGTTCGGGTACCAGTACAGCCCGGAGATCTTCACCGACACCGAGCTGGACTTCGCGCTGGAGGTCTGCGAGGCGGTGATGGATGTGTGGCAGCCCGGTCCGGGGCGCGAGATCATCCTCAACCTGCCCGCGACCGTGGAGCGCTCCACGCCGTCCACGCACGCGGACCGCTTCGAGTGGATGGGCCGCAACCTCTCCCGCCGTGAGCACGTCTGCCTGTCGATCCACCCGCACAACGACCGCGGTACGGCGGTGGCGGCGGCCGAGCTGGCGCTGATGGCCGGCGCCGACCGCGTCGAGGGCTGCCTGTTCGGACAGGGCGAGCGCACCGGCAACGTCGACCTGGTCACCCTGGGCATGAACCTGTTCTCGCAGGGCGTCGACCCGCAGATCGACTTCTCCGACATCGACGAGATCCGTCGTACGTGGGAGTACTGCAACCAGATGGAGGTCCACCCGCGCCACCCGTACGTGGGCGACCTGGTCTACACGTCCTTCTCCGGCTCCCACCAGGACGCCATCAAGAAGGGCTTCGACGCGATGGAGGCCGACGCGGCGGCGAAGGGTGTCACCGTCGATGACATCGAGTGGGCCGTGCCGTACCTGCCGATCGACCCGAAGGACGTCGGGCGGTCGTACGAGGCGGTCATCCGCGTCAACTCGCAGTCCGGCAAGGGCGGGGTGGCGTACGTCCTGAAGAACGAGCACAAGCTGGACCTGCCGCGCCGGATGCAGATCGAGTTCTCGAAGATCATCCAGGCGAAGACGGACGCCGAGGGCGGCGAGGTCACGCCGAAGGACATCTGGACGGTCTTCCAGGACGAGTACCTGCCGAACCCCGGGAATCCGTGGGGTCGGATCCAGGTCAAGAACGGCCAGTCGACGACCGACACGGACGGTGTGGACACGCTCCATGTCGAGGCGGAGGTGGACGGCGTCGAGACGACGCTGGTCGGCACGGGCAACGGTCCGATCTCGGCCTTCTTCCATGCGCTGCAGGGCATCGGCGTCGATGCGCGGCTGCTGGACTATCAGGAGCACACGATGAGCGAGGGGGCGTCCGCGCAGGCCGCGTCGTACATCGAGGTCGCGATTGAGGACAAGGTGCTGTGGGGCATTGGCATCGATGCGAATACGACGCGGGCGTCGCTGAAGGCGGTTGTCTCCGCGGTCAACCGGGCGGGTCGTTGACGGCTTGCTGTTGTCGGATCGGCTGACGCGCCGTTGTGGCTTGTCGCGCAGTTCCCCGCGCCCCTTTGGGGCGCGGGGTCTGTCGTTTTCCGGCCAATCCCTGTGCAGGTCACGGGTAGGTCTCGTCCGGGGTACTGACTCTGCCTCAACAATGTGGCTAACATCACGCGAGCGCGGCGATGTTGCCGTGGGGTTACGGAGGTGCGACGTGCTGCCAGGACGGGGACGAGACGGCCGTGCTGCCAGGCGTGCGCGCATTCTGGGCACCCGTACCTCGTGGAGTGCCGTCGGGGACGGTGAGTTCTTCTGTCCGGGGTGTGGGGGAGACCGGAATTATCAGCGGCTGACCGGGCGTCGCCGGTTCACGATGCTGGGTGTGCCGGTGCTGCCGCGGGGTGAGTCGGGGCCGGTCGTGGAGTGTGCGGCCTGCCGTCGGCACTTCGGCACGGATGTGCTGGATCACCCGACGACCACGCGGTTCTCCGCGATGCTCCGCGACGCCGTGCACACCGTCGCCCTCGCGGTCCTCGCCGCGGGTGGCACGTGCAGTCGTACGTCCCTGGAGGCGGCGGCGACCGAGGTGCGTGCCGCCGGGTTCGACGACTGCACGGAGGACCAGCTGAACGCTCTCGTGGAGGCGCTGGCCGCGGACACCGGCCGGGTCTACGGCGAGCCGTGCGGGGCGGGTCTGGCCATAGAGCTGCACGAGGCCCTCGATCCGCTGGCCCCGCACCTCGCCGCGGCGGGCCGGGAGTCGATCCTGCTGCAGGGCGCGCGGATCGCCCTCGCGGACGGGCCGTACACCCCGGCCGAGCGGGATGTGCTCAGCACGGTGGGGGCGGCGCTCACGATCTGCGGGGACGATGTGAGCCGGTTGCTGGCGGCGGCGCGTACACCGTCGTAGCCGTACTCCCCGGGGAGTAACGCGGCCTGTGTGCCGCCCCTGGCAGTACCCCTCAACTCGCCCTCACGCGCGACGAATCACCCTCCTCCCGCCGGGAGTCTGGAGAACGACCCAGACACCCCGACCGGAGGGAGGCCCGTCATATGGGGGCCGCAAAGACATCCGTACGGCGGCGGCGAGCCGTGCCCTGGCTGGTGCTCGGGCTGTGGATCGCCGTACTGGCGATCGCCTCGCCGTTCGCCTCGAAACTCGGCGACGTCCAGCGTGACCGTGCCGTCGACTATCTGCCGGCCAGCGCCGACTCCACCCAGGCCGCCAAGATCGAGGAGCGGCTGCCCGGTGGTGAGGCCACCGAAATGGTCGTCGTCTACCACCGCGACGGCGGACTGACCGCCGCCGACAAGGCCACCGCCGCCGGCCAGATCGACCGGATCGCCGACGCGCACACCCTGACCGAGGAACCGGCCGGAGTGCCGTCCCGGGACGGCACCACCCTGATCTACCCGGTGGCCAGCACCGAGCCCGGCATGGACGAGAAGGCCCGGGAGGAGATGGTCATCGATGTACGGGACATCGCGCAGGGCGGCGACGGGCTGAGCGTCGACGTCGGCGGTCCGGAGGCGCTCGACACGGACGCCTCCGAGGTCTACGACTCGCTCGACGGACCGCTGCTCTACACCGCCCTCGCGGTCGTCGCGCTGCTGCTGATCATCATCTACCGCAGCCCGTTCCTGTGGCTGCTGCCGCTCTTCGTCGCCGGTTTGGCCGACTATCTGTCGATGGGCCTCGCCTACGGGCTCAACCAGTGGTTCGGGACGTCCGTGTCCGGCCAGAGTTCCGGCATCATGACGATCCTCGTGATCGGCGCGGGGACCGACTACGCGTTGCTGCTCGTCTCCCGGTACCGGGAGGAACTGCGGCGCATCGAGCGGCCGTACGACGCCATGGTCACCGCCCTGCGCGGCTGCGGGCCCGCCGTGCTCGCCTCCTCGGGCACCGTCGCCGCCGGACTGCTGTGCCTGCTCGCCGCCGACCTCAACTCCAGCCGGGGCATGGGCCCGCTCGGCGCCCTCGGCGTGCTGTGCGCGCTGGTGGCCATGCTGACCCTGCTGCCCGCGCTGCTGGTGCTGCTGGGCCGGCGGGTGTTCTGGCCGCTGGTGCCGCGCTACGGCAGTACACCCAAAGTCCGCCGGTCGCTGTTCTCCGCGATGGGCAGCTCCGCCGGGCGACGCCCGCTGACCGTGCTCGCCGGTGGCGCCGTCCTGCTCGGGGCGCTCGCGCTGGGCACGCTGAACCTGCCCGGCACCATCAAGCAGGAGGACTCCTTCACCAACAAGCCCGAAGCCGTGGCCGCCATGGAGACCCTGGCCAAGGCCTACCCCGAGCAGGGCACGCAGCCCATCAGCGTCATCGCGCCCACCGACCGGGCCGACGCCGCCCTGGCCGACATCCGCGACACGGGCGGCGTGGAGAGCGCCGAACGCGGTCGCAGCGGCGACGGCTGGACCGAGATCTCCGTACTCGCCGCCGCCCCGCCACAGTCCCCGGGCGAGACCCGCACCATCGAGGATCTGCGCGACCGGCTCGACGGCTCCTACGTCGGCGGAGTGAGCGCCGAGCAGATCGACCTGAAGGACACCAATGCGAGCGACACGAAGGTCGTCGTGCCGCTCGTCCTCGCCTCCGTACTGCTGATCCTGATCGCGCTGCTGCGCAGCATCGTCGCGCCGCTGCTGCTGGTGGCCGCCGTGGTCGCGGTGTGGGGGGCGGCGCTCGGCATCGGCGGGCTGGTCTTCGGGCCGGTGTTCGGCTTCGAGGGCACCGACCCCGGACTCGGGCTGCTGTCCTTCGTGTTCCTCGTCGCCCTCGGTGTCGACTACGGCATCTTCCTGATGCACCGGATGCGGGAGGAGGCGTTGAAGGGCGCCGAGCCCGTGGCGGCCGCCCTCACCGCGCTGCGGACGACGGGCGGGGTCATCGCCTCCGCGGGACTGGTCCTCGCGGCCACCTTCGCGGTGCTCATCAACATGCCGCTCGTCCAACTCGTCGAGCTGGGCTTCGTCATCGCGGTGGGCGTCCTGCTCGACACCTTCCTCGTCCGCACCTACCTGGTCACCAGCGCGAGCGTCGCGCTGCGCCGCAGGGTGTGGTGGCCGGGCCGCCTCTCCCGCGAGCCCGAACCACCAATGCCGCCGAAGGAACCCGAGCTGGTGACCGCGTCCGCCCACTGACCCGAACAGGCGCCCCTCCCTCCCGGAGGGGCGCCCTCCGCACGGAAGATGACCCTGTGCAGACATCCACCACCACGGCATCTCCCCGCCTCGGCGAGCGGGTCATGGCGGCGATCAACCGCGACCCCCGCACCGCCCCGCACGGCATGCGCAACGACGCGCTGCTGGCCGGGGCGCTCGCCGTCGTCGCCACGGCCCTCGCCCTGCTCGTCAACGACGGGCTGCGGCCCGACGCGCTCGGCTGGACCCTGTTGCTCGCCGCGCATGTGCCGCTCGTGTGGCGGCGCCGCCACCCCGTGCCGGTGCTGCTCGTGGCGCTGGCCTGCATCGCTCCGTACCACGCCCTCGACAACAACCACACCGCGCCCATTCCGGCGACCATGGTGGTGCTGTACACGATCGCGGCGACCGGCACGGTGCGCCGTACGCTGCTCACCGGCACCACGGTCCTCGGCGTGACGCTGATCATGAACGCCCTCACCAACCCCGACGGGGTGGTGGAGCTCCTGCGGATCTCCGGCTGGGTCGTCGCCGTCCTCTTCATCGGCATCGACGTCCGCTACTACCGCCAGTACGTCGCCGCCATCGTCGAACGCGCGGTACGCGCCGAACGCACCCGGGAGGAGGAGGCCCGCCGCCGGGTCGCCGAGGAGCGCCTCCGGATCGCCCGTGACCTGCACGACCTGCTCGCGCACAGCATCACCCTCATCGGCGTGCAGACCTCCGTCGCCGCGCACGTCCTCGCCGCCGACCCCGAGCGCCTGGACCGGGAGACGGTCGCCAAGGCCCTCGACGACATCGCCGAGACGTGCCGGACGGCACGCGGCGAGGTGCGTACGACGCTGGAGGTGCTGCGGGAGCACGGCTCGCCCGACGCGCGTGGCGCGCTGCCCGGCCTGGACGGACTGCGCGACCTCGTGGAGACCGCCCGGCTCGCGGGCGCGCGCGTGGAGCAGACGGTACGGATACGGCACGCCCCGCCAGCCGTCGGCGCCGCCGCCTACCGCATCGTCCAGGAGGCGCTGACCAACGCCGTACGGCACGCGGGACCCGAACCGTCCGTCCGCGTCGACCTGCGCGAGCGGGACGGTGCCCTGCACCTCACGGTCACCGACGACGGCACCGGAGCCAGGGATGCGGCGCGGCCCGGCTTCGGGCTGGTCGGCATGCGCGAGCGGGCCCGCAGTGTGGGCGGCACCCTCGTCGCCGGGCCGCGTGCGCAGGGCGGCTTCGAGGTGGCCGCCGTACTGCCCATGGACGTGATGGAAGGGACCCGATGACCATCCGAGTGCTGCTGGCGGACGACCAGACCCTCGTGCGCGCCGCGTTCGCCATGCTCATCGAGTCGGCCCCGGACATGGAGGTCGTCGGCCAGGCGGGCACCGGCCGCGAGGCCGTGCGGCTGGCCCGCAGCGAACGCGCCGACCTCGTCGTGATGGACATCCGCATGCCCGACCTGGACGGCATCGAGGCGACACGCCAGATCGCCGCCGACGAGGACCTGGCCGGCGTCAAGGTTCTCGTCCTCACCACCTACGACACCGACGAGCACATCATCGACGCGCTGCGGGCCGGCGCCTCCGGGTTCCTGGTGAAGGACACCCGTCCGGCCGAACTGCTGGACGCGATCCGTACGGTGGCGGCCGGGGAGGCGCTGCTGTCACCGGGGCCGACGGCACGGCTGATCGAGCGACTTCTGCGCAGCCCTTCGGCTCCACCGGCGGCGGGCGGGCCCGAATGCCTGTCCGAACGGGAGCGCCAGGTGCTCACCCTGGTGGCGCGCGGGCTCAACAACACCGAGATCGCCGAGGCGTTGGGCCTGAGCCCGCTGACGGCGAAGACGCACGTCAGCCGGATCATGGGGAAGCTGGGGGCGAGGGACCGGGCGCAATTGGTCATCGTGGCGTACGAGTCGGGGATGGTCAGACCGGGGACCATGTGACGGACAGCATCCGACGATCCGTCAGGGAGAGGGATGAGACTCCTGATCCGCACCCTCCTCGTCACCGCCGTACTCCTCAGTCCCCTGGCCGCTCCCACGGCCACCGCCTCGGCAGCCGCCTGCACCACCTCACTGCCGTACGTCTCCGGAAAGGGCGGCTACGACACCTACCGCATCCCCGCCACCGTCAGGACCGGCGAGGGCACGATCCTCGCCTTCGCCGAGGGCCGGCGCGACGGCGCCGGCGACACCGGCAACATCGATGTCGTCCTGCGCCGCTCCGGCGACGGCGGCTGCACCTGGGGCCCGCTCCGGGTCGTCGCGGCCGGCGGTGGGAACACCCGGGGCAACCCGGCACCCGTGTACGACCCGCGCGCCCAGGCGGTCATCCTGGTCACCTCCTACAACAGCGGGAACGTGACGGAGGGTCAGATCATGCGCGGCGAGGTCACGCCCCAGCAGAGCCGCCGGGTGTTCGTGCAGCGCAGCTGGGACGACGGCCTCAGCTTCACGTCCCCGCGCGACATCACCACCCGCGTCAAGCCGCGGAACTGGCGCTGGTACGCGACCGGCCCTGGCCACGCCGTCGCCCTGACCCGCGGCCCGCACGCCGGACGCCTGGTGGTCCCGGCCAACCACTCAACGGCCCCGCCCGCCGGCTCCGCCGACACCGGCCAGGAGCCCAAGTACTACGGCGGCCACGCCCTCTACAGCGACAACGGCGGCCAGACCTGGAACCTGGGCTTCGTCGACACGACCTACAACGGCTACAACAACGCCAACGAATCCACCGCCACCCAGCTCCCCGACGGCCGCCTCTACTTCAACTCCCGTGACCACAACGGCACGAGCACCGGCAACCGGCTCGACAGCCATTCGAGCAGCGGCGCGCGGAAGCTGGACCGCCCCTACCGGGTGCAGCCCACCCTCAATGACGTGCCCGTGGTGGAGGCCAGCGTCCTCCAGGTCCAGTCGGGCCCGCTGCTGTTCTCCGGCCCGTCCGTGCCCACCGCCCGGCGGTCCATGGCGATCTGGCGCAGCAAGGACGCCGGAAAGACGTTCAAGAAGGTCCGCACCCTGGACGGGCGCCGGGCCGCCTACTCCGACCTGGTGCAGGTGAACCGGGACACGGTCGGAATCCTGTACGAGACGGGGACGAAGGGGACGTACGAGACGATCGAGTTCCGCCGGCTTCCGGTCGGCGGGCTCTGACTGAAGGTCACGGCATTCCTTCCTGATTGGGCAACTTGCCTGTTGCTGTTGCCCATTGGAGGGAGAACTCTGAGCTATATCTGAGGTGACTCTGCTCTCTTTTGTCGTTATTGGGCAAAAGCTGACACAGGAAAAATCCGCAGGATGTCAATAGCCTCGGAGTTCCACCACGGCCCCCAGTGGGCCCGGTGCCCCCATGTCGCCTCACAGAGAGCGTCGTTGGAGCCAAACCATGTCTCACGCTCAATTACCCGGCTCTCCCCCAACCGCTGAGCGCTACCGGTCCCGCCTGCTCCGCCACGCGTACCGACTCACCTCCGGAGACCGGCACCGCGCCGAGGACATCGTGCAGGAGACGATGTTGAGGGCCTGGCTCGCGGCCGCCGACCTCGACCGGTACGACGAAGACCGCCGGATCGCCTGGCTCTACCGCGTCGCCCGCAATCTTGCGGTCGATGCCCGCCGACGCGACCGGACCGTCCCGGTCGGCGTGATTCCGGACGACATGATGCACCGGCCGGACACTGTCGGCGACCTGGCCGACAGCGTCGCCGACCGTCAGGTCGTCCGGCTGGCCCTGGCGGGACTCTCGCCCGAGCATCGCGAGGTGCTGTTCCACATCCACTTGCGCGACCACACCCGGGCGCAGGCCGCGCGGACCATCGGGGTCCCGCAGGGGACCGTCAAGTCGCGTAACCACTATGCCCTGTTGGCGCTACGAGACCAGATCCAGGCGGCATGAGGAACACCGATCCCTTTGTCTTCTTCCGGCAGCACAGCGACACCATCTACCGGGTGCTCGGCATCGCCGGGGCGCTGCTGCTGGTCTTCCTGCTGCTGCGCGTGTGGGCGATGCGCTGGGGTGGCTGGCGCGCGGCCTGGGCGCGGCTGCGCCGTGAAGTCGCCGTCACGCGTTACGCGTTCACCGCGCCCGTGCGGGCCTGGTACCGCCACCGGAGCAGTCTGCGGCTGCTCGTACGGCAGTTGGGCGCCCCCGCGACGTGGCGGGACGCGGAACGGGCCCTGGCCGCAGCCCGGTTGGCCGCCGCGCCGGCCCGGCCGTACGCCGTGCTGGTGGCCTCCGACTCGGTCGCCGTGTTCCTCGCCGGGACCGAACTCCCGCAGCCCGACCCCGACGGGGCGTGGTGGACGGAGCCGGACCAGCCGGAGCGATGGCTCGTCGCCCGCGCGGACCTGCCCTCGGTGACACCGGAGGCGGCCGACGTCCGCCCGATCATCGTCGCCGTCGGTGAGGCGGACCGGTCGGTGGCCTTCCTCGACCTGGCCGTCGGCCCGCCCGTGCTCTCCGTCACCGGGAACGACCGGGCGGCCACGGCCCTGGTCCAGGCGGTCGCCGCGCAGCTCGACGTACGGCTGCCGAGCCCGCTGGTCGTCGTCGCCGAGGGCGTGCACCGGGACTACGCGGGCCCCCCGGTGCGGTCCGCCTACCGGACCGCCCGTCAGACCCCGCCCCGGCTCGGTATCGCGCCCGTGCTGATCGCGGCCGAACTGCCGGACCCGCTGCCCCCGGAGTTCGCCGCCCCGCCCGGGGACGACCCCACGGTCCGGGCCGTGGTCCTGGGCCCCGGCCGGGCATACGTCCGCTCGCTGCTGACCGACCGGCACGGCCGGGTGGCCGTCGCCGGGACCCCGCTGCTGGCCCGCTGCGGCCCGCTGGGCCGCGCCGTGGCCAGGGTGCTGCCCTCGATCCCGCCCGTCCTGCCGCCCGCCCCGGCCGCCGAGGCCTCGACCGGGCTGTCCGGCCGCCACGCGCGCGACCTGTTCGAGGAAGAGGAGGAGGCGGGGGAAGCGCCGAGGGTGTCCCGCGGTATGCCTGACGCGTCCGGCACCTCCCTGCACACCAGCGGCGAGGCCCCGCTCCCCGGCGCCTCCCGCACGCCCGGCCCCCGCCCGGAGCCCGCCGCCCCGGCCCCCGGCACCACGTCCACGCACAGCTGACCCCGCCCGCTCGGCCGGCCTCCGTCC